>NZ_JAQZSH010000001.1:0-16165 GCF_053902585.1 Longispora urticae
AAAACAACCCCCACCATTCTCATCCCCGGATGAGAACAGTGCGGGTGCTGTTGTTCTGAGAGAGTTACGGCGGTCATAGCGAAGGGGAAACGCCCGGTCACATTCCGAACCCGGAAGCTAAGCCCTTCAGCGCCGATGGTACTGCCCTGGGGACGGGGTGGGAGAGTAGGACGCCGCCGGACACAACTTCAACGAAGGCCCAACCCCGATCGGGGTTGGGCCTTCGTTCTGTTGGGGGTTCACCAGAAATGGTGGGCCCCTGAGGCGTTTCCGAGCCCGATCCTCCCCGAGGTCGGGCCTGTGTCGTGCCCGCTACGGGCGCTGCTGCCGTCCTGGCCGTCCTCAGACGCCGGTGCTGCCGTCGAGGCTCTCGCGGAGTAGGTCGGCGTGGCCGTTGTGGCGGGCGTACTCCTCGAGGACGCGGAGCAGGATCCAGCGGAGGGTCACGGAGGTGCCGTCGGCGCGTACGCCCAGGTCGTCGAGGGAGGCCGCGGACACGATGTCCCGGGAGAGGTCACAGGCTTCGCGCCAGGTGGTCAGTACCGCGGAGGGTTCTGCGGTGTTGAGGTCTTCGAAGTCGCCGTCCGGGTTGGCCGCGCTGAAGTAGAGCGGCGGGAGGTCGAGGGAACCGTAGCGGTTGGCGATCCAGAGCCGTTCGGTGTCGGCGAGGTGGCGCATGATGCCGAGCAGGGACAGCCTGGACGGGGTGACGGGGCGGTCCCGGAGCTGGTCGGCGGTGAGCCCGGCGCACTTGAGTTCGAGGGTGGTGCGGTGGAAGTCGAGGTACCCGCTGAGGCTGGTCTTCTCGCCGGCGATCTGGGGCGGCTCCGCCCTGGAGGGGGTTGCGGTCACCCCCGCATCATGGCCCGACCGGGCCCGCCGGCACAAAAGAACCAGGTGAGAGGCGTCACTGGCTCACCTGCCGCTGCGGCGCGTAAAGGGGGCACCGGTGGTCGGAACGCCGGAAACCCACACCACCGGCACCCACGAACAACGCTCGTCGGCACGGCCCGATGGACGGGTCGCGGCTGGTTGCCGAGGGGGCCGTGTGACGCGGGTGCCGGGACCTGGTGGTGATGGTCCGGTCGTCGATCTGTGCGCGGTGCGGGGTGCCCGTGGGGACGAAGGAGCCCGCCCGGCGGGTGCTGGGCGGGCTCTCGTGGTGCGGAGGGCTAGATCGCGTCGCCGATCTTGACGGCGGGCTTCGGCATCCGCAGCTTGCGGAAGGTGATCGAGCGCATGATCGCGTACAGGAAGAGGCCGGGCTTGCGCTGTTCCGACTTGGGGTACCGCTCCCACACCAGCTTGCTCACCTTGCGCGACAGCAGGACCGAGTCGCCGACGAACAGGACGGCGATCACGAGCCAGAGCAGCTGCGAGGTCGTCTGGACGATCAGGGGCCAGGCCGGGTTGGTGCCGACCAGGATCAGCAGCGCGGCGGCGAAGAACCAGGTGCCGACGGTGCGGCGGGAGTCGACGATGTCGCGGACGAGCTTGCGCTCCGGGCCGCGGTCGCGGGGGAGCAGGTACTTCTCCTCGCCGCGCAGCATGCCGGCCCGCTCGTCGGCGCGGTCGGCCATCCGGATCGCGCGGGCACGCTTGGCGGCCTCGCGGCGGTTGGTCGGCGGCGGCTCGACGGGCTTGCGGGACTGCGCGACGCTCCGCTTGGGGGTCGGCCGGCCCTTGCCGGGGGTGCGGTTCTTGACTCCGGCCTGGGCCTCGCCCTCGGCGGGCACGGCGTCGGTGGTGACCTCGGTCACGGGCGCATCCTCGGTCTTTTCGCGGCGACTGAACACAGAAGGCACACTTTCTCGGTAGCTAGCTCTCCTGCGAGAGTAGCCGGAAACGGGGGAGGCTACGCGGGGCGTTCGGTGCGGGCGCCGAGGGCGGCGAGCTTGCCGTCGAAGTCCTCGTACCCCCGGACGATGTAGTGGTCGACGCCGTAGACCCGGGACGTGCCCTCGGCGGCCAGGGCCGCGATCACGTGGCTGAAGCCGGCCCGCAGGTCGGGGATCTCCAGGTCGGCCGCGTACAGCTTGCTCGGGCCGGCGATGACCGCGGAGTGCAGGAAGTTCCGGCGGCCCCAGCGGCAGGGGGTGCCGCCGAGGCATTCCCGGTACAGCTGGATGTTGGCGCCCATCTTGTTCAGGGCCTCGGTGTAGCCGAACCGGCGCTCGTACACCGTCTCGTGCACGATCGACAGGCCGCGGGCCTGGCTGAGCGCCACGACGAGCGGCTGCTGCCAGTCGGTCATGAAGCCGGGGTGCACGTCGGTCTCCAGGGCCACGGCCTTCAGCTCGTCGCCCGGGTGCCAGAACCGGATCCCCGCGTCGAGCACCTCGAAGGCGCCGCCGACGGACCGGAACGTGTTCAGGAAGGTCATCATGTCGACCTGGTTGGCGCCCCTGACGAACACGTCGCCCTTGGTGGCCAGCGCGGCGGCGGCCCAGCTGGCGGCCTCGATCCGGTCGGGGATCGGGCGGTGGTTGTACCCGCCGAGCTTGTCCACGCCGTGGATCTCGATCACCCGGTTGGTGTGCACCTTGATGATCGCGCCCATCTTCTGCAGGATGCAGATCAGGTCGACGATCTCGGGCTCCACGGCCGCGTTGCGCAGCTCCGTGATGCCCTCGGCCAGCACGGCGGTGAGCAGGACCTGCTCGGTGGCGCCGACGCTCGGGTACGGCAGGTCGAACTTGGTGCCGCGCAGCCGCTCGGGCGCGGTCAGGTGCAGCCCGTCGGGCGTCTTGTCGATCGTCGCGCCGAACTGGCGGAGCGCCTCCAGGTGGAAGTCGATCGGCCGGTCACCGATCTTGCAGCCGCCCAGGTCGGGGATGAACGCGTGGCCGAGCCGGTGGAGCAGCGGGCCGCAGAGCAGGATCGGGATCCGGCTGGAGCCGGCGTGCACGTTGATCTCGTCGGTGCTGGCGCGCTCGACGTTGCTCGGGTCGAAGACGAGTTCGCCCTCGGGACCCGTGTCGACCCGGACGCCGTGCAGCTCCAGGAGGCCCCGGATGATGCCGACGTCACTGATGTTGGGGACGTCGTAGAGCCGGCTGACGCCGGTGCCGAGCACCGAGGCCACCATCGCCTTGGAGATCAGGTTCTTCGCGCCCCGGACCTGGACTTCGCCCCGTAGCGGCGCACCTCCGTGCACCACGAGCATGTCCTCGGTCACGTTGCCTCCACCTGGTCGCCGGCTTGCTGACACACAAAGGCCGAGCATACCCGCACACATCGACGGCCCACGCGGTCGGCGACGTGTCGTGGATCGCTACCGCCGGCGGGGCGGCACCGTGGCGAACGCGGGGGCACCGACCACCCGGCCCCGCCGCGACCGACCGCTACGGCGCGGGCGGCTGAGCGTCACGGTGGGGCGGCCCCGCGGCATGGTCCGGGGGCCGCGCGCCATGGCCCAACCGCCCCGCGCCAGGTGTGGGGCGGCCTCGCGCTACGGCAGGGCGAGCATCCGGTCCAGGGCGGCCCGGGCGTGCCGGGAGGTCTCCGGGTCGACGGTGATCTGGTTGGGGATCCGGCCGGCGACGAGCTCCTCCAGCGACCAGACCAGGTGCGGCAGGTCGATCCGGTTCATCGTCGAGCAGTAGCAGACGGTCTTCTCGAGGAACATGACCTCTTTGTCCGGGTGGGCGTTGCCCAGGCGGCGGACGAGGTTCAGCTCGGTGCCGATGGCCCAGGACGAACCGGGCTCGGCGGCGTCGAGGGCCCGGATGATGTACTCCGTCGAGCCCACGTAGTCGGCGGCCTGGACGACCTCGTGCCGGCACTCGGGGTGCACGAGCACGTTGACGTCGGGGCGCTGGCGGCGGACCTCCTGGACGTTCTCCAGGGTGAACCGGCCGTGCACGGAGCAGTGCCCGCGCCACAGGATCATCTTCGCGTTCGTCAGCTGCTCGGCGGTGAGGCCGCCGTTCTTCTTGTGCGGGTCGTACAGCACGCAGTCGTCGAGGGTCAGGCCCATCTCGAGGACGGCGGTGTTGCGGCCCAGGTGCTGGTCGGGGAGGAACAGCACCTTCTCGCCGCGCTCGAACGCCCAGTCCAGCGCGCGCTTGGCGTTGGAGGAGGTGCACACCACGCCGCCGTTGCGGCCGACGAAGCCCTTGATGTCGGCGGAGGAGTTCATGTACGTCACGGGGACGGTGCGGTCGGCGATGCCCAGGTCGGCCAGGGCGTCCCAGCAGTCCTCCACCTGGCCGAGGACGGCCATGTCGGCCATGGAGCAGCCGGCGGCCAGGTCGGGCAGCACGACCCGCTGGGCGGGGGTGGTGAGGATGTCGGCGGACTCGGCCATGAAGTGCACGCCGCAGAACACGATGAACTCGGCGTCGGGGCGGGCCGCGGCCTGCTGGGCCAGCTTGAACGAGTCACCGGTCACGTCGGCGAACTCGATGACCTCGTCGCGCTGGTAGTGGTGGCCGAGGACGAAGACCCGGTCGCCGAGGGCGGCCTTGGCGGCGCGGGCGCGCTCCACCAGGCCGGGGTCGCTGGGGGCGGGGAGGTCGCCGGGGCAGTCGACACCGCGCTCGGAGCCGGGGTCGCTGCCCCGACCGAGCAACAGGAGCGCGGTGGCCGTCGGGGAGGGTTCCTGCCATTGAGTCACGCCCCAATCCTGCCACGGGGTGGGACGCGCGGGTGATCCGTGCCCGGCATCGGGGGCGGGTGCGAGGATCGGTGTGTGCGAGTTCTCATCTGCCCTGACAAGTTCGCCGGCACGCTGTCGGCACCCGACGTCGCCGAGGCCCTCCGGGCGGGCTGGGCGAGTATCGCCGACGACGAGATCATCTGCCGGCCGCTGGCCGACGGAGGGCCGGGATTTCTGGAGGTACTGGGGGTTCTGGGCGGTTCCGTCCTCCCGGTGGCCACCACGGACCCGCTGGGCCGGCCGGTACCCGGCTCGGTGTTGCTCGTGGGGAGCACCGCCTATGTCGAGAGCGCCCAGGCGACCGGCCTGCACCTGCTCACCGAGGCCGAACGCGACCCGAACGTGACGTCCTCGCACGGGCTGGGGCTGCTGGTCCGGGCCGCCGTGGACGCGGGGGCCACCGAGGTCGTGATCGGCCTGGGCGGCTCGGCGACGAACGACGCCGGCGCGGGGATGCTCGCGGCGCTCGGCCTGGTGCCCGTGGACGCCGAAGGGGTGCCGCTGCCCCCGGGCGGGGCGGCGCTGGCCCGGTGCGCGGCGCTGGTCGGCTCGCCGAAGCTGGACGGTGTGACCTTGGTCGCCGCCACGGACGTGGACAACCCGCTGGCGGGGCTGCACGGGGCGAGCAACGTGTTCGGGCCGCAGAAGGGCGCCTCCCGGGAGGACGTGCTGCGGTTGGACGCGGCGCTGGAGCGCTTCGGCGGCGTCCTCGGCAACGGGGTCGGGCAGGCCCCGGGTGCGGGTGCCGCCGGGGGGATCGGGGCGGCGATCTTCGCGCTCGGCGGGCGCCGGGAGTCCGGTATCACCCTGGTCAGGGCCCTGATCGGCCTGGACGCGGCCATGGACGGGGTCGGCCTGGTGATCACCGGGGAGGGCTCGTTCGACTCGCAGTCGCTGCGCGGGAAGGTCGTCGCCGGGGTCGCGGAGGCCGCCGGCGAGCAGGGCGCGCCGTGCGTCGTGGTCGCGGGCCGCTCGACGGTGGGCCGGAAGGAGGCGGCCGCGGCGGGCGTCACGGAGATCCACTCGCTCGTGGACCACTTCGGGGACGTCGGCCGAGCGATGGCGGAGCCCACGGTGGGGCTTTTCGCCATCGGTGCCCGGCTCGCCGAACAGTGGGGCAGGTAACGGCCTCGGGCTGGGTTGTGTCCCCCGACATGTGCGACCATGAGAAATACCGCCGCGACGACGGACGTTGTACGAGGCGGACCTATCACCAGGCACGCCAGGGAGTACCAACGTGACCGTTTCGGAGACCACCGAGAAGACCGAGGTCAAGGCTGAGAACGTCGGCGTCACTGACGCCGCCGCCGCCAAGGTCAAGGCCCTGATCGAGCAGGAAGGCCGTGAGGACCTGCGCCTGCGGATCGCGGTGCAGCCGGGCGGTTGTTCTGGCCTGCGCTACCAGCTCTTCTTCGACGAGCGTTCGCTCGACGGCGACGTCGTCAGCGAGTACGACGGCTTCGAGGTCGTCGTGGACCGGATGAGCATCCCGTACCTCGCGGGTGCCTCGATCGACTTCGTCGACAAGATCGACCAGCAGGGTTTCACCATCGACAACCCGAACGCCGGCGGCTCCTGCGCCTGCGGCGACTCGTTCCACTAGGCAATATCCCTCCATCGCGTGACGCTGGGCGACCAGCGTCGCGGGAGGATGAAAAGCCCTGCTTCTGGCGGGGCTTTTCGCATGTTCGGTACTCTGTCGCGGCGTTGTCCGTACCCGAAAGGTCTATCGATGAAGATCGCAGTCACAGGTTCGATTGCCACCGACCACCTCATGCACTTCCCGGGGCGGTTCGCGGAGCAGCTCCTCGCGGACCAGCTGCACAAGGTCTCGCTGTCCTTCCTCGTCGACGACCTGGTGGTCCGCCGGGGCGGGGTCGCGGCCAACATCGCCTTCGGGATGGGCCAGCTGGGCCTCAACCCGCTGCTGGTCGGTGCGGTCGGCGCCGACTTCGACGACTACCGGTCCTGGCTGCGCCGGCACGGGGTCGACTGTGACTCCGTGCACATCAGCGAGATCGCGCACACCGCGCGGTTCGTGTGCACCACGGACAACGACATGAACCAGATCGCCTCGTTCTACGCCGGCGCGATGTCCGAGGCCCGGGAGATCGAGCTGGGCCCGATCGCGGACCGGGTGGGCGGGCTCGACCTCGTCCTCGTCGGCGCGAACGACCCCGAGGGGATGCTGCGGCACTCCGACGAGTGCCGGCAGCGCGGGATCCCGTTCGCGGCGGACCCGTCGCAGCAGCTCGCCCGGATGAGCGGCGACGACGCGCTGCGGCTGATCGAGGGCGCGAAGATCCTCTTCACGAACGAGTACGAGAAGAGCCTGCTGGAGAGCAAGACGGGGCTGTCCGACGCCGAGGTGCTGGCGAAGGTCGAGATCCGGGTCACCACGCTCGGCAAGGACGGCGTGGAGATCACCGGGCGGGGCATGGAGCGGATCCACGTGCCGGTGGCCAAGGAGATCGCGGCGTACGACCCGACCGGCGTGGGTGACGCGTTCCGGGCCGGGTTCCTGTCGGGGCTGTCGTGGGGGCTGCCGCTGGAGCGGTCCGCGCAGATCGGGTCGCTGCTGGCCACGCTGGTGCTGGAGACGGTCGGGACGCAGGAGTACGAGGTGAAGCCGGCCGGGTTCCTGGAGCGGCTCGCGGACTCCTACGGCGACGTGGCCGCCGCCGAGGTGCGGCCGTTCCTCGGGGCGTAGTCCCGCCGGTCGGGGCCCGGGCTCCGCGCGCCGCCGTCGGGCTGAGGGGCGCGGCCTGGTTCCGGCTTTCGGCCGGCTGAGGGTCGCGGCCCGAGCCGCCGGACGAGGGGGCGGCTCCGCGTGGTCAGCTGGTTCGTCGCACGTCGAAGGCGGGCGCACCGTTCACGGTGTGCCCGCCGACGTATTCCTGCCCCCGCATCCGGCACCACGCGGGGATGTCGTTGGCGGCGGCCGGGTCGTCGGCGAGCACCCGGAGCACGTCGCCCACGTCCACGGTCGGTAGCCGTTTGGCCAGGGCGATCACGGGCAGCGGGCAGCGCTGACCGAGGCAGTCGATGGTGATCGTCACACCCCGGCCTCCTTCCGCAGTCCGGCGACGACCTCCGGCAGGGCCGCGAGGAACCCGTCGACGTCGTCCGGGGTGGTCTCCCGGTGCAGGGACACCCGGACGTTGCCGTGGCTCAGGGCGCCCATCGCGACGAGTACGTGGCTCGGGTGCAGGGTCGACGACGTGCAGCTCGAACCGGAGGACACGGCGAAGCCGCGCCGGTCGAGGGCGTGCAGCAGGGCCTCGCCGTCGATGTACAGGCAGGAGAAGGTCACCAGGTGCGGCAGCCGGTCGTCCGGGTCGCCGATCACGTCGACGTCCGGGATCCGCGCCACCGCGGAGCGGATCCGGGCGACGAGGGCCCGCAGCCGGGTGTCCTCCGCGTCGGCCTCGGCGAGCACGGCGCGCAGCGAGGCCGCGGCCGCCACGATGGAGGGCAGGTCCCGGCCCGGTTCGCGTTCGTCGGCGGGGCCCGGGCGGCGCCAGCGGGTGCCCTTGCGCACGACGAGCAGGCCGACGCCGGGCGGGCCGCCCCACTTGTGCGCGCTGCCGGAGAGCAGGGACCAGCCGACGGGTACCGGCATCCGGCCGAGGGACTGGGCGGCGTCCACGTACAGGGGGACGCCGTGCGCCGCGCAGGCCTCCGCAGCGGCGGCGACCGGCTGGACCGTACCCACCTCGTGGTTCGCGCTCATCAGGGCCGCCACGGCCGTCTCAGGGTCGATCGCGGCCGACCAGGCGGCGAGGTCTACCCGGCCGAGCCGGTCGACGGGCACCTCGACGGCGGGGCCGAGGGCGGCGGCGTGCAGGACGGCGGAGTGTTCGACGGCCGAGTGCGCGACGGTCTCGCGGCGGCGGCCCCGGCGGGCGCCCTCGATCGCCAGGTGCGCGGCCTGGGTGCCGCTGGCGCAGAACGTCAGCTCGTCGGGGCGCACCCCGAGACACTCGGCGGTCGTGGCGCGGGCCGCGTCGAGGAGCTGACGGGCGCGGCGGGCCTGGGTGTACAGCCGGGCGGGGTCCGCCCAGCCGTCGGTGAGGGCCGCGGCCCAGGCCTCCCGCGCCACGGGGTGCAAAGGAGCCGATGAGGCCGCGTCGAGATAGCCGCTGCGCATACCCTGAACGTAGCCTGTGCGAACGCGCGCGGGGCTACGCCCGACCTTTGTTCGGGGCCGGACACGCCGACCCCCAGCCAGGTCGGGTGTCCGTAGTCAAGTACTCTGCGACCGTCAAGACGACCTTGCCGTATTCGGTGTTCGCGGCGTTCCAAGGAGGCAGGAGCCGGTGGTCGACAACTCTCCCGGTCATGGGATGGGCCTGCGGCGTATCGCCGGACTGGCCGCTGGTGGCGTCGCCCTCGTGGTGCTGCTCGGCGGCTGCACGGTCGACGACGCGTTCCACTTCGGCTGGCCCAAGGGTGGCATCACCCCGCAGTCCGAGCGCATGTACGACCTGTGGATCGGCTCCGTCATCGCCGCGTTCATCGTCGGCATCCTGGTGTGGGGCCTGATCTTCTGGTGCATCGTGCGCTACCGGAAGAAGGGCGACGCGTTGCCGCCGCAGACGCGGTACAACGCGCCGATGGAGGTGCTGTACTCGGTACTGCCCTTCCTCATCGTCGCCGTGCTGTTCTACTACACCGCGATCGCGCAGACGTACGTGAACAAGATCGACCCGAACCCGGCGGTCACCGTCGAGGTCGTGTCCTTCAAGTGGAACTGGCAGTTCCGCTACCTCGGCCAGAACGGCCCCGACGGCCAGCCCGTCGACACCATCGGCTCGACCGACTACGTGCCGGTCCTCGTGGTGCCGGTCGGCAAGACGATCGAGTTCAAGCAGGTCAGCAAGGACGTCATCCACTCGTTCTGGGTGCCGGAGATCCTGTTCAAGCGCGACCAGATCCCCGGGGTCACCAACAAGTTCCAGGTGACGGTCAAGCGTGAGGGCGCGTTCGTCGGCCGGTGCGCGGAGCTGTGCGGCACGTACCACTCGATGATGAACTTCGAACTTCGCGCGGTCTCGCCGGAGAACTACGAGAAGTTCCTCGCCGCGAAGAAGGCCGGCAAGAGCACCCCCGAGGCGCTCGAGGCCGCCGGCGAGGAGCCGATCGCGACGACGACCTCGCCGTTCACCACCAAGCGCGACGCGCGCACGACGAGCTGAGCGGGGCGTAACCGATGAGGACCGAATACAAGATCTTCGGCATGGTCGCCGTGTTCATCTACGCGTCGGCCGGGTTCTACGCGTGGTACTCCGAGCACTACATGGTCGCCGAGGACAGCATCGACGCGGCGCAGAAGCACATGGACTGGATCGGCGTAGTCGCCCTGATCCTGTCCGGCACGCTGTGCATGATGTGCGCGCTGTACTTCTGGTTCGTGGCGCGCCGGATCGACCTGCGTCCCGAGGACCGCGAGGACGCGGAGATCCACGAGGGCGCCGGCGAGATCGGCTTCTTCTCCCCGGGCAGCTACTGGCCCTTCGGGCTGGCGCTGTCCGCCGCGCTCGCCGGGATGGGCGTCGTGTTCTGGAAGCCGTGGCTGATCGGCCTCGGGGGTGCGGCGATCATCGCGGCCACCGCGGGCCTGCTGTTCGAGTACTACACGGGTGCGCAGAAGGCCTACGAGGCCGGGCACCCGGGCGAGCGTCCCGAGCACATCTGATCCTCACGAAGAAGGCCCCCACCGGATGGTGGGGGCCTTCTTCATGTGTGAGTGGGCGGGGCCGGACGGGCTACTCGGCGGCGCGGGCCGTGTTGGCCGCGGCCACCCAGCGCTCCAGCAGCCGCGCCGCGGCCCCCGAGTCGATGGCCTCGGCCGCACGCACCAGACCCCTGCGCAGCGCCCCCTGGAGGTCGCTGAGGCCCTCGTGGGCCGCCAGGCCGGCTGCGGCGTTCATCAGGACCGCGTCGCGCACCGGGCCCGTCTCACCGGCCAGCAGGCGGTGCGTGACGGCGGCGTTGAAGTCCGCGTCGGCCCCGCGGAGCGCGTCGGGCTCGGACCGGGCGATGCCGAAGTCCAGGGCGTCGAGGACCGACTCGGTGACCCGGCCGTCGCTGACCGCCCAGACCCGGGTCGGCGCGCTCGTGGTGAACTCGTCGAGGCCGTCCTCGCCGCGCAGGACGAGGACGGAGTCGCCGCGGCGGGCGTACACCTCGGCCATGACCGGGGCCATGGACTCGTCGAAGCAGCCGACGGCCGCGGCCCGGGGTCGGGCGGGGTTGGCCAGCGGGCCGAGGAAGTTGAACGCGGTGGGCACGCCCAGTTCGCGGCGGGGGACGGCGGCGTGCCGCATGCCCGGGTGGAACCGGGCCGCGAAGCAGAAGCCGATCCCGACCTCGCGGACGCAGGTGGCCACGCCGACGGGGCCCAGGTCGAGCGGGATGCCCAGGTGTTCGAGCAGGTCGGCGGCCCCGCACAGCGAGGAGGCCGACCTGCTGCCGTGCTTGACGACCCTGGTCCCGGTGCCGGCGATCACCAGCGCGGCCATGGTCGAGATGTTCACGGTGTGCGCCCGGTCGCCGCCGGTGCCGACGATGTCCACCGCGTCGCGGTCGACGTCCACGTTCGGGGCGTGTTCGAGCATCGCCCCGACCAGGCCGGTCATCTCGGTCGCCGTGGGACCCTTCGCCCGGAGCGCGACCGCGAACCCGGCGATCTGCGCGGGCGTGGCCTCCCCGGACATGATCTCGCCCATGGCCCAGGCGGTGTCCGCGCTGGACAGCTCGCCGCCGGTGAGCAGCGTCGTGAGCAGGTGCGGCCAGGTGCGGGTGCCCATGACGGCCTCCGGGATGAGGGGGGCTGGCTAGATCTTGCGCTTGCGGAGCAGGTCGGCGACGACGCCGGCAGTCTCCATCGGGTCGATCGGGTGCATGATCGTCGCCTCGACGTTCGCGTACGAGGCCAGCCACCGGTCGGCCGCCCGCGCGATCACGAGGAGGACCGGGGGGGAGTCGGTGTAGTCGTCCTTGACCTGGCGGGCGATGCCCGTGCCACCGGCGGGGGCGGCCTCGCCGTCGAGGACCAGCAGGTCGATCTCGGAGCCGTCCAGGGTCCGCAGCACCGCGCCGTGCGTGTCCGCCTCGACGAACGTCACCGCGACGTCGTCTGCGGGCCGCGGGCCGATGGCGAGACGCATCCGCTCGCGGATGAGCTGGTCGTCGCTGTACAGCAGGACGGTGTACTTCTGAGCAGTCATCTCGCCAGGCTCCCACGGGTGCGGGTATGGAACGATCGGATCGTACTAGTCGACGCGACACGCGGTTATTCCCACCCCGGCGTACCCCGGGGCGATCTAGGGGCAATAATGGCCCCGTGACAGCCGCCTCAGCCATCGAGAAGAGCCGGATCCACTCCCTGACCCGTCCGAACATGGTCAGTGTGGGGACGATCGTCTGGCTCTCGAGCGAACTCATGTTCTTCGCGGCCCTGTTCGCGATGTACTTCTCCATCAGGGCAGCCATGCCGAACGCCCACCCGGGTCTCTGGGAGGAGCAGACGGAGAAGCTCAACGTGACCTACGCGTTGGTCTTCACCGTGATCCTGGTCCTGTCCTCCGTGACCTGCCAGTTCGGCGTGTTCGCGGCGGAACGGGGTGACGCGCACAAGCTGCGGATCTGGTTCACGATCAGCTTCCTCATGGGGTTGGCGTTCGTGCTGGGTCAGGCGAACGAGTACCGCAACCTGGTCCTGCACGAGAACATCACCCTGCCCGGCGACGGGTACGGGACGGTGTTCTACCTGACGACAGGCTTCCACGGTCTGCACGTGACCGGCGGGCTCATCGCGTTCATCTTCGTGATGATCCGCACCACGCTCTCGCGCTTCACACCCGCGCAGGCGACCTCCGCGATCGTCGTGTCGTACTACTGGCACTTCGTCGACGTGGTCTGGATCGCCCTGTTCGCCATGATCTACTTCCTGAAGTGACGATGAACCTCGTCGAGCGACCGCAAGGTGACGACATGACCTCAGAGAAGCCACCTCTCCGCCGCGTGCCGAGCAAGCTGCGCCGGCGGATCGGTGCCGCTGCCAGGATGCTGGCCGCGCTGGCCCTTGCCGGCGGTGTCTACGCAGCGCTCATCCCCAGCTCCCAGGCCGACGACGGCGCCCAGGCGACCCTGTCGGCCAAGGCCGAGGAGGGTAAGCGGCTCTACGACGTCAGCTGCATCACCTGCCACGGCCCCGACGGCCAGGGTGTCCAGGACCGCGGCCCGAGCCTGATCGGCGTCGGTTCCGCCGCCGTCGAGTTCCAGGTGAGCACCGGCCGGATGCCGATGGCGGCCCAGGGCGCCCAGGCTCCGAGGAAGGCCCCGGTCTTCAACGACGAGCAGACCAAGGCGCTCGGCGAGTACATCCAGGAGCTCGGCGGCGGCCCGCAGCTCCCGGGTGAGTACAAGAGCGAGAACCTGGCCAACGGTGGCCGGCTGTTCCGGGTCAACTGCTCCCAGTGCCACGGGTACACCGGTGGCGGCGGGGCGCTGTCGTCCGGGAAGTACGCGCCGTCGCTGGGTGAGGCGACCTCCGCGCAGCTGTACGGCGCGATGCTGACCGGCCCGCAGAACATGCCCGTGTTCGGTGACAACCAGCTCACTCCGCAGGAGAAGAAGGACGTCATCGCGTACGTGGAGTACATGCGGTCGGACATGGACCCGGGCGGCTTCGGACTGGGCCGGCTCGGCCCGGTGACCGAGGGCCTGGCGATCTTCGTGGTCGGCATCACTTTCTTGATCTTCGCAAGCCTCTGGATCGCAGGGAAGTCATGAGCAGTCAGGACAACAACAGCACCTTCGACCCGGACGACCCGTCACTGACGCGGTTCGACCTGGTCCGTGAGGGGGCGCGGCGCGACGGGGTGGAGATCGTCCACTACGAGCCCCGGTTCCCGGTGCCGGGCACCAAGGCGGAGAAGCGCGTCGAGCGCAACATCGCCCTGTGGTTCCTCGCCACCGGCGTCGGCGCCCTGGTCTTCGTCATCGCCTACATCTGGTGGCCGTGGGAGTACCACGCGGGCTCGGGGCGCGACAAGTTCTACACCCCGATCCTCGGCGTCGGCCTCGGGCTGGCCCTGCTCGGCCTGGGTGCCGCGCAGATCATCTGGGCCAAGCGGCTGCTCCCCTCGGAGATCTCGGTCCAGGAGCGGCACAACGAGGTCGACACCACCGAGCAGAAGCTCACCGGGGTGACGCTGCTCAACATGAACGACGAGCTCGGCGTGACCCGGCGGCGCCCGCTGCTCAAGGGTGCGCTGGCCTTCGGCATGTTGCCGCTGGGCGCGGCGGCGATCGTCCCGCTGGGCGGCATGATCAAGGACCCGCACAAGGGTGAGCCGCTCATGAAGACCGGCTTCGACGCGAAGGCGTTCAACGGCGGCAAGCCGGTGCGCCTCGTCCGTGAGGACGGCACCCCGGTCCGGCCGCAGGACGTCAGCGTCGGCGGTCAGATCACGGCGTTCCCGGGCGTCGACCACGGCACGACCAACGTGCACGCCGACTCGCCGACCCTGCTGATCCACCTGCGGGACGACGACGCGCAGGAGACCCGTAGGAACCTCGCGAACAAGGCTGTCAACGCGCTGACGGACAAGAACGACCCGAACAGCGGCGGTATGTGGGAGAACTTCGTCGCGTACTCGAAGATCTGCACGCACCTGGGTTGCCCCGCGAGCCTCTACGAGCAGCAGACGAACCGGCTGCTGTGCCCGTGCCACCAGTCGCAGTTCCAGATCACGGACAACGCCAAGCCGATCTTCGGCCCGGCGACGCGGCGGCTGCCGATGCTGCCGATCACGGTGGACGAAGAAGGCTTCTTCGTCGCCAAGTCCGACTACAAGGTGCCGGTCGGCGCGGCCTTCTGGGAGCGGCCATGAAGACGAAGAAGATCGACCTCGCCACGCTGCCGAAGCGCAGCGCGCTCCAGATCGACGAGCGTTTCCACATGGCCACCCCGATGCGGCGGCTGTTCAACAAGGTCTTCCCGGACCACTGGTCGTTCCTGCTCGGTGAGATCGCGCTCTACTCGTTCATCGTGCTGCTCCTCACGGGTACGTTCCTGAGCCTGTTCTTCGACCCCTCCATGGAGGAGGTCATGTACAACGGCGTGTACACGCCGCTGAACGGCATCGAGATGTCGAAGGCCTACGAGTCGACGCTGGACATCTCGTTCGAGGTGCGCGGCGGCCTGATCATGCGGCAGATGCACCACTGGGCGGCGCTGCTGTTCATGGCCGCGATCGTGATCCACATGCTCCGGGTGTTCTTCACCGGCGCGTTCCGCAAGCCGCGCGAGGCCAACTGGATGATCGGCTTCCTGCTGTTCTGGCTGGGCTTCATGGAGGGTCTGTTCGGGTACTCGATCCCGGACGACGGCCTGTCCGGTACCGGTCTGCGGGTCATCAACGCGATCACCCAGTCGATCCCCGTGATCGGCTCCTGGGCCGGGTTCGCCCTGTTCGGCGGGGAGTTCCCCGGCACGGTGATCATCCCGCGGTTCTACATCCTGCACGTGCTGATCTTCCCGGCGATCATCCTCGGGCTGATCGCCGCGCACATGGGTCTGCTGGTCAAGCAGAAGCACACCCAGTGGCCGGGACCGGGTCGGACCAACGACAACGTCGTGGGTGTCCGGATGTTCCCCGGGTTCGCCATGAAGGGCGGCGGCTTCTTCATGATCACCTTCGCGGTGATCGCGTTCATGGGCGGCGTGTTCCAGATCAACCCGATCTGGCTGTTCGGGCCGTACCAGGCCAGTGTGATCTCCTCGGCCAGCCAGCCCGACTGGTACGTCATGTTCCTCGACGGCATCGCGCGACTGTGGCCGGCGTGGGAGATCCGGGTCTTCGACCACACGATCCCGCCGATCTTCTGGGCGGCCGTGATCCTGCCGGGCGTCATCGTGCACCTGGGCCTGCTGTACCCGTTCCTCGAGGCCCGGTTCATGAAGGACAAGGCGCACCACCACCTGCTGCAGCGGCCGCGGGACGTGCCGGTGCGGACGGGCCTGGGCGCCATGGCCGTCACGTTCTACATGGTGCTGTTCCTGTCGGGCGGCAACGACGTGATCGCCCAGCACTTCGACATCAGCCTGAACGCGATGACCTGGGCGGGCCGGATCCTGCTGCTGCTGGCCCCGCCGGCGGCGTACTGGATCACGTACCGGATCTGCCTGGGCCTCCAGCAGCACGACCGCGAGGTCCTGGTGCACGGCATCGAGACGGGCATCATCAAGCGGGCCCCCGACGGCCGCTTCTACGAGGTGCACCAGCCGCTCGGCCCGGTCGACGAGCACGGCCACGGCCTGCTGGAGTACGAGGGCGCGGCGATCCCGAAGAAGATGAACAAGATCGGGGCCCTCGGGCCGGCGGTCAAGGGCTTCTTCGTGCCGCGCGAGGTACCGGCACCCCCGAAGAAGAAGGAACTGGTCGACAAGTAGGTCGGCAACGAGGAGGGGCCCCGCGCGCAGCGCGGGGCCCC
>NZ_JAQZSH010000002.1:0-309208 GCF_053902585.1 Longispora urticae
GAAGTGTGTTTCGTCTCGCAGTGGCTGGTAGACCGACTCCTCGGTGAGTGAAATGACGTGCTGTTCTCCGTCGACTTCCTGAACCAGGCGCAGCCCGTTGCCGACGGCGGTCCGGCGTACCGCTTTGATGCTCTCGGCGAACCCGAGCTCAGTGGTGATCAGCGCGCCGAGCAACTCGTCCCCGCTAGCACCCAAGGACACGACCGGCAGGTTCTGGGTGTCGCCGAAGCTGCGCTTGGAGAATCGGGCCGTGAACTCCGCCCGAGCGGCAGCGGCGGCTTCGAGTCCGTGCAGTGCGGCGACCATCTCCCCGGCCAGGAGCCGTTTGATCGCCATGGGGTGCGCGCTGCCGTCCTCGCGGCGCTTGGCGATGTGGCCGATCTCCGCGTCGCTCCACTCGGTGAGGAGTTGCAGGTACGGCTCGATGAGGTGGTCGGGGATCGACATCAGCCGGCCGTACACGTCGTCGGGACTGGCCGTGAGGCCGACGTAGTTGCCCTTGCTCTTGCTCATCTTCGCGCCGGTACCGTCGGTGCCCTCGATCAGCGGGGTGGTGATGACGAACTCGGGCTTCTGGCCGGAGATCTCCATGACCTTGCGGCACATCTGCAGGTTGAGCAGCTGGTCGACGCCGCCGAGCTCGACGTCGGCGGTGATGGCAACGGAGTCCAGGGCCATGACGATCGAGTACATGAACTCCGCCAGCGACAGGCCCTGGCCCTCGGCGAGGCGGGTACGGAAGTCCTCACGCTGCAGCGACATCGACACCGGCACCCGCGACATGATCTCCACCAGCTGAGGTAAGCGGATCTCACTGAGCCATTCACCGTTGAACCGCAGATCCGCACGCGCGAAGTCGATGAACGGCGTGACCTGCTGCTGGTAGGTGCTCAGGTTCCCGGCGATGTCGGCGTCGGTGAGCGCCGGGCGCTCGTTGGACCGACCCGACGGGTCACCGATCTTCGCCGTGACGTCGCCGATGATGAACACGACGTGATGCCCCATGCGCTGGAACCGGCTGGCGATGATGATCGGCACCGCGTGCCCGATGTGCACGTCGGGCGAGGTCGGATCGATGCCGTACTTGACCACCAGCGGCCGGCCCTCAACCGCGGCCTTCTCGATCGCAGCGGTGAGGCTGCCCACGGACGGGATCAAGTTCAGCGACCGGCCGGCGATCAGCTCAGCCTGCTCGCGGGCCGTGAGGTCAGACAGGTCCAGGCCGCGCCGCGCGGTTGTCTCGGCGAGCAGGTCCGCGACCACGCCGTCATAGGAGAGGTCAGCGGTGTCGAGGATGGTCATCGCTCGGCTGACGGACTCACTCAAACGGCTCATGGTCGGGCTTGGCTCCCTGTTCGGTCACGGGTTCTTGTGTCCCGTGCGTGAAAACGGTCATTTTACCAGTACTGAGCTAGCCGAATTCTCTCCCGCAGCGGCCATGATCAGCATGCTCGCGGGAATTCGGGCTGCTCCTTGCTGACTCGGTCAAGGCGCACCAGCGGGCGTCCGCTCATGACGCTGACGAACACTCGGCCACATGGCGAGAGCGGATCGCCCGCCCTGATGGTATCGATCAGCATGCGCCCAAAGGCGTGGAGGGCGCGGCCTCGGGCCCCGTGTTGGAGCGCCGCCTCGGCCTGGTGCCTGGCCGCCAACGCCCGGAAGTGCCACGTTGCTCGTTTGAGGTGGGAGGCCGCTGCCCAGTTGGGCGGGTTGAGTCGCAGTTGGTTGAGGCGTTCGACCAGATCCAGGGTGACGCTCGCGCGGTAGTCCTGTGACAGGCCGGGGGTTCGGCGGTCCGTCATGCTCTGGTCGTGTACCCGGTAGTAGGTCAGCGGGTCCGGCAACTCGACTCCGTGTCCGACTTCCCGGAGCGCGTGGAAGAAGATCTCGTTGCTGACCGGCAAGAGGCTGAGGGCGACGTCGCGGCGGATCAGCAGGGTGCTGGTGTTCCCTCCCGGATGAGGCCGCTCAAGGATGGGTTGGCCGTCCTCTCCCACGACGTGCTCCCAGTGTTGAAGGAGCATCACTTTCTCGGAGATCGCCGCCGCACAGGTACGGAGTTTCGCGGGGTGGAGCCAGTCGTCCGCGTCGAGCGGGGCGACCCAGTCCCCCGTGCTGAACTGGATCGCGTCGGTGAGTGTCTGGCCGAATCCGCGCGCGGCGCGGCTGATCATTCTGATCCGGTCGCCGTGGCGGGCGCACACATCCAGGGTCTCGTCTGTGGAGCCGTCGTCGATCACGACGATCTCGTGCAGGACGTAGTCGCCGGGTTCCTGGTGGAGACAGCTGGTGATCGCCTGGTCGAGGTAGCGGCCGTAGTTGTGGCAGAGGATCACGATCGAGATCCGCAGAAGGCCGGTCACCGGTGCCCTCCGTAGACGCGGGCGTGGGCGTTGAGGATCTGTCGGTGTTCCTCGCGCCTGTACTCCAGGAAGGCCGGGTCGAGTTGTCGGGTGCCGCTGCTCAGCAGTTCGGCGGCGCGGTCGAGAGCTGTGAGGAAACGCTCGCCGAACAGGTACGGATGCCCCTCCGACCAGTCGAACCACTCGGGTTCTGGGACGAGCCCTTTGTGCCGCTCGTACTGCTGTTGGAAGTACCCGGTGGACGCGCATATGGGTAGGAGGTTCAGATCGAAGGCCAGTTCGAGTTGTCCCGAGTGGGTTCCCCACAGGTAGGGCAGCAGTAGCGCGTCGGCCCCGAGCCCAGCGTTGATCACCTCCGCGTCCGTGGGGTACGGGCGCATCGTGACCTGGATTCGAGGATCGGCTCGCACGGCGTCCAGGAGCTGGGGCACACGGCTGGCGGGGTGCGAGAAGTCGACAGGGCTGAAGGCTCGAAGCAGAAGGTCGAGTCGGGCGTCAGGGGCTTCGGTGCCGAGGCTCCAGTTGACGACGGTGGAGATCTGGTCGCGGTTGGGACGGGTGGCGCCGAACATGAGATAGCGGTTGGCCCGAGCCGCAGGGATCCGTTCGCGGCCGGCCAGGGCGTCCGGTGCCGCGACATAGCCGTGCGGGATGACCGCCACTGGCGCAGGTTCGGCCACGAGCTTGGCGATCGCGTCGGCAGATCCAGGAGTGAGGCAGATCCAGCTCACTCCTGCGGCTTCGAAGAGGCGCAGTTTTTCGAGGAGTTCGCCGTTCTCGCCGAACATGGGGGTCAGGTCGTGTGCGGTGAACACGACTCGGACACCGTCGGCGCCACAGGCATCGAGAAGGCGTTCCAACGCGGCCAGGTCCTCAAACTCGATGTGGTGCAGGTGGAGTACGTCCAACCAGTTGAGCGGCCGGTTTCTCAGGACCCACTCGGCACCCACGGCGGCCGGTACCTCGACACCGTCTTTGATCTTGGTGCCGTTGATGATGTCGAAGTCCGGACCGCGAAGTTTCCAGACGTAGGGGGTTCGGGCGGGCAGGTGTAGGACTCGCAGGCGGGGCGCCATCTCGATCACTCCTGGCCCAGGTTCACGACGACGAGCTGGGTCGTGAGTCCGCCGCTCGCGTCGTCGCTGCGGGTCAGGCTCGCGTGTTCGACCTCGAAGCCGGACGCGTTGAGCAGTGCCTCGAACTCGTCGCTCGTCCACTCGCGGACGTGACTGGGGTTGCGGGGCGGACCTGGGTCGGCGTATCCGCTGCGTTGCTCCCTGGCAGGGGTGGACAGCACCGCTCGGGCGCAGCCGTCCCGAAGGAGGCCACGAATCATCTTCAGCGCCGGAGTCGGGTCGAGAAGGTGTTCCAACACGTCGGAACACACCACGACGGAACGCTGAACGAGTTCGCGGCTGAGCGGAAGGCGTTCGGCCGTCTCCAGGTCGGCGTCGACCCAGGTCCCGAAGGGAAGGTTCTCGCGGCACCAGGTCAGGTTCTCGCCGAAGTCCACACCGACGTAGGTCCAACACGGGTACCCGAGAGCAAGCGCCGCGAGTTTGCCAGCCTGCCCGCAGCCGATATCGATGATCACGTCGCGGCCGTGGCGGATGGCCTGCTCAGCGGCGTACGGGTAGACGTCTGGCTGCCAGATCACGCCGTCGGTCAGGTCGTGGAAGTACTCGACCGTCTCGCGGCTGCGGTAGCCGGGTCGGATGAAGTAGGTCTCGGAACTGCCCAGGGTTGTCATCGAAGTTCTCCTCGTCATCGGGGCCAGAGAGCGAACAGGTCCGTGACCCGGTCGGTGAGCTGGGCGCGGAGCGTCCGCCATTCCCCGCCCTGGGCGCGTCGGGCGGCGGCTGCCTGGTCGAACTCACGGCCACCGACCTCAGGGAGACAGGCGTACATCTGCAGCAGCGCGGAGCCGTCGTCCTCGAGCGCGTTGTCCGGTTCCGCGGCCAGCAGGTCTCGGATGCGGTCGGGGCGCATGGAGGCGTCGATGCCCGATCCGGGGATGCTCTTGCTCATCTTCGGCAGGCCGTTGAGACCGGGGATCAACTTCGTGTACACGCCAGCGAGCCAGTCAGCCTGCAGGCCCCAGCGTTCGGCCCCGCGCCGGGCGAGGGCGACGTACTTGTGCTCGTCCACGCCGAGGGACACCAGGACTCGGCAGCCGTCGCGCAGAAGGTGCAGGAAGTCGGCCGCCATGAGCAGGGTCGCCTGCTTCATGCCGAAGTCCAGGTGGTCGAACACTCCGTGGTCGCGGTAGAGGCTGGCGAGGTCCTCCTCCGCCCAGAGGAAGTCCTCGTCCTGGAGGTGGCGGGCGAGCAGGTACGCGGTGGCCAGCACCTCGGTCGAGTCCTCCTGGCGGCGCAGGATGCCCCGGCGAGGTTCGAAGCCGAGTCGGAGCACGAACTCCTCGTACTGGTCGGCGAGCCGGCGCACGGCGCCCAGTGGCGTGCGCCGGGCGTTGTAGGAGTCAAGGTCACCGAGGACGATCTGCACCGTGAGACCGGCCTGCTGCAGGTGGACTGCTCGGAGCAGCTGGAACAGCGTGCCGGCGTGCGGCGGGCCACCAAGTCCCACTCCGGTGGTGACGACGGTCCGGGTGCCGGACTGCACGGCCGTCGCGAACTCGCCGCCCCCGGTGTGGCAGAGCCACTTGGTGCGCAGGTCCTCGGCGGCGAGGCCCGCGAGGCTGAAGTCGATGGTGCCGAGGCCGAGACGTTCGTACTTGTGCAGGCCGACGACCTGGTCGTAGTAGGCGCTGTCGAATCTCATGCGGGGACTCCTTGGTCTCGTAGGGCGAATGCCTGCCGAATGAGGGGCTCGAAGCCGTCGGTGAGCAGGTTGCCGAGGACCGCGTTGCGGGGTGCCGCGACGCTGCCGAGGTCTGCGGTGACCCTGCCGTCGGCGAGCACCCACGTCCGGAACGGATACGGGTCCTCCGGTGGCCGCGTGGGCTGCGCGAAGACCTCGAAGTCGACCAGCTCGCGGATCCCATCGACGGCTAGGACAAATGCGGCCGGGTCGTAGCCATACAGCTCGGCCTTTCCCTGGTTGGCCCGGCCGATGGGCCTGTATTGGGAGATCAGCCAGTACTCGACCGGCGTTCGTTCGGCGAACCTTGCGAGCTGTGCGGCCAGCTGCGGAAGCTTCTCGGCGCTGGTCGCTGTGGTGAAGGTGTTGAAGGCCAGGGTCCGCTTGTCCGCGGTGAGCATCTCGACGTTGGCGTGGAAACGCTCGAAGTAGCCCTCACCCCGAAACCAGTCAGCGATCTCGGTGTTTGGGCCGTCGACCGCGAGCGAGTACACGCCGACGTGGTCCTTGATTTCCGAGTAGCGCTCGCAGAGGAGCAGTCCGTTGGTGTGCAGGTTGAGCTCGAAGCCCGACTGTGCGCTGTGCTCCAAGGCGACTTCGAGGTGGTTGTCGTACGGCATCAGCGGGTCGCCGCCAGTGAGCACGATCCGTCGGGCGCTGGACTCGGCGCGGACCCGGTCGATGACCGCGCGCACGGTGTCCGGATCGGTGGACACCCGGTTGCGCTCCCGGTAGCAGAACCGGCAGACTCCCGGCGAGCCCGGAGTGGGTGTGAGGTCCCAGGCGTTGCAGTCGGTGTTGAGGACCAGGTGAACGATGGGCAGTTCGTCGAGCGTGAGCATGCTGCCTCCCTCAGTCTCGTCCGGACGTGAGTAGCTCCTGGACTTCCCGGCCGGAGCCGCCGGTGATCTCGATGAACTTGGTCAGGACGTCGATGCCGGCCCCGGCTCGGACGATGTCCGCCGCGAGGACCACGCACTTCTCGTAGGTCGGGGCGACCCCCGCCACGCACAGGAGCAGCGCCGCGTTGAGCACCACGGCGTCCCGGGCCCCACCGCCGGCCCTGCCCGCCAGCACCTTCAGGGCGAAGGACACGTTGCCTCGCGGGTCCGCGTGCTGCATGACCGACGCGAGGTCCGCCGGTCGGGTGGCTGCGCCGATCACGATGTCGGCCGAGGTCTCGTCGTCCAGTACCCCGTCGAGCACACGGCACGCGCGGACCATCGCCCCACCGATCAGCTCGTCCACGTGGCCGCCGGAGGCGAACTGGGAGCCGATGACCGTGACGTCCGGCAGTCCGAATCCCGCCAGGAGCCGGGCCGAGTCCTCCACTGCGAGGTGGGCGAGCCCGTAGACGTGGCTGGTGCACCTCACCGGGCTCAGCAACGCGGGGAAGCCAAGGCTCAGCGCGTGCACGGCCTGGAATCGGCCGCCGTAGCGGCTGTCGAACTCGGGAATCCGGTCCTCGATCGAGAAGAACCCGAATCCGAGGTCACTGGCCACGGCAGCCATCTCGTCCACCGGCGGTCCCGCGCTGGGGACACCGACGTACTCCATGAAGTCCCTCGACCCGGTCAGCGAAGAGGCGCTGCGCGAGCCGAGCTTGGCGATCCGCGCGCCACCCGCAGCTGCGACCAGGGCAGCACACGTGCTGATGTTGAACGTCTTGACCGACTTCTTCCCGCTGCCGGTGTAGGCGATGAGGTCGGCGTCGACGGACTCCTGACCCGTTCCGTCCAGGGAGAGTGCGGCGCGGATGGCGGCGCTCACCTCCGGCCGGCGGGGGCCACGGAGCAGCAGGCCGGTGAGCGCGCTGCCCAGCATTACGTCCCTTGTTCGCCCGTCGGGCAGGGCGAGCAGGCGCAGCATGCCGTCGTGGACGAGCTGTACTGGGATGTCGTCTGGGCCGTTGATGCGGTGCACGAGTTCTGCGGCGAGGCTGGTCATGCCACGTACTCCTTGTGGGTCTAGATCTCGGCAGTCAGCAGGACGCGAAACGGTCGCGTCATGCCTGGTTGGTCCAGGTCGCAAAGCCCTCGTCTCAGGTCGGCCAGGGGATACCGGCATTTGGTGAGGAGTGCCTGCCACTCGCCACCGGAGGCGAGCAGCCCGACTGCTTCACGGAAGTCGTCACGACCGTTGCTTCGGCAGTAGGAGAAGGAGCCACGGAGCGTCACCGAGCGACGGAAGAGGTCGCGGAGCGGAGAGGACAGCAGGACGTCGGGTGCGTAGGCGTTCTGAACCAGCACGGTGCCGCCGTCCCGGACGACGCTCAGCGCCTGGCGGATGGGCTGGTCTGTTGTGCCGCTGGCTGCGTCGATCACGGCGTCGCAGGCCGGTAGGTCCTCGGCACGCCGGACGAGGCCGACGTCGAGCACTGACCGGAGGGCTGCGGCGCGCTGCGGATCACGAACCACCAGGTGGGTCTCCCATCCTGCGGCGCGGGCACAGACTGCGGTACAGACGGCGAGCACCCCGCCACCCACGATGCCCAGCCGACCGGTCAGGCCAGCCAGCCCGCAACGGATGCCGTGCAGTGCGACCGCCATCGGGTCGGCCAGCACTCCGTGCGCGGGATCTGCCAGGGGCGGCAGCGGTACGAGGTTGTTTTGCGGCACGGCGAGCACCTCGGCGAGCCCGCCGGACAGGTCCCATCCGATCCGACGGAGGTTCGGACAGAGCTGGATCTGGCCGCGACCGCAACTGCGGCAGATCCCACAGGGTACGAGCGGGTCGACGGCTACCCACCGGCCTGATCTGGCCTCGATGCCGACGATCTCGTGCCCGGGGTACCAAGGTTCCGGCAGCGGGGCTGTCCAGGACGGGTCCAGCTTCGCTCGATCGCTTCCGCACAGCCCGCTGTAGCGGACCTTGACCAGGGAGTTTCTTGGGTCGGGTTCCGGCATCGTGACCGAGGCGACCTGAAGTTCGCGGTCACGCACGGTCCAGGCGAGGTACTGGCTCATCGGACCCGCACCCCTTGGAGAAGAGCGGGAATGTCCTCGACCTGGGTGACAGCCGGACCGTTCCAGTGGCGCTCGCCGAAGGCCAGGGTTCCCGAGCCGCCTCGGCGTCGTACCCGCACAGGGTGCATCCCGGCTCGCTGGGCACCGGCGAGCTCGTCACCGCCGCCGTCGCCGCAGTACAAGGTGTCGGCGGCGGCCACGCCGAGTCCGGTCGCGATGGCGGCGTACAGCCTGCGATCTGGCTTGGTTCCGCCTGTCCGGCAGCTGAACACCACCGAGTCGACCGCGTCCGCGAGCGCGCTACCGGGCCAGGCGTCGGCCACCTCAGGAGCCGCATCGGTGAGTACACCGATCTTGAAGCCCCGCTCCCGAAGCTGCCGCAGAACAGCGAGGACGCCACCGTCGGCCAGGAGCCGGGGAACTGCCAGCTGCGCGAGGCACTCGCGAATCGCTGGCTCAGACGCGGCGCGGGCTCCGCAACAGCGCCTCAGGTACCGCGCGACATGCTCGACCTGGGAGAAGGTTCCGTCATGACGCTGCTGCCAACTCTCCACGAGCACCGCGTTCACCGTGGCCGGCCGAGCATCCATGCACGCGGCCAGAGCGCTTGCTGCCCGAAGCCGCTCGGCATCGTTCGGGGCCTCGACCAGCGTGCCGAACAGGTCGAAGACGACGCCTTCAATGTGCCGCTCCATGCGTACCTCCTCGTCGAGCCCGCCAATCCCTGCTTTCCATTGACGGGTACCGAGGAGGCACGTTCCAGAGGGCGGATGCGGACAGCACGGTTGTCCGCATCGCCGGAGCCGGGTGGATCGCGTCACGGCTGGGTAGCATCGGGACGTGAGCAACGCGGCCTTTGACGGACTGACCTCCAGCGGCGAGCACCTGTTCTGGCTGCAGTCAGACGACGACGGCACCTCGCTGATGAGCTGGAGCGAGGACGAGGGCGCTGCCCGACTCACACCACCGGGTTTCGAGGTTGGCAACGCGGTGCACGCGTACGGCGGAGGCTCGTTCGCCGTCGCGCCCGAAGGGGTGTGGTGCGTCGCGGCTGAGGACGGCCGAGTTCACCTCGTCCCGCTGAACGGCGCAGCTGGCCGACCAGTGCCCCTTGGCGATGGACGTACCGGTGGCTTCGGCGACTTGGCCTTGAGAACCGGTGACCTCTTCCGTGTCAGGGAAGCGCTCGTTGGAGACAAAATAACGGCCGTGGACACATCGACAGGCGTCGAACGGATCCTGGTGCGATCCTCGGGATTCCTGGCCGCGCCATCTCCCGCACCAGGCAAGCTCGCCTGGCTGAGCTGGGGCGTTGACCAGATGCCCTGGGATAGCACCGAGCTCTGGCTCGCATCTTACGAACGCGGCGGCCTCCCCAAGGACCAGGTCCTGGTGGCGGGTGGCCCTGAGGAGTCAGTGGTCGAGCCCCGGTGGGCTCCGGACGGCTCCCTGTACTTCATGTCCGACCGCTCGGGCTGGCTGAACCTCTACCGCTGGGACGGCACCCACTCCCACCCCGTTGCCCCGATGGCGGCTGAGTGCGCGGCGGCGCCCTGGGAACTCGGGTACTCCAGCTATGCGTTCCTGCCCGATGGAACGGTTGCGATGATCGTGCGCAACGAGATGCGCGACCAGCTCACCCTCGTGAGTCCGTCCGGGCAGGTCCGGGCGCTCAATCTCCCGTACACCTCGATCAAGCCCTATCTGGCTGCCTTCGGCGATCGGGTGGCGATGATCGCCGCCACCCCCACCACCGCGCCTGCCGTCGTTCTCGTCGACATGGATGGAGCCCAAGAGGTCATCGCAGGCCAGCCGCCTCAGCGATCGGACTTCCCAATGCCTAGGGCGCTGGTCGCCGAGGGAATTCATTTTCTACTTCACCCGCCGGTGGAAGCCGAGTCGACCCGTCCGGCCCCATTGATCGTGCGGGCACATCCGGGCCCGACTGACGGCGTCACGTTCCGCCGCGATCCTCAGATCGACTTCTTCACCCGGCACGGCTTTGCCGTCGCGGACGTCGACTACCGGGGCAGCACCGGCTACGGCCGAGCCTTCCGCCAGGCCCTCTACGGTCGGTGGGGCCTCGACGACGTCACCGACTGCCGCACCGTCGCCGAGCACCTCCTCGCGACAGGCCAAGCGGTCGCTGGCGAGGTCTTCATCTGCGGGGCCAGCGCCGGCGGGTACACCGCGCTGCACGCCGCCTGTCACGATGGCCCGTTCGCCGCCGCAGCCGCCCGCTCACCGATCATCGACCCGAAACGGTGGGAGACGACCGTCCCGCGTTTCCAACGCGCCCACGCCGCAGCCCTCGACGGCGGCGCCGGCCCGGTGCGCGCACAGGTGGTCCACGTTCCGGTGCTGCTGATCCACGGCGCCGCAGACCCGATCACCTCGGCCTCCGACACCCTCGACCTGGCCCGAGACCTCCAAGACCGTCAAGCTCGCTACGAGCTACTCCTCCTCGACACCGCCAGCCACACACTTTCCGCACCCACGCTTACTTCCGCAGCGCTAGAAGCCGAACTGCGCTTCTTCCAGAGCGTGATCGACTCAGGCCGGTAGCGCCTCACGCGCGTAGTCCTCGAACTCCCTGACCAGGGGGAGCCCGGAGAACGGGACCAGTTCCTCCCGCAGGTCAGACACCCGTTGCCGGCTGCGCGCCGAGGACGTCTGGGCTGCGTAGTCAATCGCCCTGCGCCCGGTCGAACACGCCTCTTCCACCTGGCCGGCCCGAGCCAGCGACGACGCCATGAGGGCGGTGTCGATCGCCAACCGTCGGACGTGACTCGGCGAGATCCGCGACAACGCGTCGTCAGCCTGCTCCTGCGCCAACCGCTGCCGACCCAGATCGTGGAAACAGTGCGCCATCTCGTCGGCCAGGTAGGCCTGGCTGAAGTAGCCGATCCAAGCCGGCTCCTCGCCAGGCACGCCTCGGGCCAAGTCCGCCTCCGCATCCAGGAGCGCGCGGGTGCTGGCCTGCTCATCACCGCCACGCGCGTACGCGCGTGCCAGCACTGAACCGAATGCCGATCTCACGACCGGCCCGGAGATCTTCTGCGTTCCGTGCAAGCCTGCCCTGGCCATCCGGAGGGCTCCGCTGACATCTCCAAGATGTAGGGCGAGGTGCGCGCTACTCACCGAAAGCAGGTAGCCCCCGTAGAGCCTGTCGCCGGCTGCTGTGGCCAACTCAAGGGCACGGAGGTAGCAGCTCTGGGCATGCTGATCGTTGCCCAGGTCGATGGCCTGATAGCCAGCGAGCTCCCAGAATCCGGCCGCCGTCGAGTACAGACGTACTGCCGTCTCCTGATCTACAGGTACCCCAGCGAGCAGGCGCTCAAGCTCGGCTCCCACATAGCTGGAGACCAAAGGGTGAATCCGCCCAGCTCCGTGAACATGATCGAGCTGACGGAACCAGTCCAACTGCCGTGAGGCACCAACAGCTACCTCTTCGTCGATCCAGTGCGCTTCGGAGGTCGCCAACATGCGCGGTGCCGAGTCTACGAGCACCCAGTCCAACGCGGCCTGCTCAAGGCTCGTCGTTGTCGGAAGCGATGGCTGCCTGGAGGACTGGCGCTGCGCCTGCAGACTCGGCCAGAACGCCGCCAGCGCACCACCCGCATCGAGGGCGACATCGAGTCCTGTCACCAGATCTGGGGACGGCCAGCGAAGCGCCTTCTCGATCTTGCCGATCTGGTCCTTGCTGACGAATACCAACGTGCCAAGGTCCGCCTGCGACAGCGCACGCAACGTTCGCCACTCCCGCACGGCAGCACCGAACGCATGCCGCGGCGAGAGTTGCGGATGAAGCCGTCGGGCAGCCTGAGCCATCTACACCCCCGGTGGCGCGCAAAAGAAGGCCAAAAACTCTGAATGGCCCGGTGCAACCGACCACCAGCCCAGAATGAACGCGACCTGCGATCACCCCGACGATACCGACATACCAATCGATGAGCGAGCCCACCATGGCCAACCGTGACTCCCCAACTCGGCCGTCGCAGGCCTGGGTGGACGTACTGCTCGACGCCGTCCCGGGCGTCCTGCTTGCGGTAACCAGCCTGCGCTTCACCCGAGCACCCGTGACGTCGACAGCCATCAGGACGACGTTGCAGCCGCGACAGCTAGTGGCAACAAGGCGACTACTGGACGTTGGCAGTCACTGCTTTCCCAAAGTTCACGTTGAAGGTCACTCGCGCGGGTTGGAACTTGCCCTCCGCAGTGATTACTCCCGTGACGTGCTCCCCGGAGGCGAGGTTAAGCGTGTCGAGCTGCCTCTCGTCCTCGCCGAGGGTTGTGTTGTGCTTGGCTCCGTCGGTGGCCGTGATCGTGAAGCTCAGCGGGTTGACCGAGACGTTTTCGCTGCTGTCATTGGTGACCGTGACCTCCACGCTGGTGAAGTCGCCCCCGTCGTGAAGGACGCTGGGCTTGAACGCGGTTGCCTTCGCCGTCAGCTTCACCGGTGAAGCTGCAGGAGCCGGTGCGGTCGTAGCTCCTCCCGTACTGGGGACGAACGGCGCTTCCTTCGACTTCTCACTGCCGCTGCCACACGCGATCAGCACTGCGCATACCCAAGCGCTGGCGATGACGGTGACCAGCTTGCGTCCGTTCATGTGCACCTCCCGAGCCGCTGTTGCGTCCACCCGAGGCGCGAGCAGTCTGAATGACCCAGCCGGAGCCTCTGGAATTGTCAGTTAAGTAAACCAATTTCCAATTTGCCCTGATTGGAGTTTGGCAAATTCTGCCCGCATGAGGGCGCTAGCACGCTCTTCCCGCCACACCGACCATCAATCCGCCCAACGCAGCTCGAGTGCGTCTGGGGCCGCGCGGTCACGACGCGCCGTGGGGCTACAGGGTGAAGGTGACGAACTTGAACGGCGCTGTTCGGCGAAGTTGCCGGGAGACGGGTAGTCCCACGACCCACCACAAGGCGCAAACTCCCCGCATGAACAGGGTTCTGTGCTGCTCCGTTGTTGCTCGGGCGTCCTGGTTACCAGCGGGGATAAGCGGGGAAGCGTGGGGAATCAGCCCGAGCATGGGCCAAAATGATCTGGGCCCCTATCCTCCGAACGGAGGAAGGAGCCCAGGTCAAACTATGTGCGCCCGAAGGGACTCGAACCCCTAACCTTCTGATCCGTAGTCAGATGCTCTATCCATTGAGCTACGGGCGCAAACCTCGTTTAGTGTACACACCGAGGTGTGTGCCCCAAACTTGGGCGGAGGCTCGGGGATTTGAACCCCGGATGGGCGTTAAGCCCAAACCGCATTAGCAGTGCGGCGCCATAGACCGGACTAGGCGAAGCCTCCCAAACGATTCGGTACACCGAGCCGCCGGTTGAGGATACAGGGTCTGGCTCAGGTGACGCAAAGCGGTACCGAAGCCGGCCGGCCTCCCAGGACCGCCCACCCACCCAGGCGCCAGAACCCCCAGGCCAAGCGGCACAAACACCCAGGTCAAGCAGCACAAACACCAACCCGCCCCAGGCCCCGGACACCCCCGAGGTGGCCGGGCCCACCCACTCTGGGCGGACCCGACCACCCGGGACACCGCCAACCGGACCGGGGGGCCGGGCTCAGGTCGACGACATCCCGCAGCCCACCCGCGGCGGCCAATCCGGGTTGGGCACGAGGGGCACCCGAGCGCCCCTCATGAAGTACAACAATCCACGCTCAAATTGGGAAACTGGCAAGAATCAGACAGAAAGGGGCCCCGCCGGCGAACCGACGGGGCCCCTGACCGGGAACGTGTTACGCGTGCACGCTCACGATGGTGACGGGCAGGGCCGTCTTGCCGTCGCTGTACTGGAGCGCTCCGAGGTACCGCTTGCCCGCTTCCAGGCCGGACCAGGTGGCCGTCAGGGAGTAGGGCTTGGCCAGGACCACCGGCAGGGACGGCGTGTTCACCGTCAGGTTGCCGGCGGTGCCGCCCACGATCCACGAGTGGTGCTGGATGCCCACCTCGGTCGCGCCCACCGCACCACCGAAGAGGTCGATGTACACGACGTAGGTGCCCGAACCGAACAGGGTCACCGACTCGTCGGCCGAGCCGCCGGCGCTCTCGCCGACGAGGGTCAGCGTGGTGCCGGACTTCTTGTAGAGGAACACGTCGACGTCGGTACCCATCGCGTAGTCCGCGTTGAAGGTCGCGAAGCGGCTGAGGGTGGTGCCGGCCGGGACGTTGAACTCGAGCGCACCGACGAAGGCGCTGGTGGCGGGCTTCGTCTTGTCGAACTTGTGCGCGCCGATCTTCAGGTTGACCGTGTTGACCGTCGCCGGGACGAGGCCCGCGGGGGTGGTCGTCAGGGTGCCGGTGAAGCCCGACTTGATGTCGACCGTGGTGGAGCCGTCGGTGCCGGCGCCGACCGGGGTCTCCCCGGGGGAGACCAGGCCGAGCGGGCGGACCGCGATGGGGCTACGGACCGAGTGGCCGTTGGCGTCGTTCCAGGTCAGCGCACCGAAGGTGTACTTGCCCAGCTCGGCACCACTCCACGTGATCTTCACCGTGAACGTGGCCGACTTGCCGGGCGCGAGCGCCAGGCGGGACGGGGACACGACGACCGAGGTGCCGGCCGGCGCCTCGACCTTGGCGGTGTAGAGCGCGGTCTTGTTGGTGATGTTCTTCACGGTCCGGGTGACGGTCTGGGTGCCGGCGAGGCCCCCGATCGCGATGGACGGGCCGTTGAGGTCACTGGCGTCGATCTTCGGGAAGTCGTCGCAGTTGAGGTCCATCATGTCGGCGGACGGCTTCTGGCCGAGCGCGCAGATGTAGCTGAACCAGTTCTCCAGGTTCGACTCGTACACCAGGCCCGGGTCGAACGCCTTGGCCGGCTGGACGTGGCCCGCGCCGAAGTTCAGCGGGGTGGCGTCCTTGCCGAGGTTCTGGATCGGCAGGGCGTTGTTGTCCTTCTGGGTGGCCGTGGTCATGATGGCCGACTTGATGGCCATCGGGGACCAGTCCTGGTGCGCGCCCTTGATCAGGGCCGCGATCCCCGCGATGTGCGGGCTGGACATCGAGGTGCCCTGCATCGAGCCCCACTGCGGGGTGGTGCCGTTGGACTTGACCGCGGCGACGATGTCGACGCCGGGGGCGGTGATGTCCGGCTTCAGCAGGTTGCCGCCACCGGCGAGGGCCGGGCCGTAGGAGGAGAAGGCTGCCATCTCCGGCGCGCGGGCCGCGTACTGGGTGGCGACGCTCAACGAGGCCTTGGCGTTGCCGGCCGCGATGTACGCCTTGATGGCCGCACCCTCGACGTTGTTGACGTGCACGCTGGGTACGGCGTGCAGGTCGGCGGCGAGCGAGTTCGGGGTGGGGTTGTAGAGGACCATGCCCACGCCGCCCGCGTCCTTCACGGCCTGGCTCTTGGCGGTCCGGTCGTTGGTGCCCCGCTTGCACAGGACGGTCTTGCCGGCGACCTTGGCCGGGTCGAGCGTGCCGACGAAGCAGAGTTCGACGTCGGACGCGGGCTTGCCGGCGAGGCCGACGTTGACCGAGTCGACGAGGTCCTTCAGCGGGACGGCGTCGCCGAGGCCCTGGCCGGTGTAGGTCGCGCCGTTGCCCAGGGTGACGCTCTTGCGGAACGCCCGGTCGTGGGTGCTGGCGGCGACCGTGGTCAGCCACGGGCTGTTGTGCGCGACGGAGCTGACGCCGACGGTGTCGCCGGAGTTGCCCGCCGAGGCGGCGACGAAGACGCCGGCCTGCGCGGCGTTGAGGAACGCGATCTCGACCGGGTCGACGACCGAGGTCCGCGAGCCGGAGATCGAGTAGTTGATGACGTCGACGCCGTCGTAGACGGCCTGGTCGATCGCCTTCACCGAGTCGATGTTCGAGCAGTTGTTGCCGCCGACGTAGTCGGTGGCCCAGCAGACCTTGTAGATCGCGAGGCGGGCCGCGGGGGCCATGCCGGAGATGTTGCCGTACTGGTAGCCGTTCGGCGCGCTGGCCGCCACGTTGGCGTTGCCGGCAGCGGTGCTGGCGGTGTGGCTGCCGTGGCTGGTGTAGTCGCGCGGCGAGTCGAACTCGTCCGGGATCTGGTTGATGCCGGTGCGGTACCAGCGGGCGCCGATCACCTTGTTGTTGCAGGCGACGGGAGCCGCCTTGGCCGGGGCGTCGGTGCCCGCGTCGCAGACGACCGTGCCGTCACGATTGTCGGTGTTGCCGACGACCGAGCCGGCCTTCCACTTCGCGTTGATCTGCGCGGCGTCGGGCCGGGGCTCGGAGAGCGGGCCGAAGCTGCCGTTGTCCGGGGAGAAGCCGGAGTCGACGACGCCGACGATGACGCCCTCGCCCGCCTTGCCCTGGCCGCCGAACTGCTTCTGCCACACGCCGGCCGCGCCGTCGAGGCCGAGGAACTTCGGGGTGGAGAAGGTGTCCACGGTCAGCATCTCGGACTTGACCACGTTCTTGACGCCCGCGGTCTTCTCGAGCTGGGCCGCCTGGGTGGAGGTCAGCTGGGCGGCGAAGCCGTTGAAGGTCGTGTCGTAGGTGACCTCCTGCTTGACGCCGACGCTCTTGGCGACCTCGTCACGCTTCTTGCCGAGGTACTGCCGATACTTGTCACTGACAGCACTGCGGGCGTCGAGCTTCTGGCCCTCGGCCGGCTTGGTGGCCGCCAGGCCGTTGACGCCGCCGGCGTACGCCGCGATGGGCTTGGCGTCGAGCTGGACGATGTAGTAACCGGGTGCGTACTTGTCCGCCGATACGGGATCGGCCAGGGCAATACTCGGGGATCCCAGGGCCAGCGCGGTGAACGCCGCCAACGGGAGCGCGAGTGCCACTGTCTTCTTCTTTGACACAGGGCCTCCGTACTCAGGACACCCGCAGGGGTAGGGGTGTCCACGCTGGCCGGAGCCTATTGGTGCAGCCGTGACCAGGGGAGTGCCCAGACAATCTCGTGATAGAGCCGTTACCCAGTTAAGTCTCTATTGAGGTTGAGCCCTGTTAATGAACAAGTTTGTTACCTCCGAGTGTCCAGCCCACGAAGGCGACAATATCGAGCAGCGCGTGCGCAATGATCAGCGGCCACACCCGACGGGTCCGGGAATAGAGATAACCGAAGACCAGGCCCATGATCGCGTTACCGACGAATGCGCCGAACCCTTGGTACAGGTGATAGGAACCGCGCAGCACCGCGCTCGTAACGATCACTAGGGGCAGCCGCATGCGCAGTTCGCGGAGCCGGGTCATCAGGTAGCCGACGACGACCACCTCTTCGAGTACCGCGTTCTGGACGGCCGCGAGGACGAGCACGGGCACCGCCCACCACACCTCGGGCAGCGCGGCGGGCACCACGCTCGCGTTGAGCCCCAGGGCCCGGGCTCCGATGTACAGCGCGAGGCCCGGGATGCCGATCGCGGCGGCGAGGCCAGCGCCCGTGACCAGGTCGAACACCGGTCGGCGGGTGGTACGCAGCGCGTTCGGGTCGTCGCGGCGGAGCAGGTGCACGGCGAAGAACGCCGGCAGGACGGCGAACCCGATCCCGAGCAGCTGGTAGGTGAGGTCGAGCCACGGCCGGCCCGGGGCCTGGGAGGCGTTCAGGGTGGCGCTCTGGTCGGCCAGCGCCTTGCCTGCGGTGAGCTTGGCCACCAGACTCACGACCGAGTAGACGGCGGACGCCCCGAGGGACAAACCGAGAACCAGGATGATCTCGGTACGGATCCCCGGGCGTGCTGTCGTCGTCGTCTCCACCCGGGAAGTATGCCAACCATCGGGCCCGCCCAGCGCGTCTCGTCCGGGGACAACCACCAGAGAGGGCCCGATGAACGAACAGGACTTCCGCGAGTTCGTGGCTGCCCGGTCGCCCGCTTTGCTCCGTACGGCCTATCTGCTGGTCGGTGACTGGCACAAGGCCGAGGACCTGCTCCAGACGGCGCTGACCAAGACGTACCTGGCGTGGCGGCGGCTCGGGGAGATCGGGGCGGTGGAGCCGTACACCCGAAAGGTGCTGGTCAACACCGCGACCAGCTGGTGGCGGCGACGGTGGCACGGCGAGCGGCCCACCGACGTCCTGCCCGAGGTCGCCGAGGCAGACGGGGCCGACGCCCTGCTGGCCCGCGACGCGCTCTGGCAGCAGGTCCGACTGCTGCCGACCCGGCAGCGCGCGGTCCTCGTGCTCCGGTACTACGAGGACCAGACCGAAGCCGAAACCGCCCGACTACTCGGTGTGAGTGTCGGGACCGTGAAGAGTCAGACCTCCCGCGCGCTCGGCACCCTGCGCACCCGCCTCGGCGACCACACTCTGGAAGGGGTGATGACACGATGACCGCCCTCGAGGACGCGCTCCGCCGCAGCATGTCCGGCCAGGTCGCCGTACTGCCCGCCGTCGCCGACCAGGCCGACCGGGCGATCCGGGGAGCCGGCGTGATCCGCCGGCGACGGTTCGCGACCGGCGCGCTGGCGGCCCTGGTGCTGCTCGCGGGCACGGCGGCCGCGCTCGGTGGCCACGGCGAACCCCGGGTGCTGCCCGCCGGCCCGCCCCCCGTCGGCGTCGGCACGCCCACCCCCACGGCCCAGGTCGCCCCCGACGCGCCGCCGGTAGTGGACATCCTGGCCTCGTCCTACCGCGACGGGGTCCGGATCTGGCGGCCCGCCGACCAGAAGGAAGCCACGCTGTACGACCGGCCCTCGCCGACGGTGGTCCGCCTCGACGACGGCTGGTTGGCCATCGACAACGAGTGGAACCTGGTGCTGCTCCGGCTGAACCAGCAGCCCCGGGTCCTGTCCCCCGGGGTCCGGCAGGTCGCGGTCGCCCCGAAGACCCGGTCCGTCGCGTGGCGCACGGACACCCTGCTGTCGGTCGGCACGGTCACCGCGGACGGCGTGCTCGTCACCGAGCGGTCCACGGTCGCGCCGGCGGCGGTCGAGACCGGTCCGGTCCTGTACACCGGAAAGGTCGTGCTGCTCAGTGGCGCGCTCAACCGGGGCGAGGACGACGAACACGACGTCTGGGTACCCGACGGGGGCGACTACGTCAGAACGACGAAGGACAACGCCCACGTGGTACGGGTCTTCGGCCGCCGCCCCGACACGGGTGCCCTCGTCGGGGTCGTCACGAACCCGGACGGCAGGCAGTGCGTCGCCGAGCTGGAGTTCGCCCCGGGGATGCGGGTCCTGCGCAGATCCTGCGACCTGGGCGGCTACGGCTTCGCGGGCAGCCTGTCCCCCTCGGGCCGCCGCCTCGCCGTCAACGTCAACGAGTCGCACAACGGCCAGGCGCACCTGACAGTGGTCGACCTGGACGCGCTGTTCACGGCACCGAAGCCGTCGGTGGTCACCTTCGGGGAGATCTTCGACGCGTTCGGGTGGGAGACCGAGGCCAGCCTGATCGGGTCGCGGAGTCGCGAGCTGTTCCGGATCCAGCCCGCGACCGGCGGGGTCACCCTGCTGCGGGTGCCGGGCCTGATTCCGGACACGGGCGCCGCGCCACTGCGCTGAAACGACGAACGGCCCCCGGGTGACCGGGGGCCGTTCTCATCTGTCGGTGCTGGTTACGGGTCGACCCGGACCGTCGTGCCGCCGACGGCGCTGGTGCCGTCGCCGTAGGTCACGAAGCCCAGGTAGTGCTTGCCCGGCTCCAGGCCGGACCAGTTCAGCGTGAAGGTGACGAAGCCACCGACCCGCGCGCGCTGGCCGGTCGGGCTGACCGAGGCGTTACCGGCGCTGCCGGCCAGCACCCAGTCGTACCCGTTGATGGTCACGTCCGAGTGGCCCATGCCGAGGCTGAACAGGTCGACGTAGATCTCGTACGTGCCGGCGGCCGGGGCCACCAGCGAGATCGACTCCTCCGCGTCCGGCCCGCCGCTGTTGCCGACCTGGACGAGCCCGCCCGGGGTCTGCAGGTACGCGAACAGGTCCACGTCCGTGCCCTCGGGGTACTCGCCCGCGAACGTCGCGAACTTCATCAGGTCCGCGCCCGCCGCCACGTTGACCACGACCTTGCCGGTGTGGTCGCTCGTCGTCGGGTTCGCGTTGTCGAAGGACCCGCTGGTCGGGTTCTTCAGCACCATCGGGGTGACGTTCGCGGCGGCCAGGCCGTTGACCGAGGCGGTCACGGTGCCGGCGAACGCGGTGTCCACGCCCAGGTCACGGCTGCCCGCGGCCGACGTGCCCCAGATCTCCTTGGCGACGGTGACCGGGGTCGGCCGGACCGCGATGGGGCTGCGGACCTTGTGGCCGGGCTTGTCGTGCCAGGTCAGCGAGCCGAACTGGAACACGTTGAACGGGGCCGTCGTCCGGGTGAACTTCACCTTGTAGTCGTCGTACCCGCCGGCCGGAACCACCAGCTTGGTCGGCGTGACCTCCACGGTGAAGCCGGGCGGGGCCTCGACATCGAGGTGGTAGATCGCGTTGGTGCTGGTCACGTTGGTGACCCGCCGGGTGACGGTCTGCACGCCGGGCAGGTCGCCGATCGCGATCGACGGGTAGTTCAGGCTGCTGGCGTCACGCTTCGGCACGCCGTCGCAGTCCAGCTTGAGCGCGTCCTCGGTGGCGCAGAGGAACCGGTCCCAGTCGTTGTACGTCGACAGGTACACCAGACCCGGGTCGAACGCGCTGCCCGGCACGACGTGCCCGGCACCGAAATCGAACGGGGTGGCGTTCACGCCGTCGCGCTGGATCGGCTGGCCCGCGTTGTCCTTCTGGCTGGCCGTGGTCATCAGCGCGGACTTGATGGCCATCGGGCCCCAGTCCTGGTGCTTGCTCTTCAGCAGCGCGCCCAGGCCGGCGATGTGCGGGCTGGACATGGACGTACCGGACAGGGTGCCGAAGCCGTTGCCGTTGCTGCTGTCCGGGGACACGACAGCGAGGACGTCCACGCCGGGGGCGGTGATGTCGGGCTTGAGCAGGTCACCGTTGGAGACCCGGCCCGGTCCCCGCGAGGAGAACGCGGCCATCGACGGCGCACGGCCCGGGACCGGGGTGCCGGCCGCGAACGAGGCGGTCGGGGAGGCGCCGGCCAGGTACGCCCGCACCGCCGCGCCCGCCACGTTGTCGAGGTGGATGGTGGGGACGAAGTGGAAGTCGGCGTTCAGCGAGTTCGGGCTGGTGTTCAGCAGGAGCATGCCGACGCCGCCCGCGTCCTTCACGGCCTGGCTCTTGTCGGTGCGGCCGTTGGTGCCCCGGTCGCAGACCACGATCTTGCCGGCCGCCTTGGCCGGGTCGAGGGTGCCGACGAAGCAGAGCCGGACCTCGTTGGCGTTCGCGCCGTCCTTGCCGACCGCCGAGGCGGGGACCAGCGGAGCGGACGGGACGACCGGGCCGAGGCCGACGCCGGTGTAGGAGGCGCCGTTGCCGAGGGTGGTCTTGGCGGACCAGTTCCGGTCGTGGGTGCTCGCGGCGACCGTCATGTTCCACGGCGCGTTGTGCGCGTTGGTGCTGGCGCCCTGGTCGCCGGAGTTACCCGCCGAGGTGGCGACGAACACGCCGGCCTTGGCCGCGTTGTAGAACGCGATGGCCACCGGGTCGACGTTGGTGGTCAGCGAGCCGCTGATCGAGTAGTTGATGACGTCGACGCCGTCGGCGGTCGCCTGGTCGATGGCCGCCACGGAGTCGGCGGTGGAGCAGCTGGCGTTGCCCGCGTTGTCGACCTCCCAGCAGACCTTGTAGGCGGCGATCCGGGCGGCCGGGGCCATGCCGGAGATCTGGCCGACGGGCACGCCGTTGACGACGGCGGTCACGTTGTTGTTGCCGGCGGCGGTGCTGGCGGTGTGCGAGCCGTGGCCGTCGAAGTCCAGCGGAGAACGGTGCTCCTCCGGGATGGCCATGCCCGACAGGTACCAGTGCGCGCCGATCACCTTGTTGTTGCAGGTGATGCCCGGGTCACAGGTGCCACGCCACTTGCTGTTGATGATGGCCTGGTCCGGGCGGGGCTCGGGGAGCGCCGCGAAGCTCGGGTTCTCGACCCGGATGCCGCTGTCGACGATGCCGACGATGACGCCCTCACCGGCCTTGCCGACGTCGCCGAACTGCTTGGCCCACGTGCCGGTCGCGCCGTCGAGCCCGAGGAACCTCGGGGTGGAGACGGTGTCGAGGGTGCGGACCTCGTCCTTCACGACGGCCTTGACCCCGGGGGTGGCGGCCATCTTGGCTGCCTGGGCGGGCGTCATCCGGGCGGCGAACCCGTTGAAGGTGTACTGGTAGTCGTACAGCTTCTTCACACCGGGTACGGACTTGAGGGCCTGCGACCGGCTCTGGGCGAGTTGTCCGGTGCGCTGCTTCGCGGCCGCGCTACGGGTGTCCAGCCGGGTGTCCTGGTCGGGCTTCGCCGCGGCGACCGGTTCCCCGGCCAGCTGCACGATGTATGTCCCCGCCGGGCCCGCGGCCACGGCCTCGGAAATCGACGGAATAGAGGTCAGAGCCACCGCGGTGGCTCCGAGCGTGAGGGAAATCAAGATTTTTCTGCGGTACGCACGCACTGCGGAACCACCTGTCGATCGATGACGACACATGCCGACGCGACTCTATTCCACCGCACGGTAGTCAGGGCAATCCCCGCAATGGACAGTTCGCGTCGCACTCCCTGTGCGACATATAGACAAGTGACGGTGTGATGCTCTGTTAGGTGAGTACATTGTCGGTGTTACTCAAGGAGAGCTGGTCCTTTGTAGAACAACCGGACGTGCTCGCCAGTAACTTCTACGCACGCATGTTTCTGGCCGAACCACGACTGCGCGATCTATTTCCGGTCACCATGAACGTACAACGGAGCCGGTTACTCGGAGCTATCGTCCACGCCGTACAAAGCGTGGACGATCCGGACTCTTTCGCCGAGTTTCTCGCAGCGCTCGGTAGGGACCACCGCAAGTTCCACGTGCTGCCGGAGCAGTACGAGGTCGTGGGGCGGTGCCTGATCGAGGCGCTCCGGGAGTACTGCGGGGACCAGTGGACCCATGAGCACGAGCAGGCGTGGCGCGACGCGTACGCCGCCATCTCCTCGATCATGATCGCCGGGGCCCGCGCCGACCAGGACAATCCGCCGTACTGGCACGCCGAGGTGGTCAGCCACGAGCGTCGGGCTTCCGACATCGCGGTTCTCGTCGTCCGCCCCCTGCAGCCGCTGCCCTACCGCGCCGGCCAGTACGTCAGCGTCGAGTGCCGGCACCAGCCCCGGCTCTGGCGGGCCTTCTCGATCGCCAACGCGCCCCGCGCGGACGGCTTGCTGGAGTTCCACGTCCGGGCGGTCGGGGCCGGCTGGGTGTCCAGCGCGCTCGTCTGGAAGGTCCGGGCCGGCGACGTGCTCCGGATCGGCGCGCCGATGGGCACGATGAGCCTGGACCGCACCTCCACCCGGGACGTGGTCTGCGTGGCCGGCGGCACCGGGCTGGCCCCGCTGCGGGCGCTCGTCGAGGAGCTGGCGACGTACAACCGGACCCGCTGGGTACATCTCTTCTTCGGGGTACGCACCCGCGAGGAGCTGTACGACCTGGGCGCGCTGGAACGGCTCGCGGCCCGGCACCCGTGGCTGTCCGTGGTGCCCACGGTCAGCGACGAGCCGGACTACGACGGCGAGCAGGGCACGGCCTTCGAGGTGATGGCCCGGTACGGCCCCTGGCAGGAGCACGACTTCTTCGTCTCGGGGTCGCCCTCGATGGTGAAGGCGACCCTGCGCGGGATCCGGGACCTCAACGTCCCGGACTTCCGGGTCCGGTACGACGCGTTCGGGGATGTGGACTAGCCACGGGCGACGGCCGGGCGCCCTGGGGCCAGCCTCGAAGCGCCGGCTCAGGCCGCCGGCAGCAGGACCGAACGGGCCGCCGAAGCGGTCAGGTCCCGCTGGAACAGCGACCCACCCGGCTCCTGGAGCAGCGAGCCGGTCAGCAGGTCGCCCGTGTCGACCGGCGCGAAGCCGAGCTGCACGATGATGGCCGAGACGATCCCCTTGGCCTCGGCGTCGTCCCCGCACAACGGGATCATCCGCCGGTCGGGCCGGCCGGCCTGGTCGCGGAGGTGTTCCCAGTACAGCGCGTTGAAGGCCTTCACGACGCGCGCGCCGGGCAGCCGCTCAGCGGTCCAGGCGCTCGACGTCCGGCCGCCGAGGTCGTCCTCGGGCTGGGCGTTCATCACGTCGACCACGACCTTGCCGGTGACGGCGGACGGGGTGGGCAGGGCGGTCCGCTCGCACCACGGGGCGGCGAGGATGACCAGCTCCGCCGTCGCGGCCGCGCCGTTCACGGTGTCGGCCGACGTCAGCGGACCGAGCACCCGGAGCCAGCTCGCCAGGGACTGGGGGCCGCGGGAGTTGGCGAGGATCACCTGGTGGCCGACGCCGACCAGGTGCCCGGCGAGCGTCGCCCCGACCCGACCGGTGCCGATAAGCCCAATACGCATGGTGACATGATCTAGTAAAAATCTGTCCTTTTCAGGACAACACGCCGACGCCCCTGATAACACTCCGAGTGACAGTTGATACTGGCAGATCACCTAGGAGTACGGCTAAGGTTAGGCGACCCTAATCTGTCGAGTCGGAGGTCAGTACGTGGGCATGCGCCGCGACGCACCCGCTGGAGCGCTCCGATCCGGTACCAGTCCATCACTGTTCGTGGTCAGATGACGACGTCCCTGGCGCTCCCGTCGCCCGTCCAGCCGATCCTGACCACCCTCGCGGCGCTCCGCGCGGTTCGCGGCGGCCGGCTGGGCGTGGCGGACTCCCTGGTCGTGGCCGACCCGACCGGCTGGTCCCCGGCGACCTGCTTCACCGACGGCACCGCGGTGACCGAGCTGCTCGCCGGCCCTCGCGACTCGTGGGGCGCTACCCCGCACGCGGCCGGCGCGCTCGCCTGGAAGGCCTACACCTACTGGCTCACCCTGCCGGCCGTGCTCGGCTACGCGGCGGTCCGCCGGGTTCCCCTGCTGCACGCCGGCAACGTCCTGGTCCGGATGTCGCCGGACAAGCCGTTCGTGACGGTCGGCATGCGCCGGCTCGCCGTCGCCGTGCTGCCCAACGACCCGGTGGCCGGCCAGCGCGGCGTCCGGGTCGTACCCGATGAGGACGCCCTGCTCCAGCTCTTCCGCACCACCCTCGTCGACCAGCACCTGGCGCCCCTGCTCACCCAGCTGCGCTACCACGCCCGGGTCGGCCGGCGCTCCCTGTGGGGCTCGCTCGCCTCGGGGGTCGCGCACGCGGTCGCCCAGGCCGCGCCGGCCCTGCCCTGCGACGCGCTGGCCACGGCCGGCCGGCTGCTCGACATCCTGGACGTGGCGGACCTGGTGGACGTGCGGCGCGAGCCGGACGGGGACCTGCGGGTCCAGCGGCGGACGTGCTGCCTGGCGTTCACGGTGGAATGCCTGAAAACATGCGCTTCGTGCTGCCTGCCGGCGGAGTCGCACGCCGCCTGACCGGGCACGGGGGGGCCGTCGGGCCCTCAGGGGTTGGAGCGGAGGGCGTGGGATTCGAACCCACGAAGGTTTCCCTTACCGGTTTTCAAGACCAGCGCCATCGGCCACTAGGCGAGCCCTCCTGGCGGGGCCGGACGCGTCCGGAGACTGCCCGATCCCGCCGCCTAGTCTGCCAGATCCGATCGGGCCGGCGGGACCGACCGTGACGGCCGGGCCGGGAATCCCCTCCCGCTCACGTCAGAGGCGGGGAAACCGACGACGGGTACGTCAGCGGATCTGAATGTGAATCCCGTGATCAGCCAACTGAGCGAACCAGCCGCCGGGCTGCGGGAGCCCGCCCGGAGCCTTCACCAGATCAGGGACACGAGCCAGGATGAGACTCGGATCCTGCTATATCCACATTGGACACAGGTGGAGTACGCTTCGGCAACTTTCCCTCATCGAGAGGATCTTTCACAATGCTGTCCAAGCGTGCGCTCCGGCGCGTCGTCCTTACCGCGACCGCCACCACCGCGACCGCCGTCGCGCTCCTCGTGGGCCAGGCCCCCGCCCAGGCCGGGATCTTCTACACGGCCGGCGCCTTCTCCTCGCAGGCCGCGTGCGAGCAGTGGCGGGCCGACTACCTCGAGGGCTACTACAGCCGCCCCTGCGCCTACCAGGACCGGGCCGGCACCGCCAACGACGGCTGGTACACCAGCTACATGCTCGAGTTCTAGGAGGCGCGCTGGCGTGCGCGGCACCGTTCTCCCGGTGGGGCGCACGCCACGCGTTAGGTTCAGGTCATGCATGCGATGACGCTCCCCACCTTCGGCGACCCCGACGTCCTCACCTGGGCCGAGGTCCCCGACCCGGTACCCGGCCCCGGTGAGGTCCTGATCGAGGTGGCGGCCTCCGCCGTGAACCGCGCGGACCTGCTCCAACGCCAGGGCAAGTACCCGGCGCCGGCCGGCTCGCCCGCGTGGCCCGGGCTGGAGTGCTCGGGCCGGATCATCGGGCTGGGCGCGGGCGTCACCGGCTGGCACGCCGACGACGAGGTGTGCGCGCTGCTCGGCGGCGGCGGGTACGCCGAACGGGTCGTCGTGGACGCGGGCCTGGTGCTGCCGGTACCCGCCAATGTCGCCCTGGCGGACGCCGCCGCACTGCCCGAGGTGGCCGCGACGGTCTGGTCGAACGTGTTCGCCCTGGCCGGGTTGAAGGCCGGCGAGCAGTTCCTGGTGCACGGCGGGGCGAGCGGGATCGGCACGTTCGCGGTGCAGCTGGCCAAGGCGTGGGGGGCGAGGGTCGCGGCGACGGCGAGCGCCGGCAAGCACGAGGCGCTCCGGGCGCTGGGCGCGGACCTGACGATCGACTACCGGTCCGAGGAGTTCGAGAAGCTGGTCAGCGCGGACGTGATCCTGGACATCATGGGCGCGGCGTATCTGGCGCGCAACATCGAGGCGCTGGCCCCGGGCGGGCGGATGACGATGATCGGCACCCAGGGCGGGGTGAAGATGGAGTTCGACCTGCGGCGGCTGATGGCGAAGCGGGCCTGGATCGCGGGCACGACGCTGCGGGCCCGGCCGATCGAGAACAAGAGAGAGATCATCGCGGAGGTACGCGAGCACGTGTGGCCCCTGATCGAGGCCGGCAAGGTCCGGCCCGTCGTGGACCGGCGGCTGCCGATGACCGAGGCGGCCGAGGCGCACCGGGTGGTCGAGGCCAACGAGCACGTGGGCAAGGTGCTGCTGACGACCGGGGCCTGACGCCGGGGCCGGGCGGACGATCCGGGGCCGGCGCCAGCGGGCCTCTACCTGACGAGGAAGCGCGGCCCCGGCCCCTGGGCCCCGTACTCGTCCCCCGGGTTCGACAGCGCGCAGTTCCGCAGCGACAGGCACCCGCACCCGATGCACCCGGCGAGCCGGTCCCGCAGCCGCTCGATGAGCGCGATCTGCTCGTCCAGCCGGGTCTGCCACGTCCGGGACAGCCGCTCCCAGTCCGCCTTGGTCGGGGTGCGGTTCTCCGGCAGCGAGGCGAGCGCGGCGGCGATCTCGTCGAGGGACAGGCCGACCTGCTGGGCGATCCGGATGAAGGAGACCCGGCGGAGTTCGGCGCGCGAGTACCGGCGCTGGTTGCCGCTCGTCCGGGTCGAGTGGATCAGGCCCTTGTCCTCGTAGAACCGGAGCGCCGACTGGGCGACGCCGCTGCGGTGCGCGAGTTCGCCGATGGTGAGTGTGTCCACCGTCACATGCCCCTTGAGTTCAACTTGACTTTAACTTGCAGTCTAGCGGCATGGAACAACTCCTCGCCCTCCGCCGCCGCTTCACAGGGGACGACAAGCACCTGCCGAGCGCGACGTCCACGATGGACGTGCTGTGGACCCTGTACGACCGGGTGCTGCGGGTCGACCCGGCCAAGCCCGACGCCGACGACCGGGACCGGTTCTTCCTCTCCAAGGGGCACGGACCGGCGCTGTACTACGCGGTACTCGCCGAGAAGGGCTTCTTTCCCGCCGCATGGCTGGACGACGCCGCCTCGGTGACCAGCCCGCTCGGCCACCACCCGGACCGGATGCTGGTCCCGGGCGTGGAGATGTCCGCCGGCTCCCTGGGCCACGGCCTCCCCCTCGCGACGGGTACCGCGCTGGGCCTGCGCCTCCAGGGCCTCACCCTGCCCAGGGTGTACGTCCTCCTCGGTGACGCCGAGCTCGACGAGGGCTCCAACCACGAGGCCATCGCGTACGCCGGGGCCATCGGCCTCGACAACCTCGTCGTCGTGGTGGTCGACAACTCCTCCGCGAGCCACGGCTGGCCCGGCGGCATCGCGTCCCGGTTCGCCGTGAACGGCTGGTCCACGGCCACCGTCGACGGCCGCGACCAGGACGCGCTGGAGACCGCGCTCACCACCCCCCTGCCCGGCCGGCCGCACGCGGTCGTCGCACTCGTGGAGCCCAAAGATGCGTGAAGCCTTCATCTCGACCACGACGGCCCTGCTGGACGAGAACCCCCGGGTCGCCGTCGTCCTCGCGGACATCTCGCGCGCCGCGTTCGCCGACGTGACGAGCGAACGCCTGATCAACGTCGGCATCCGCGAACAGCTGATGGTCGGGGTGGCCGGCGGGCTGGCCCTGGCGGGGCTGCGTCCCATCGTGCACACGTACGCGCCGTTCCTCGTGGAGCGGGCCTTCGAGCAGGTCAAGCTCGACTTCGGTCACCAGGGCGTCACGGGGGTCCTGGTGAGCGTCGGCGCGTCGTACGACTGGACGGAGGGCGGCTACACCCACATGTCGCCCCGGGACGTGGCCCTGCTGGACACCATGCCCGGCTGGCGGGTGCACGTACCGGGCCACGGCGGCGAGGTCGCCGGGCTGCTCCGGGACGCCGTGGCCGGCGACGAGGGGGTGTACATCCGGCTGTCCACCCGGGCGAACCGGGAGCCGCACCCGGCGGAGCTGCACCGGGTCCGCGGCGACGGCGGGCCTCTGGTGCTGGCCGTCGGGCCGACGCTCGACAACGTGCTCGCCGCGACCGAGGGGCTGGCCGTGACCGTGGCGTACACGGCGACGCCCCGACCCCTGGACGTGACCGGGCTGCGGACCCTGGTCGACGGGCCGGAGGTGGTGGTCGTGGAGCCGTACCTCGCGGGGACGTCGGCGCACCTGGTCGGGGAGGCGCTCAACGACCGGCCGCACCGGCTGCTGTCGCTCGGGGTCGGGCGGGAGGAGCACCGGGTCTACGGCACCCCGGACGACCACGACCGCCTGCACGGGCTCGACCCGGCGGGGCTGCGGGCGTCGATCAGCGGGTTCCTGGGGATCTGAACCGGGCCGTGGCGGCCCCGGGGCACCGGACCCAGGGCCGCGGCCGCCCGGCTGGCCTCAGGACGGCCGTACCACGGCCGGCGCCGGCGTGGCCTGCCCGAACAGCGCCGCCGACAGGTCACTGAGCGTCCGTACCCCCCGCTCGAGTGAGTCCTCCCCGGTCGACATCTGGTACATGATCGCCACGATGTACCGCTGCCCGGCCCCCACGAACCCGACCGTGCTGGTGTCCCAGTGGCTCTCGTCGTCGTACTCGTCCTCCAGCCAGCCGTTCTTCACCCCCGGCTCCAGCTGCGCCCCGACGGACCACACGCCCCAGTGCTGGATGTCGGCGACGTGCTGCATGGCCCCGACCACGTACGCCCGGTCCTCGCCGTTCAGCGAGCCCAGCACGTACGCCATCAGGTTCGCCAGGTCGTCCGGCCGGCAGACGAGCGCGCCCCAGTCGTCGTTCTCGCCCTCCATGGCCAGCCCCGCCATGCCGTAGCGGTCCTGGAACACCGGGAGCATGTCGTGCTCGCCGAAGTCGGCCCAGATCCGGTCGGCCGCCTCGTCGTCGGACACGGACAGCATGTCGGCGAGGTCCTCGCGGTCGGCCGCGCTCAGGGTGGCGGTGCCGGCCCGGGACTGCTCCAGGACGTACACCACCATGGCGAGTTTGATCGTGGAGCCGGTCCAGCTCGTCTGATCGGCGGCCCCGGCCGACCACGTCGCCCCCGTCACCCGGTCGCGGAGCACCAACCCCAGCTGGCCGGGGCTGCGCTTGATCCGGGCGCTGACCTGCTCGAACCGGGCGGCCCAGTCACAGGGCCACGCCCCGCACGCGGGGGCGGCCTCCGGGACGCGCGTGGACGGCGCGGGCAGCGGAGCCGGGGTGGTGGCGGGAGCGGAGGTCGGCGCGGCGTCGGCGGCGGCGTCGGGCCGGACGGTCGAGCAGCCGGCGAGCGTCAGGACCAGTGCGAGCCCGAGGGTGAGGGCGGTCTTCATGGGTCGACCTCCGGACGCACCCGGTCGGGGTGGTGGCGGTGCGTCTACCCAGAATGACGCGCGGGACCAGGGGCCAGGTTGAGCCCGTGATCTGATCTTTACTTGCGCGGCTTCCGGCGGGCCCGCTCACGGGTCAGGATCCAGAGCGCCTCGACGCCGTCCTTCCACGTGATCTTCTTGCCCTCCTCGCGGGACCGGGCCCGGTAGGAGATCGGCACCTCGAAGGGCCGGACGCCCCGGCGGAGCAGCTTGCCGGTCACCTCGGCCTCCATGCCGAAGCCGCGGGACTTGATGTTCAGCGACTTGTACAGCGCGACCGGCATCAGCTTGAAGCAGGTCTCCAGGTCGCCGATGTACGAGTTGAACAGCACGTTCGCGGCGAGGGTCACGCCCTTGTTGCCCATGACGTACCAGAACGAGTACGAGCTGTGGCCGCCGAAGCTGCGGTTGCCGTAGACGACCTCGCCGTGCCCGTCGAGGACCGGCTGGAGCAGCTTGGGGATGTCGTTCGGGTCGTACTCCAGGTCCGCGTCCAGGATCACCATGTACTCGCCGGAGGCGCTGTGCACGGCGGTCAGGATGGCGGCGCCCTTGCCCTGGTTGCGCTGGTGTTTGAACACCTTCACCCGGGGGTCGTCGACCTCGGCCAGGATCTCGACCGTGCGATCCCTGCTGCCGTCATCGACGATGACCAGCTCGATCTCACACGGGTAGTCGACGTTGAGCGCCTGCTTGACGGCGTCGGCAACGCGGACTTCCTCGTTGTAGACCGGCATGAGGATCGAGAGCTTCACGGAGAGCTCCGAGGCGAATCGGCGGCAGGACATGCACAGACTACTGCCACTGGTGAGGTGTGACGAACTGCCCCCGCTGTGTGAGTGGCGCTCCCGTTTCCTTGACATGGGCCCCCGTTCAGGCCAGATTTTCTACGGTGACCATCATTGCCGGCGACTCCGGACTCCAGACCTCAGTACTGGAGGATCTGGGCGATGCCCGGAAATACCGGCGCTGGTTGGCCGAACTCGTCCTCCCGCACCTCGGGGACCACCCGCTGGAGATCGGCAGCGGCCTCGGCGACTACGCGGAGGAGTGGATCCCGCACCTCACCGCCATGACGGCCAGCGAGGCCGAGCCGGACCGGTTCGCGCAGCTCAAGGCCCGCTACCACGAGCACCCGACCATCGCCGTCCGCCAGCTCGGGCTGCCGAGCGAGCCGGACCGGGAGCCGAGGTACAGCTCGGTGGTCTCCCTCAACGTGCTGGAGCACATCCCCGACGACGTGGGCGCCCTGCGCTCCATGAAGGGGTTCGTGCGGCCCGGCGGGACCGTGGTGGCCGTGGCCCCGGCGTTCCCGTCGGCGATGAGCAGGTTCGACCGGGCGATCGGGCACCAGCGGCGGTACACGCGCAAGTCGGTGACCGCCGCGTTCGAGGCGGCCGGGCTGACCGTGGAGATCGCGCGGTACGTCAACCCGCTCGGCCTGCTGACCTGGTACGTGAGCGCCACCGCCCTGGGCATGACCCCGCACAACGGCCTGGGCCTGCGGCTGTACGACGCGGCCATCATCCCGGTGGCCCGGTTCGTGGACCGGATCTGGGCGCCGTTCGGGCAGTCGGTGTTCGTGGTGGCCCGGGTGCCGGCGGCCAGGGCGGGGAAGCGGCGCGGGGTCCCGAAGCCCCGGTAGCGCCGAGGGCCCCGGGAGGCCGGCCTAGAACGTCCCAGAGGGCTGCCAGGACCCGTAGACCCCGCGCAGCACCGCCACGACCTCCCCGATCGTCGCCCGGGCCCGCACGGCCGCCGTACACGCCGGGATGACGTTCTCCTGCCCCCTGGCCGCGTCGGCGACGTCCGCGAGCACGCCGGCCACCGACCCCCGGGCGGCCCGCACGGCGCGCACCGCGGCCACCTGGGCGGCCTCCATGGCCGGGTCCACGGCGAACACGTCCAGCGGCCCCTTGGGCTCCCGGTACACGTTGACGCCGACGACGGTGCGCACCCCGGACTCGACCTCCTGGGCGTGCTGGTAGGCCGCGTCCGACAGCTCACTCACGAGGTAGCCGGACTCGATGCAGGCGAGCGCGCCGCCCCGCCGGGCCACGGCGTCCATCACGTCGAGGATGTCGCGTTCGACGGCGTCGGTGAGCGCCTCGACGTACGGCGCGCCACCGAGCGGGTCGACCACCCCGTTGAGGCCGGTCTCGAAGGCCACGATCTGCTGGGTACGCAGCGCGAGGGTCGCGGCGGCCTCGGTGGGCACGCCGAGCGCCTCGTCGTACGCGGACACGTGCATGGTCTGGATGCCGCCCAGGGCCGCGGCGATCATCTCGGCGGTCGCCCGGACCACGTTGTTGAGCGGCTGCTGGGCGGTCAGGGAGCTGCCGGCCGTGAACGCGAAGATCCGGAGCTGCTCGCTCCTCGGGTCCTTCGTGCCGTACCGCGTCCGGACGAGGTTCGCCCAGACCCGGCGGGCCGCGCGGAGCTTGGCGATCTCGGCGAGCACGTCCATGTTCACCGACAGGAACGTGAACAGGGTCGGGGCCACGGCGTCCACGGACAGGCCCCGGCGCACGCACTCGTCCAGGTAGGCGATGGCGTTGGCGAAGGTGTAGCCGATCTCCTGCGCGGCGTTCGAACCGGCCTCGCGGATGTGGTAGCCGGACATGGCCAGGGGCACCCAGCGCGGGGTGTGCCGCACGCAGTGCTCGATCGTGTCCACGGCCAGCCGCAGCGAGGGCGCGGGCGGGAAGATCTGCGTGCCCCGGGCGACGAACTCCTTCAACACGTCGTTCTGGATGAACAACCCGAAATCATTGGGGTGTACGCCACGGGTCTCCGCCAGGGCCGTGAACAACGCCGTCCACAGGTACCCGATGGAGTTGGCGGTCGTTCTGACCTGGCTGATCTTCTCCAGCGGGATGCCGGCCATCAGGATCTCGATGTCGGCCAGCGAGTCGATGGCGACCCCGACCCGGCCGACCTCGCCGAGCGCCTTCGGGTCGTCGGAGTCGAGCCCGAGCTGGGTGGGCAGGTCCAGCGCGACGGAGAACCCGGTGACCCCCTGGTCGAGCAGGCTCCGGAACCGCGCGTTGGACTGGGCCGGCGAGCCGAAGCCCGCGTACTGGCCCATGATCCAGGGTTTGGCGGTGTCGCTGATCCCCCGGGTGTAGGGGAACTGGCCGGGCTGCTCAGACATGTGCCGCCCCTCGCTTCGTGGGCCGCCGTCGGCTCGGGGGTGCCGCGCGCTCAGACATACTCGCCCCGCAGCACGTTCTTCGCGATCTTGCCGGTGGAGTTGAGCGGGAAGTCCGCCCGGGCGTGGATCTCCTTCGGCTTCTTGAAGCTGGCCAGCCGGCTCCGGCAGTGCTTGTCCACGTCCTCCGGCGTCGCGGTGCCCGTGTAGAGCGCGACGATCCGCTGCCCCCAGTCCGGGTCCGGCACGCCGATCACGGCCACCTCGCGCACGCCGTGCACCTCGGCGATCACGGCCTCGACCTCGCTCGGGTACACGTTGTACCCGCCCGTGATGATCATGTCGCCCTTGCGGTCGACCAGCCACAGCCGGTCCTGCTCGATCCGGCCCAGGTCACCGGTGTGCAGCCAGCCGTCCCGGACGACCCGGTGCGTGTCGCCGGCCTCGCCCCAGTACCCGCCCATCACGTGCTCGCCGCGCGTCACCACCTCGCCGATCTCGCCGTCGGCGACCGGCCGGCCCTCCTCGTCGACGATCCGCAGGTCCACCCCGATCCCCGGCCGGCCCGCGCTGCTCAGCAGGTCGTCGCGCGCGTGGTCGGCCGCGTCCAGGATCGTCACCGGCGGGATGGCCTCGACCAGGCCGTAGTACTGCACCAGGTTCGGGGTCAGGTGCGCCATCGCCTGCCGGATCTGCTCCGGGGGCATCGGCGCGCCCGCGTACGCGAGCATCCGCAGCTCCGGCAGCGCCTCGCCCGTCGCCAGCAGCCGGGCCACCATCGTCGGCACCAGCGCCGTGTGCGTGACCCCCTTCGTGCGCACCGCGTCCACCACCGACGCCGCGTCGAACTGCGGCAGGATCACCTGGGTCGCGCCCGCCGCGAGGAACGGCAGCAGGAACAGCCCGGACGTGTGCGTGATCGGGCCGGCGTGCAGGTACACGTCGTCCGGGCCGGGCGGGCCGCCCAGGACGTCGTAGGTCATGTTCATCAGGCTCGCGTACCGGTTGCGGTGCGTGCGGCGGACGCCCTTCGGCCGGCCCGTCGTACCCGACGTGTAGTTCAGGCTCACCAGGTCGTGGTGCGCGTCCACCGCGCCCGGGGCCAGGATCCGGTCGTAGTTCTCGCCGATCACCACCTGGTAGGGCAGGTCGAAGCCCGGGTCGTACCGGGGGTCGCGGATGATGCCCACCGCACCCGAGTCCTCCGCGATCCGGGCCCAGTCGTCCGGGTGCAGCCGGTAGTTCAGCGCCACCCGGACCAGCCCGGCCGTCGCCAACGCCAGATCCGTCTCCACGTACGTGTTCTGGTTCGGCTGCAGGTCCAGCACCCGGTCCCCCGGCCGCAGGCCCAGGTCGAGCAGGCCGCGCGCCAGGCGGTGCACCCTGTCCCCCAGCTCCGCGAAGGTCTGGGTGCCCTGGGGGCCGTCCAGCGCGATCCGGTCGGCGTACCGCCGGGCCGCCCGGGTCACCAGAGTGCCGACATCCACTTCAGACCTCCCTGACGGCTACGGCGTCGAGGACGACCGCACCGTGTTCACGGACGAGAACGGGGTTCAGCTCGACGGCCACGTCGCCGGGCCAGTGCGCGGTGAGGCGCACCAGCCGGCGTACGACGTCGAGCAGTGCGGGGGTGTCGAGGGGCGGCTTCCCCCGGTACCCGTCGAGCAGTTTTCTGATCTTCAGCTCCGCCAGCATGCTCTCCGGATCGGCGGGCAGCAGCCGGATCGCCACGTCGTCGAGCAGCTCGGCGAGGGTGCCGCCCGCGCCGATCGTCAGCACCCGGCCCAGCGGGCTCGGCGCGATCCCGACCAGGACCTCCACCCCGCCGTCGACCTGCTCCTCGGCCCAGACCCGGCCGATCCTCCTGATTGTCTGGTACGCCTCCGCCACGGATTCCCTCGTGACGTTCAGGATCACGCCGCCCGCCTCGGTCTTGTGCACGAGGCCCGGGGCGACGGCCTTGAGGACGGCGCGCTCGAAGTCGAAGTCGGCGGGGGAGTCGAGGAAGTGGCCGCGGGGGACGGGGACGCCGGCCTGGGCCAGGGCGGCTTTGAGCTGCCATTCGTCGGTGACCGGGGCCGACTGCCGCGCGTCGGGTGCCTCGGGGCTGGGGGACTGGTCGGCTGCGGGCTCGGAGCCGGTGGGCGCGGGCGTGGCGGTCCCGGGGTCGGTGGGCTCCGGCTCCGGCTCCGGCGTCGTGAGGGTGGCCGCCAGGGCCCGGATCGCCCGGGCCGGGGTCGGGAAGGTGGCCACGCCCAGGCGGCGGAGCATGGCGGTGGCCGTCGGGGCCAGGTGCTCGGCACCCGTGCGGGCCACCACGACCGGCTTGGTGACGTGCGTGAGGGCTTCCACGATGCCGGTGACGTCGTCGCCGGTCAGGACGCAGAAGCACAACGCGACCGCGTCGACCCCCGGGTCCCGGTCGACCGCGCGCAGACAGCGTTCCACGAGGGTGCGGTCGCGCATCACGGTCGCGGTGACGTCGATCGGGTTCTCGGTACTCCCGAAGACGGGCACGATCTCGTCCAGCGCCGCCCGGGTGTCCGGGGCGAGGTCCGCGAGGGTGAGGCCGGCGGACTCGATCGCATCGGCGGCGAGGATGCCGGACCCGCCGGAGGTGGTGACCACGGCGATCCGGGGCGGCCCCGGACGGCGGGGCTCGGCGTAGTCGGCGACCCGCGCCCGCCCGGGGCGTGCGGTCTCCCCGGTGGTCCGGCGGGCGGCGGCGAACGCCTCACCCGCGTCCAGCAGGTCGTCCACGTCCGCGACCCGGGTGATGCCGAGCTGGCGCAGGGCCGCGTCCACCACCCGATCGTCCCCGGCCAGTGCCCCGGTGTGCGAGGCGGCCGCCCGGCGACCGGCCGCCGAACGGCCCGCGACCAGCAGCGCGACGGGTTTGCCCAGGGCCGCGAGCCGGCGGAGGGCCGGGCCGTCGCGGAGGGACTCGACGTAGCCGAGCAGGCCCACGCAGTCGGGTTCGGCGGCGAGTTCCGTGAGGACCTCCAGCGCGGTGACGTCGGCCTCGTTGCCGGTGGTGACGACCCAGCCGAGGGGGAGTCCGCGCTCGACGGCGAGGCTGGCCGCGCCGAAGCCGAGCGCGCCGCTCTGACTGACGAGCGCGATCCCTGCGACAGGGGTCCGGCCCGCACCGCCACGCGTGTTCGTGTGCGTGCCCTGGAGGGTCGATCCGCCACGCGGCCCCGGCTCTCCGGTGGGCGCCGCCGAGCCCGCGCCGCCCGGGACGCCGGGTTCGGAACCCGGGCCGCGCACGCCCGGCGCACCGACGGTCGGGCCCAGGGTGGTCGCCCCGCCGCCGAACCACGGGCTGAAGCTCGCCACCAGCCCGGTGCCCAGCGCCGCCGCCCCGATGCAGTTCGGGCCGAGGATCCGGGTGTCCCCCCGGGCCGCCAGCAGGGCCGCCTGGAGCTCGGCGTCCCCGGCCTCGGCGAATCCGGACGCGCCCACGATCGCCACCGGCACCCCGTGCGCGGCGCACTCCGCCACCGCCGCGACGGCCTTGTCCGCCCCGACCATGATCAGGGCCAGGTCGACGGGGCCGGCGGCGGCGAGGTTCGGGTAGGCGGGCAGGCCGCAGATCTCGGTGGCCGTCGGGTTGATCGGGAGGATTCGACCGGCGAATCCGAATCGGAGGAGGTACTCCACCGGGAGCCGCCCCAGCGAGCCCGCGCGGCCCGAGGCCCCGACGACCGCGATGGAGCGCGCCGACCACAACATCGACAGTCCAGCCACGCCCGAAGCGTGTCACGCTTTCGTTGCGGCCGTCAAGAACCCAACATACCGATGAGAGCCCGGGCCTCGGCGAGTACCGTCGGCCACGCCGTCGACAGCGGGTCGATCAGCCCGAAGTGCTCCACACCCGGCAGCTCCACGAGCCGCGAGCCGGTCCGGGCCGCGTACGCCAGCGACAGGTCCACCGGCACCTGCCGGTCCTCCGTCCCGTGCACCAGCGTGCCCGCCCGCGAGGGCTCGGCGAACGCGTACCGCTCCGGCACCTCGTCCGGCCCGCCGCCGAGCAGCAGGTGCGCGGCCCGGTCGTCGAGGTCGTGCGCCCCGGCGAGCCCGGTCACCGGCGCGAGGGCGAGCACCGGACAGTCCACGGAAGCCCACAGCGCCAGGTGCCCGCCGGCCGAGTGCCCGGACACCAGCGCCAACTCCTGACCCAGGATCCGGGGCACCTCGGCGAGCGCCAGCGTGATGTCGTCGAAGGTGCCCGGCCAGCCGCCACCGGGCTGACCGGTCCGGCGGAACTCGATGGTCGCCACCCGGAAGCCCTCGGCGGCGAACCCGGCGGACAGCGGCCCGACATGCGCCCGGTCGTACTCCGCCCGCCAGAAGCCGCCGTGCACGAACACCAGCAGCGGCCCGGCGCCCCGGACGTCGAACACCTGGTCAGGATGGTCGCCGTACGCCCCGGTGAAGTCGGGGGCCGGCGCGGGGCGGGTCAACACCTCTCGAGGATCCACGGCCAGAGGTTATCGTGTGCGCGTGACGACCGTTGAGTACACCGATATCCGCTACGCGGTCGCCGACCGGGTCGCGACCATCACCATCGACCGCCCCGACCGGATGAACTCCTTCCGGGGCCGCACCGTCGACGAGCTGATCCACGCCTTCAAGACCGCGTGGGCGGCCCGGGACGTGGCCGTCGTGATCCTGACCGGCGCGGGCGACCGGGCGTTCTGCGCGGGCGGCGACGTGAAGGAACGCGCCGAGACCGGCAGCTACGGGCCGACCGAGTGGGGCACGTTCGAGATCGAGCGGCTGCACCGGATGATCCGCGACATCCCCAAGCCGGTGATCGCGGCCGTGAACGGGGTCGCGGTGGGCGGCGGGCACGTCCTGCACGTGCTGTGCGACCTGACGATCGCGGCGAGCCACGCGCGGTTCGGGCAGTCGGGGCCCCGGGTGGGGTCGTTCGACGCGGGCTTCGGCTCGGCGTACCTGGCGCGGGTGATCGGCGAGAAGCGGGCCCGGCAGCTGTGGTTCCTCCTGGAGCTGATCGACGCCGACACGGCCCTGAACTGGGGACTCGTCAACAAGATCGTGCCTGGCGCGGAACTGCACGAGGCCGCGATGGACTGGGGCCGGCAGATCGCCAGCTACTCGCCGACCGCGCTGCGCTTCCTCAAGCACTCGTTCAACGCGGACTCCGACCACCTGGCCGGCCTGTCGCACCTGGCCTTCGACGGGCTGGAGCTGTTCAGCCACACGGACGAGGCCGCCGAGGGTGCGAACGCGTTCGCCGAGAAGCGGAAGCCGGACTTCGACCCCTACCGCTGATCGACAATGTCGGGGAGCCCGTCACCCGAACCCGGGCGACGACGCTCCCCGACACCAGAAAGACCCTGCTACAGGTACTGACCGGTCCGGCTCTGCCCCGGCCCGTCCTGCCCGCCGCCCCCACCCGGCCCGGGCGGCAACGCGGCCGGCCCCCGCCGGATCTGCTCCAGCTGCATCCGGGCCGCCATCTGCTGCGCCATCAACGCCGCCTGGATGCCGTGGAACAGCCCCTCCAGCCACCCGACGAGCTGCGCCTGGGCGATCCGCAGCTCCGCCTCCGAGGGCACCTCGTCCTCGGTGAACGGCAGGGACAACCGCTCCAACTCGTCGCGCAGCTCGGGCGCGAGCCCGTCCTCCAGCTCGGCGATGGACCGGTGGTGGATCTCCTTGAGGCGCCGGCGGCCCGCCTCGTCCAGCGGTGCCACGCGGACCTCTTCGAGAAGCTGTTTGATCATGCTGCCGATCCGCATGACCTTCGCCGGCTGCTCGACCAGACGCGAAGGGTCGTTGTCGTCGTCGCTCCCGACCAGGATGATCTGCTGCTCACGCGGCTGCTCTGTCATGTACCTATCCTGCCTCAGCGTCCGGACCACCGGGGACCACCGGGCGGACCGCGAAAATTCACCAGAAGAGGTCACTACGTAGGGTGACCAAGTGAGCTAACGTCGGAAAATGACGCCACTGCTCATCGCAACGGACCTCGACGGAACTCTCGTTCGTACCGATGGCACGGTCAGCCTGCGCACCCGCAGGGTTCTCGACCGGGTGCGGGCCGCCGGAATCCCCATCGTCGGGGTCACCGGCCGCGGCCCGCGACTCATCGAGCTGTGCCGGCAGGACATCCCGGCAGCCAGCTTCCTCGCCCTGGCCCAGGGCGGGTACGTGCTGGACAACTCCTCCGGCCGGTGGCTGCGGGAGACCTCCCTCGACGGCACCGTGTTCGCCAAGGCCATCGACCTGATCGAGGCCGAGGTCGGTCCGGTGCACGTCACTGTGGAGGCCGACATCTCCCCCGAGGGTCCGCTGTGGGGGGACCCGGGGCCGAGCTGGCCGTTCACCGACACCTCGTGGCGGCCGATGTCGCGGACCGACGCGCTGTCCGGGCCGGTGCTGAAGGTGTTCGTCCGCGCCGAGGGCCTGACGCCGGACGAACTGCTGGCCGTGGCCCGGGGCGTGGTGCCGCCGTCGCTGTGCGAGGTGACCGAGGCCGGCACCGGCTACCTGGAGCTGACCCCGCCGGGGGTCACCAAGGCCACCGGCCTGGCCGTGATCACCACCGCGCTCGGCATCGACCCGGCGGACGTGCTGGTCTTCGGGGACGCGCCGAACGACGTGCCCATGCTGGGCTGGGCCGGTCGGCGGATCGCCGTGGCCAACGCGCACCGCGAGGTGCTGGCCCTCGCGGACGAGGTCACCTTGAGCAACGACGAGGACGGCGTGGCCGCGTACCTAGAAAAGCTTCTCTAGGACCAGCGCGACCCCGTCCTCCTCGACGGAGGCGGTGACCTCGTCGGCGGCGGCCTTGATCGGGTCGGCGGCCTGGCCCATCGCGACCGCGTGCCCGGCCCACGCGAACATGGCCAGGTCGTTGCCCGCGTCCCCGATCACGAGGGTCTCCTCGGCGGTGATCCCCAGGTTGGCCGCGATCCGGGCCACCCCGCTGCCCTTGTTCACGCCCACCCGGGTGATGTCCATCCACCCCGAATAACCCAGCTCCACGTGGTACTCGTCGGCGGAGAGCCCGGCGCGGCCCAGCAGTAGTTCCGCCTCCCGGCGGCGCGCCCGCAGGTCCTCCAGCGTGGTGTGCTCGGTGTGCAGGTCGCCCGCGACCCGGCAGATCAGCCGGGCCGTGGGCTGGGCGACCAGCTCGTCGAGGGAGACCTCGCGCAGGTACCCGATGGCGTGCTCCAGGGGGAACTCCGCCGTGTACAGGTACCCGTCGGTGCCGTGCTCGACGGCGAAGCCGGCGTCGGGCGCGCAGGCCGCGAGCGCCGCGACGGCCGGGCGCGGGTCGATCAGCTCCCGGAAGATGACCTCGTCGCTGTCCAGGTCGTAGCCGACCGCCCCGTCGGAGCAGACCAGTTCGATCCCGGCCAGGCCGAGCATCCGGACCGTGGGCAGCGTGGTCCACACCGCCCGGCCGGTCGCGACGGTGACCGTCGCGCCGGCCTCGATCGCGCGGGCGATGGCCTTACGGACCCGCGGACTGGGCTCGAGGAACTTCCCCGAGTACGGCACGACGGTGCCGTCCAGGTCGAGCACGACCAGCCGCGGCGCCCGGGCTGTCACAGTGTTTCCCGACCGCCCAGGAACGGCTGCAGCGCCTTGGGCACCCGCACCGTGCCGTCGGGCTGCTGGTGCTGCTCCAGGAGCGGCACGAGCATCCGGGTGGTGGCCAGGGTGCCGTTGAGGGTGGCGACCGGCTTGGTCTTGCCCTCGGCGTCGCGGTGCCGGATGTTGAGCCGGCGCGCCTGGAAGGTGGTGCAGTTCGAGGTGCTGGTGACCTCGCGGTACTGCTGCTGCGACGGCACCCACGCCTCGCAGTCGAACTTGCGCACCGCGCTCGAACCCAGGTCGCCCGCCGCCACGTCGATCACCCGGTACGACAGCTCCAGCTTGCCGAGCAGCTCCTCCTCCCAGGCGAGCAGGCGCAGGTGCTCCTCGGCGGCGTGCTCCTCGGCGACGTAGGAGAACATCTCCACCTTGTCGAACTGGTGCACCCGGATGATGCCCTTGGTGTCCTTGCCGTAGCTGCCGGCCTCGCGGCGGTAGCACGACGACCAGCCGGCGTAGCGCTTCGCCTCGGTCACGTCGAGGATCTCGTCCTTGTGGTACGCGGCCAGGGCCACCTCGCTCGTCCCGACCAGGTACAGGTCGTCGGCGGGCAGGTGGTAGACCTCGCTGGCGTGCGAGCCGAGGAACCCGGTGCCCTCCATCGACTCCGGCTTGACCAGCGAGGGCGTGATCATGGCCGTGAACCCGTACTCCACGGCCTGGTTCATGCCGAGCTGGAGGAGCGCGAGCTGGAGCAGCGCGCCGGGGCCGGTGAGGAAGTAGAACCGCGAGCCCGAGACCTTCGCGCCGCGTTCCATGTCGATCGCGCCGAGCTTCTCGCCGAGCGCCAGGTGGTCGAAGCCCGCCGGCTGCTGCTCGCCGACCTCGCGGATCACGAGGTAGTCGTCCTCGCCCCCGGGCGGCGCGCCCTGCACGATGTTCGGGATGGCGAACTGGGCCGCCCGCAGCGCCACCTCGGCCTCGTTGACCGCAGCGTCGGCCGCCTTGACCTCGTTCGACAGGTCCTTGGTCCGGGCCAGCAGGGCCGCCTTCTCGTCGCCCTTGGCGCTCGCGACCTGCTTGCCGAGCACCTTCTGCTCGGCGCGCAGCCCCTCGAAGTGGGCGACCGCGTGCCGCCGGGACTCGTCGGCGGCAAGTAGGACGTCGACGGCCGATTCCGACTCGCCCCGGGCTCGTTGGCTCGCTCGGACGGTCTCCGGGTTCTCGCGCAGCAGGCGCAGGTCAATCATGTTGACCAAGGCTACCGGGCGGCCAATTCGTCCGCACTCGGGTTCGTGCGGTATGCGATCAACCCGCCGAGCAGCACGACGGCGGCCCCGGCGGCGAAGATCCACACCCCGACCGCATCACTCACTGTCAAAAGCGAAACAAGCCCGCCGAACTGTACCAATCCGGTGATCAACAACAGGGCGCGCCGCAGTCCGAGGCCCCCACTGCCGGCCAGCACCCAGAGCGCCACCCCGAACGAGGCCACCGCCCCGACCAGCCCCAACGGGAGCCGGTTCGCCTCGGCGCTCGGCCAGGTCAGCACCGTCGCCAGCGACATGCCCTCGTTCCAGGGCAGCATCAGGCCCACCACCTCGGCCACGGTGCCGACAGCAATGCACAGGAGCCCCGTCCGCCACATACGTCTATTGACGCTGAGCGATGACTTGATGACAACGGCCGAACGGCCGTTTAATCCCAACCGAGTTCGTGCAACCGAGCGTCGTCGATGCCGAAGTGGTGGGCGATCTCGTGCACCACGGTCACCGACACCTCCTCGATCACGTCCTCTTCGGTCTCACAGATCGCCAGCGTGGGCAGCCGGTAGATGGTGATCCGGTCCGGGAGGGCGCCCGAGTAGTCCCAGCCGCGTTCGGTGAGCGCGAAGCCCTCGTACAGGCCGAGGAGGTCCGGGTCGTCGGCCGGCCCCTTGTCCTCGACGAGCACCACCACGTTGTCCAGCAACCTCATCAGCTCGTCCGGGACCTCGTCCAGGGCGTCGGCGACCAGTTCCTCGAACCGTGCACGGCTCATCTCGACAGGCATGCCCGTGACGCTATCTCGCCGGAGCGCCCGTGGCTCGCGGTCGGGCCGCTACCGCCCGCCGCTGGGGTAGCTGCCGAGGAACGTCACCTTGGCGCAGAACATCTCCAGCGCCCGCATCGTCTCGGTGAGCGGCCTGTCGGCGATGTGCCCCTGGCAGTCGAGGAAGAACGCGTACCGGCCCAGGGCCTCCCCCGTCGGGCGGGACTCGATCCGGGTCAGGTTCACGCCCCGGATCGCCAACTCGGTGAGTACCCGCAGCAGCGCGCCCACCTGGTCGTGTGCGATGTGGACGACCAGCGTGGTCAGGTCGTGCCCCGTCGGCGCGCCCGGGGCCCCGGGCGGGGCCACCAGCACGAAGCGGGTGGTCGCCGGGTGGTCCCCGATGTTCTCCGCCAGCGGGGGCAGCCCGTTCTGCTCGGCGGCCAGCGGGGACGTGACCGCGGCGGGCAGTTCGCCGTCCCGGACCGCGATCGCCGCGGCGGCGTTGGACAGCATGTCCACCACGGTCGCGTCGGGCAGGTGGTCGCGCAGCCAGCCCCGGCACTGCGCGGAGGCCTGCGGGTGCGCCCCGACCCGGTCCGGATCCGGCGCGCCCACCAGCACGAACTCGACGGGCAGCAGCACCTCGCGGGTGATCACCAGGTGGCCGGCGAGCAGCTCGTCCAGGGTGATGTCCACCCCGCCGCCCACCGAGTTCTCCAGCGGGACCAGCGCGGCGTCGACCTGGCCGTCCCGGGCGGCGTCGAGGGCCTCCGGGACGCTCCGGCACGCCACCAGCTCGTCTGAGGGCCCCGCGAACGTGCGCAGGGCGGCTTCGGTGAACGTGCCGGCGGGTCCGAGATACGCGTACTTCACCCGGTCATTCTTGCGGAAGGTCACCCGTCAGCCGGTGACCGGCCTCGGTCAGCGCGGCGATCGCCTCGCCGAGCCGCACCGAGTTCACCAGAAGGTAGTCGGTGTCGTACGTCGAGAAGCAGAAGATGTTGACCCGCGCGTCGGCGAGCGGCACCGAGAAGGCGGCCACTATCCCGGTCAGCGCGAGGTTCACCGGGCCGTTCACCCGGAAGCAGCGCCACCCGGGCTCCACGGTCGCGGCGGCCGGCGCGAACTCGGCCGGGCACATCACGCTCGTCTCGAACGGCGTCCACGTCACCGACACGGCCTGGCCCGGTTTCCCGGACGTGGCGGCCTCCACCAGTGCGGGCGGCACGGCGGAACCGGCCGGCAGACGGCAGATGGCGTACTCACCGGGGAAGAGGTCCAAGTCCAACACGCAACGAAGCGTACGGGTTCGGAGCCGCACCGTGGCGATGCGTCCCAGGTGACCCAGGTCGCACCCCTAGTCTCGGTACGTGGAGTTCACCGCGCTAGGCGCCACCCTGCTGCTGATCTTCCTGGTCGAGCTGCCGGACAAGACGCTGATGGCGACCCTGGTCCTGGCGAGCCGCTACCGCCCGGGGCCCGTACTCGCGGGCGTGTCGGCCGCCTTCGCCGTGCAGTCCGGCATCGCGGTGGCCGCCGGTTCGGTACTGACCCTGCTGCCCCAGGCCGTCGTACTCGGCGCCGTCCTCGTGCTCTTCGCCGTCGGCGCGTTCCTGCTCTACCGGGAGAGCCGCCAACCCGTCGACGAGGCCGAGAACGCCCGGCACGTCGAGGCGCCCTGGTGGCGGATCGCGCTGACCAGCTTCGGGGTGCTGTTCGCGGCGGAGTGGGGCGACGCCTCGCAACTGGCCACGGCCGCGATGGCCGCGCGCTACCAGGCGCCGGTGGAGGTGTTCCTCGGAGCGTTCGTCGCGCTCGTCGGGGTCGCCGCCGTGGCGGTACTGCTCGGGCGGGCCGTGCTCCGGTACGTGCCGCTGCGCTGGATCCAGCGCGGTGCGGCGGTACTCTTCGCGGGCTTCGCCCTCTTCGCCCTCTACGAGCTGCTCAGGCTGCTCTAGACCGCCCCGGGTCTCAGGCGGCCCGCGACCGCTCGACGGGCACCCAGGTGGAGGGCCGGGCCGCCACCTCGTACAGCGTGTCGACGCTGCGGGCGGACAGGAACGAGCCCCGGGTCGCCAGGATCCGCTCCAGCTCGCGGTTGTGCGCGACGAGGCAGCCCTTCGGCAGGCCCTGCATCGACAGCTGACCGGAGCCGACGAACACGATCACCGGGGTCACCGGGATGGAACGGCCGGTCGCCCGGGTCAGCGCGCCGGAGGCCAACTTGGCGTCCCGGCGGGCCGACGGGATGTACGGCGGCCGCTTCCCGCTGATCTGGATCACGTCCCCGGCGAGCTGCACCGCGGTACGCCCGTGGGACTTCACCTGGATCGTGAAGATCCCACCCGGTCCGAAGAGGAGGAAGTCCAGGCTGCCCGGCAGGCCGAAGGAATGCGCGTCCAGCAGACGCCAGTCCGGGCCCAGCCGGGCGATCCTGTCCACGACCTTCTGGCGGGCCGCGTTGGAGCCGCGTTCCGCCTTCGCGGCACGGCGGCGCTCCAGCCATCCGGCGGACGGCGCCGGAGGCAGGTTAGAGGCATCGTTCAACGACATCGCACTCATCACACACCTCGCCAGTAGACTTTCCACTACGTTAGGTGATCCAAGCCTTACAATGCGAGGTTTGGTACATGAGTGAATGGGAACCTATCTGAGCGTCAGCTGACGCGCCTGCAGACCCTGCTTCGCCTGACGTTCCGCGGTGGTGAGATCGGCCGCGACCGCGTACGCCTCGGCGTAGCGCTTCACGAACTCGGCCAGCGGCTGCTCCCACTCGGAGGCCGGCGGGTCCAGCGGCACGTCCCACACGGGCACCAGGGTGCCGTGCGCGCGGAACATGCCCGCGAACTTGGTGCCCTCGCCCAGCAGGAGCTGCTGGCTGGCCGACAGGCGGGACAGCGCGTCCAGGGCGCGGTCCTCGTCGTCGGCGAGCACCCAGCGGATGTGCGACTTCTCGACGACCTGGCACCAGTAGGCGCCCTCGGCGGCGGCGAGCGCCGTCGTCGGGTAGATCGCCTCGTTGGCGCGCTCGACGCCGGCGGTGACCGACGGGTCGTTCACGTCGGAGTCCAGCCAGAACTCGAAGCCGGCGTGCACCGTCACGTCGAGCGGCTCGTCGGCCAGGATGTCCTGGAGCCTCGGACCCTCGCCCGGCAGCGCCGGCACGGCCACGGGCTGACCCGGGGCGGTCTCGAGGCCGCGCAGGATCGCCACGGCGATGTCCCGGCTGATGTCCCCGGACTGCACGTGCCGCTGGAGGGCGACGAACACCCGGCCGTCCGGCTTCGTCATCGCGGGCCAGGCCATCGGCAGCACCGTGGCGAGGATGACGTCACGGCCCTCGACCGCGAACTCCGGCTTCAACTTCAGCGGAGCGCTCGCGGCGGGAACGAGCTCCCGCAGCGCGACCCACTCGACCTCACTCGGCAGCCCGGCGAACGGCCGGGGGACGAAGATGTCGCGGACCTTGGGGCGCTTCTCGCCGGACTTCTTTGCACGCTTACTCACCCTGGCAGGGTAGTCCTTGGTGCCCGAGTTGTCCTAACGGGGCTGGTCGAACAGGCGTTACCAGTGCGTAGCCGTACCCGGAAAAGGGGTTTCAGGCGGCGTGCCGCAGCTCCGCCCAGACGCACTGTCCCAGCCCGTCGCGGATCACGCCCCAGCGGTCCGACAGGGCGGCGACGATGCTCAGGCCGCGCCCGTTCAGCGACTCGGGGCCGACCCGGCGCACGTGCGGCAGCTCGATGGCCCCGCCGTCGGTGACCCGCAGCTCTATCGAGTTCGGCCCGACCTGCCAGGCGACCCGGACCCCGCCGTCGGGCAGCGGCCGGGCGTGCAGCACCGCGTTGCCGACCAGCTCGGAGACGATCGCGGTGACATCGGCCAGGGTCTCGGCGCCCAGCCGTGGCGACAGCTCCACAGCTACCCTGCGCCGCGCGAGACCCGCGGCCTGCGCATGGTGGGGCACGACTACGCAGGAAGCGCGCTCTGAAACCTCCAGACACCCGCTCACGCGTCCCCCATCCTTTTGGGTGCTATCTAGCAACCTTCAGACAAAATACCCCGTACATACGGCTGATGGCCAACGGTGGCCGGAAGTTCTGCCCGTTCTTCCGCCGGTCCACTAGCCTGCGCCTTATGACTGTCGTCAACCACTGGACCGAGCTGCCCCACTGGTCGCCGCGCCGGGCGCTGTTCTCGTGCTATATCACCTTCGCCGATGATCGCCGGTTACACCAGGTCATTGACACCTACCAGACCGCTCTCCGGGACATCCCGAACCTGGACCTGATACTTCCGCAGTGGCGGCACATGACGATCCAGGGGGTGACGTTCACCGATGAACTCACCGCCGAGGAGATGACGAGCATCACTGCCGCGGTACGTGAGCAGCTCGGTTCCGTGCCGCCCGCCGTCGTGCACACCGAGCCCGAGGTGCTGGCCACCGACTCCGTCTACATCCCGGTCGGGCCGGTCGGGTCGCTGGCCGCGATCCGCGACGCCGTCCGCGCGGGCGTGTTCTCCGTGATCGACGAGTCCCGGCTGTACGCGCTGCCCGGGCAGGAGTCCGGCGAGTTCGAGCCGCACGTCAGCGTCGCGTACGTGAACGCCGACGGGCCCGCGCAGCCGTACAAGGACCGGCTCGCCGCGCTGAGTGTGCCGCCGGTGGAGCTGACGATCACGCACGCGTCGATGCTCGCGCTGACCAAGGACGACCACAAGTGGTCCTGGACGAACGAGGTCCGACTGCCGCTCGGCGGCTGACGGGAGCACCGCCGGCCCCGGGGCTGGTGGCCGGGGGCCGGTTCGGGGTCGGGCGGTGGCCGGGCGGTGGCCTCTAGATCACGATGCCGGGGGCGTCGGACGTCGAGACGATCGGCTTGCCCACGGCGTCCCAGGCCTGCATCCCGCCGTCGAGGTTGAACACGTTCGCGTAGCCGTTGCCCTGCAGGTACGACACGACGCGGGCCGAGCGGCCGCCGACCCGGCAGATGACCACCACGTCGCCGTCCTGGGGCACCTCCGCGAGGCGGGCCGGGATCTCGGACATCGGCACGTGCACGGCGTCCGGCGCGTGCCCGGCCGCCCACTCGTCGTGCTCGCGCACGTCGAGGAGGAAGGCCCCTGCGGGCACGTCGGAAGCGCTGACACTGGGGAGCTGCTCGCCAAACATGCCGCGATCCTATCCGTTCACGACGCCCGGATCGGTGCGGCGACGAGGTGGGCGGCGGGCCCTGTCGGTCACGACCTCCGGATCGGCACGATGACGAGGCGGCGGCGCGGCGGCGCGGCACGGGCCGGACCTACCGGTGCACGCCGCCCGACCGCGTGGTGACGAGGCGCCCGGGCGTCCCTATCGGTTCACGACGTCCGGATTGGCGAGCACGAACTCGTCGAGCCGGTCCTCGCGAAGCGCTGCGAACATCGGTTCGGTCCGTTCGACCGGTTCGGCGTACGCGACCCCGTCGATCCACTCGGCGGCGGCCGGGAGCTGGAGCAGGGTGATGTTCTCCGGCCGGATGCCACGGAGCGCCAGGAACAGGGCGGTCGTCGGGTGCGGGCTGGCGATGGTCAGGGAGTCGCCGGCCGCCCGGATCAGCCTGTCCAGCCGGGCCGGGTCGGCCAGGACGCCCCGGGCGAGGGCCTGCTGGAGCACCGCCTTGATGAACTGCTGCTGGTGGCGCTGGCGGGTGACGTCCCCGTCCGGGTACTCGCGCTGGCGGATGTAGTCGAGGACCGAGTGCTCGTTGAAGTCGTGGCAGCCGGGCTCCCAGGTCATGCCGCTGTGGATCGAGGTGGTCTCGACGTCCACGCACAGCCGTACGCCGCCGAGCGCGCCGACCAGCCGGGTGAAACCGGTGAAGTCGATGATGCCGGCCGCGTCGAAGCGGAGCCCGGTCAGGTCGCGCACGGTCTCGGCGAGGAGTTGGTACCCCCGTACGGGGTCGAAGGGCGGCCCGATGCCGCCGTACGCGAACGCCGCGTTGATCTTGTCGATGCAGCCGTCCACCGCGTCCAGGCAGCGCGGGATCCTGACCTGCAGGTCACGCGGGATGGACAGCACGTACGCCCGGTCGAGCCGCTCGTTGACGTGCACGACCATGATCGTGTCGGACCGCCAGACCTCGTGCTCCAGCCCCTGGCGCAGGTCGGAGCCGACCAGGAGCAGGTTCAGCGGGCCCGCGACGGAGCCGGGGCTGACGGTCCGGGCGGTGCCGTCGGGCAGGAGGTCGGCCCGGCGCACCGCGTTCTCGTAGCGGTCGAGGAGCACCCGGCCGGTGACGAGCGCCCCGCTACTGAGCAGCAGCAGGAAGGCCCCGAGGCCGATGCACAGCCGGGTCCACAGGGGTGCGCGCCGGCCCGCTCGCAGCCGAGGCACCCGCGCCCTCCCCATGGCCTCCAGGGTACGGCGAAAATGTCAGGTTTGGACCTTTGTTGCGAGCTCGGGGTGCTTGATCAGCACTTCGTCGATCTGGCCCTTGATCAACCCCTGGAACAGCTCCGTGCCGAGGGGTTGGACCAGCTCCTCGTAGTCGGCGCCGTTCTTCTTCTTCGTGGCGTGCGGGATCTGCATGGTGATGATGTCCGTCGGCTTGATGTTGCGCAGCGCGAACACCAGGTCGAGGAAGTCGTACCCGCCGAGGTCGAGCTGGAGGGACGCGCCGACCGAACGGATGATCTTGTCCAGCTTCACCGGGTTGCTGACGACGTCCTTGCTCAGCGCCTGCTTCAGGATCTGCATGACGAACTGCTGCTGGAGCTTCTGCCGGTCGTAGTCGCCGCCGGGCAGGTCGTAGCGCTGCCGGACCAGGGCGAGGGCCGTGTGCTCGTTGTAGTGGTTGCAGCCGGCCGGGAAGGAATACCCCGTGAATCCGGGCTGGGTGGACTTGAAGCCCTTGTCCAGGCACATGGTCACGCCGCCGAGCTCGTGGGTGATGCCCGTGAACCCGTACCAGTCGATCATGCCCACGAGGTCGAACTTCACCCCCGTGAACCCCTGCACCGTCTTCATCAGCAGCTGGAGCCCGCTCGCCAGGTCCTGCTTCTCGCCCGCCCCGAACGCGAACGCGGCGTTCAGCTTGTCCCCGGTCGTGCCCTGGTACCCCGAGGGCTTGTGCGCCGGGATCGGCACGTCCAGGTCGCGCGGCAGCGACAGCAGGTACGCCCGGTCGTGGGCCGCCGGGATGTGCGCCCACATCACGGTGTCCGCCCGGACCAGGCTGCCCGGCTCGTCGTTGCGGCGCTTGTCGATCCCGACCAGCAGGATGTTGATCGGACCCTTGACGTCGCGGCGCGCCTGCTCCTTGCCGAGAACGCTGATCTGTGGGATGGAACTGGTGTAGCGGCTGACGAGCGCCTGGCCGCCGATCAGCGCGATCCCACTGACCAGGGTGAGGACGCAGCCGAAGATCAGACACAGCCGGGCCCACAGTGGACTTCTCCGCCTACGGTGGACGCCCGGCTTGTCGATGGTCGTCATCGGGTCAGGCCGGGAGCCTGGTGGCGAACTCGGTGTGCTGGGCGAGGAACAGCTCGATCCGCTCGTCGGCCAGGGCCCTGAACATCTCGGGGGCGAGCTCCTTGTTGAGGCCCTCGCCCGCGTAGTTCCCGTTGTTGTCCTTGAGCGAACCGCTCGGCACCCGCATGGTCAGCAGGCCGTCCGGCTTGATGTTCTTGAGGGCCCAGAGCAGGTCCGCGAAGTCGTACCCCCCGAAGTCGATCTTCAGAGAGGAGCCGACCGACGTGATCAGCGAGTTGAGCTTGAGCGGGTTGCTGAGCACGTCCTTGCTCATCGCCTGCTTCAGGATCTGCTTGACGAACTGCTGCTGGAGCTTCTGCCGGCCGTAGTCGTCGCCGATGACGTCGTACCGCTGGCGGACCAGGGCCAGGGCGGTGTGCTCGTCGTAGTGGTTGCAGCCGGCCGCGAAGCTGTAGCCCTTGAAGCCCTCCTGGCTGGAGGTGAACCCCTTGTCCAGACACATGTCGACGCCGCCCAGCTCGCGGGTGATGCCGGTGAACCCGTACCAGTCGATGACGCCGGCCATGTCGAACTTCGTGCCGGTGAGCTGCTCGACTGTCTTCACCAGCAGCTGCATGCCACCGGGGCGACCCTGGTTGTTCTGCATCCCCGCGCCGAACGAGGCGTTGAGCCGGCCGCCGCGCTCACCGGGGAACTTCGCGGCGGGGAACGCCGGGATGTCCACGACCAGGTCGCGGGGCAGGGACAGGATGTAGGCCCGGTCGTGCTCGCGGGGGATGTGCACCCACATGACCGAGTCGGCGCGCTGGTTGGACTCGCTGTCGGGGTCGCCCTTGCGGTAGTCGAGGCCGGCCAACAGGATGTTGATGGGGCCCTTGATGTCGCCGCGCGGCTGGTTACCGGTGCCCGCGGGCAGCAGGGAACTGGAGCCGATCGCGTTGTCGACCTTGTTCAGGAGGAGCTGGCCGGCGACGAGGGTGCCGCCTGCGGCGACGACGATCACCGCGCCGAACGTGAGACAGAGTCGGGCCCAGAGGGGGCTACGCCGGACGCGGTGCGCGCCAAACTTGGCTGGCTTGCCGGACGTGACAGCCTCCTCGGTCGGCCGCCGCTCGGGCGGGTGGTGGTGACGGACCGGAGTCGGCCCGGCTTCGGACCCTATTCCAAGCCGACCCGACCCGCCACCCACACGAAGTGGACTTTCCTCACAATGGTCTTACTTTTGCGGTGGGTTGGCCTTGATCCACTCGGCCACCTGGTCCTTATTGACCGCTTCGTACAGAGCCTTGGCCCGAGCTTTGTCCGAAACGATGACGCTCTCGCCGTCGATATCGTCAGACCCGGCGTTTGGGCTGGTCAGGAATGTGAGATTGGACGACCGCAGCCCGCGGAACTGGATCGCGAGATCCACCAGGTCGAAGTTGTTGTCGACCACGACGACCTTGGTCACCGAGTCGAGGAACGCCTTCAGCTTGAGCGGGTTGGCAAGCGTGCCCCCGTCGGCAGCCTTGTCGAGCATCGCCTTCAGGAACGTCTGCTGGTGCCGCATCCGGGCGAAGTCGCCGTCCGGGAACTGCTTGCGCTGCCGGATGTAGTCCAGCGCGGCGTCGCCACTGAAGTGGTGCACGCCCTTCGCCCAGAACCGGTGGTTGCCGTGAATCGAGGTGGTGTCCTGCTCGACCGTCATGTCGACGCCGCCGAGCGCGTCGGTCACGGCCCGCAGCCCGTCGAAGTCGATCATGGCCACGTGGTCGATCAGGACCCCGGTGTACTCCTCGACCGTCTTCACCATCAGCGGAGCCCCACCCCAGGCGAACGCCGCGTTGAGCTTCGCCTTGGTGTCGCCGCCCTGGCCGTTCGGGTTCTTCGGCACGTGCACGTACAGGTCGCGGGGCAGGGAGATCAGGTTCGCCTGGTCGTGCTTCGCGTTGACGTGCAGCAGCATGATCGTGTCGGTCCGGGCGTCGGCCTCGATGTTGTCCGGGTTCCGGGAGTCACTGCCCAGCATCAGGATGTTGAACGCGCCGTCCACCGTCTTCGGCGGCCGGCCGGCGGTGAGGCCAGCGAACGCGTCGGTGCGCTTGACGTCGTTGGCGGCCGACTTCAGGTACGTCCAGAAGCCGAGGCCACCCGCGATCAGCACCACGACCAGCAGGCCCGACACGACCAGGATGATCCGGCCCCAGCGCGGGCGGCGCTTGCCGGAGCGGACGACGCCCTTCGGCGGGCCGCCGGGACCGGTGGGGCCTCCGGGGCCACGGCCGCCCGGGCCGCCCCCGACCTGGGCGCGGCCGCTGGGGACCTTCGCCGAGCCGGACGCCCCACGCGGCGGCACCTGGGCGCGGCCGGGAACCGGCGCGACGTCAGCCCAGGGGTCCTCCTGGGGCTGGGGAACGCGGGCGCGGCCGGACGGTACTGACGCGCGGCCCGTCGGTCGTGACTCATTCATGTCCCAAGGGTACGTGCGGGTCACACCACCTGCGTGATGTGACCCACACCTCACCGTCAGTGAGAGCCGGCACCCGTGAGGGCACGAACCTCCAGCTCGGCGTACTTCTTGGCATCCCGCTCCCGGGACGTGAGCGCACCCACGGCCGCGAACAGGAACCCGAGCGGGATCGAGATCAGTCCGGGATTGGACAGCGGAACCGGGGCCTTGGCCGTGCAGCTCCACAAAGCGGTCGCATTCGACACCAACTTCGAGTCCGCCGGTACCCCGCAGGTCGCCGCCTGCTTCGCGGAGAGCTTCGCCGCCGGCTGGGTGTCCGACGCCCCGCCCCACATGATCGGGCTGAGCAGGACCAGGAGCACGGCGGAGAGCAGGCCCCCGTAGATGCCCCAGAGCGCGCCCCGGGTGTTGAAGTTCTTCCAGAAGAGGGAGAACAGGATCGCGGGCAGGTTCGCCGACGCCGCGATGGCGAACGCGAGGGCCACGAGGAACGCGACGTTCAGGCTCCGGGCGAAGACCGCCAGGACGATGGCCAGGGCGCCGATGCCGAAGGCGGAGTACCGGGCGACCCGGACCTCCTGGCGGACGGCGTCGAACTGGGGGGCGGCGTTCTCCCGCTTGACCCCGTCGGCGGCACCGTCCTCGCGCTTCACGCCGTCGGAGGCGACGCCGTCCTCACGCTTGACCCCGTCCTCCTGCTTGACGCCGTCGGAGGCGCCCGCGCCGGTCGAGCCGCCCGAGCCGGTCGACCCAGCCGCGGCCGCGGCAGCCGCCTCCATCCGCCCCCGCCGGAACACGTTCGCATACAGGTCATGCGCCAACGAGGAGGAAGAGGCCAACGTCAGCCCGGCCACCACCGCCAGGATCGTCGCGAACGCCACCGCCGCGATCACCGCCAGCATCAGCGCCCCGCCGACCTCCCCGCCGAGGTACTTCTCCCCGAGCGCCTTGGCCAGCTGCGGCGCGGCCGTGTTCCCGCTCGGGTCCTGCTTGACGATCTCGCTCGCGCCGACCAGGGCCGCCGCGCCGAAGCCGAGGGCCAGGGTCATCAGGTAGAAGGTGCCGATGATGCCGATCGCCCAGACCACGCTCTTCCGGGCCGCCTTCGCGTCGGGCACCGTGTAGAACCGGATCAGGATGTGCGGCAGGCCGGCCGTGCCGAGGACGAGCGCGAGGCCGAGGGAGATCAGGTCCAGCTTGCTCACGGCCGTCATCAGCGGCGTGGACAGCTCCTTGCCGTATTTCAGGCCGGGTTGCAGGAACGCGTCGCCCTTGCCGGACTTCGTGGCCGCCGACTGCAACAGGTCGGACAGGTTGAACCGGAACGCGGCGAACACGAGCAGCGTCATCAGGAGCGCGCCGAGCATCAGCATGAACGCCTTGACGATCTGGACGTAGGTGGTGCCCTTCATGCCGCCGATCACGACGTACACGATCATGAGAATGCCGATCAGCACGATCGTGACGATCTTGGCGTTCTCCGGGCCCATCCCCAGGAAGGTCTCGCCCTCCTTGATGCCGAGCAGCAGCGCGACGAGCGAACCCGCGCCGACCATCTGGGCCAGCAGGTAGAACACCGACACGACGAGGGTGGACAGCGAGGCCGCCGTGCGGACCGGCCGCTGCCGCATCCGGAAGGCCAGCACGTCGCCCATCGTGTACTTGCCGGAGTTGCGCATCAGCTCCGCGACCAGCAGCAGCGCGACGAGCCACGCGACCAGGAAGCCGATGGAGTAGAGGAAACCGTCGTAGCCGGACAGCGCGATGATGCCCGCGATGCCCAGGAAGGACGCGGCGGACATGTAGTCGCCGCCGATCGCCATGCCGTTCTGGAAACCGGAGAACGACCGGCCGCCGTCGTAGAAGTCGGCGGCGGTGCGGTTCTGCCGGCTGGCCCAGATCGTGATGCCCAGCGTCACGGCGACGAGCACGACGAACAGGACCAGGGTGAGGTTACGCGCGAGCACTGTCGTCCTCCTCCATCTCTGCCTTGATCTTCTCGGCGACCGGGTCGAGCTTCCGGCCGGCGTAGCGCGCGTAGACCCACGCGATCACGAACGTCGACACGAACTGGAGCAGCCCGAACACCAGGGCCACGTTCACGTCGCCGAACACCTTGTGCGCCATGAAGCCCCGGGCGTAGGCCGAGAGGAGAACGTAGAGCGCGTACCAGGCCAGGAATGCGACCGTCATCGGGAACACGAAGCTCCGCAACGCCTTGCGCAGACTCGCGAACTCGTCGCTGGCCTGGACGGTCTCGTATTTGTCGGGTGACATCGTCACCGCCTTCTCAGGTCGGGGGAGTGACCTGGAACACGCTATGGACGCGTACCGCCCGCGACAGGTTCCCTCTCCGCCCGGCACGACGAACGGCACATTCCGTGCGCCCAGTGGTCCCCCGTGGACGGCGCCGGACCCTGCGGAGGATTGGCGGGAGGCGGTCGGTCACGGATACTGATCACACTCAATCGACTCCACCCCCCGGAGGTCGTGATGACGGATCCCGACGTTGTGCCCCCACTCGAGGAGACCCCCACCAACTGGTTCGGCCGGATCCGCCGCCGGGCCCGGGAGAAGTGGCTCTACCAGCGCGCCCAGCGCATCGAGGGCCGTCCCGTCGTCTCACTGGACAGTGTGCTCGGTCCGTTCGACCCCCGGTTCCAGTCCCGGGTGCTGATGCCGTTGGCCGCGCTGAAGGACCAGTACCTCGAAGGTCAGCGGTATCTGGTGCCCGACGACTGGCGGGTCTGCCGGGAGCGGATCGAGGAGGGCATCCGGACCGCCAGCGCGCTGGCCGAGGAGATGTCCCGGCCGACCGGCGACAAGCCCGACCCGGTGGAGACGTTCCTCGCCGGCCGGGCGCTGGAGGTGGCGTCCGAGATCAAGACCAGGGCCCAACGCAGAGTCCAGCGGGAGTACTTCAAGGGCACGATCATCGGGGTGTTCGCGAGCATCGTGCTGCTCGTCGTGCTGTACCTCGTGATCAAGGGTTGCCTGATGCTCTTCTCCGACGGCCTGCACGGCGACAAGAAGACCCTCGTGGAACACGCGCTGGTGGCGGTGGCCGGCGGGGCGGGCGGCGCGACGCTCAGCTCGCTGATCCGGCTCCGCAAGCAGGAGATCGAGGACCACCACGCGTCCGGGTTCCGCGCGGCGGCGATCCGGATCATGCTCGGCTGGTTCTTCGCCGCCACGATCCTGTTCATGGGCAAGGGCGAACTGTTCGTGCTGTTCAAGGTGCCGTCCGCGCCGCTGGCCCAGTGGTTCTACTGGGGCGGGCTCGGCTTCTTCGCCGGGTTCAACGAGGCGTGGGTGACCGACCTGGTCACGAAGAAGACCGTGGACGGGGCCAAGGAGGCAGCCAAGAAGGTCACCGACGAGCTGAAGGAGTTCGCTAAGAGGTGACGCGGGTGTACCGGCCCCGGTGGTAGACCAACGGTCCGGAGTCGCCGAGCTCAACGAACTCGATCGTGGCCTCCACCAGGTGCCCGTACCCGAACGGGCGGGTGTCGTCGAGCCGGCACCCCGCCCAGGTCGTCGCCTCGGCGAGCACCGGGCCCCACTCGGTCTCCTGCCAGCCGTGGTTGCGGAACGCCCCGCCCGGCACCGGCACCAGCCCGGCGAACTCGTCGGAGATCCGCTCCTGGCCGGGCGCGAGCACGTGCACCGCGAACCGGCCGGCGGCGGTCAGGGCGTCGTACACCTCGGACTCCGGGTCGAGCAGGCCCAGGATCCGGCCGGGCTCGCCGTCCGCGACCATCGTGGAGGCCACCGGGAGCCCGGCCCGGCCCGCGCCCACCCCGGCGGTCCACAGGGTGACCGTCTGGCCGAACCGGCCCCGGAGCCGGCGGACGGGGCCACGTTCGCCCTCGGGGGTCGCGAACGGGTGCTCGACGTGGATTCCGCTCATGAACTCGATTATCTCCCCGGCGTGACGGCCGCGAGGACTTCCGGGCCACGTCGTTGCAGCATGTCGCCGCCGACCCGCGCGCCGAGCACCGCAGCACCGACCCCGTAGGCCACCCCGACGGGCAGCAGCAGCACGCTCCACAGCGAGTCGCCGAGCAGCCACGAGCCGACCGCCATCGGGGACGCCAGCACCAGGGTGACGAACATGGAACCGAGGCTGATCACGCCCTTCATGCACCCGCCGCCGCTGTTCATCGCGAACGGGTTGCTGGAGTCGGGCAGCGCGTACGGGGCGCGGACCGACAGCACCGACATGATGGCGATCGCGACCCCGAACGCGGCGTACCCCGAGCCGAGCGCGCCGACGATCTGCGCGGGCTTGCCGATCAGAATGCCGAGTACGGGCACCACCACGGTCAGGGCCGGCACCGCGAGCAGGGCCAGCGCCGTACTCCGGGCCCGCAGCTCCAGCCGGCCGGGCACCCCGATCATGAGGTGGAACGCGTACGCCGACCCGCCGAAGCCGAACTGGTTGCCGGCGGCCAGCGCCAGGAACACCCCGATCCAGACCACGGTCACGCCGAGGGCGAGCGTGGTCTGCCCGGCGCTCATGCCGATCGGCATCGCGAGGCTCGCGGCGAGCATGGACAGCAGGGTCGCGCGGCGGCGCGGGTCCCGCCACCAGCCGCGCATCTCGGCGGCCACGATCGCGCCGAACACGCCCTTCGGGGCGCGGCCGAGGATCCGCAGCGGCAGGCCGGTGTCCTTGCGTGCCTGGGCACCGCCGCTGGCCGCGCCGACCATGGCCGACTCCAGGGAGTTCGACCACCAGCGGGCGAGCAGGGCGAGGACGATTGCGGTGCCGGCGAGCTTGGCGAGGCCGAGGAGGGCGCTGCCGGTGGCGAGGTCGTACCAGGCGGTGAAGGGGGCGGCCAGCGGCGAGTACCCGATGACCCGCATGCCGTTCTTGACCGACTCCGCGTCGCCCTGGGCCATCGCGCTGGTGCTGAGCGAGATCATCGGGCCGATCAGGGTCAGGCTGAGCGTGATGCCGATCAGGGCCAGGTCCCGCGACCGGCGCGACCGGAGCGCCGCCGCGAACCCGCTGGTCACGGCGCGGCTGCCCACCACGCAGGTGGCGACGCCGAGCACGACTCCCACCGCGGCGGCGATCCCGGCGACCGGGCCGCCCTTGACGAAGCCCGCGACCACGAGGCCGGCGGTGGCGATCAGGGTCGCGAGGGCCGGCACGCCGAGGAAGGCCGAGGCCAGCAGGCCCGCCATCAGCCGGCGCTTCGGGATCGGCAGCAGCGCGAACCGGGCCGGGTCCAGGGTCTCGTCGACGCCGAACATCGCGACCGGCATCACGATCCACCCGATCACCAGGAACGTGCCGACCAGCGCGACGATCCCGTACCCGTACTCCTCGGGGAGGGCACCGACGCTGGCGAACAGCGCGAAGCCGCCCGCCGCGAGCAGGACGCCGAAGAACAGCGAGAAGACCAGCGCCACGACCCGGCCCGGCTTGCCCTGGAACCCGTTGCGGAGGATCCGCAGCTTGAGGCGCACGAACACGCCGATCCCGGGACCGTCCGGGGCGACGTCGACCGGTGCGGCCGTGGTCACTTGAGCCACGCCAGCTCCTCGCCCAGGGAGGTCCGGCCGCCGGCCTGCTCGACGAAGATCTCCTCCAGCGGGCGGTCGCCCCGGACCTCGTCCAGGGTGCCGACCACCTTGATCACGCCGTCGGCGAGGATCGCGACGTGGCTGCACAGCCGCTCGACGACCTCCATCACGTGCGAGGAGAAGATCACAGTGCCGCCGGAGCCGACGAAGCGGTGCAGGATGTCGCGGATCGTGGCGGCCGACACCGGGTCGACGGCCTCGAACGGCTCGTCGAGCACCAGGAGCCGGGGGCCGTGCAGCAGCGCGCAGGCCAGCCCGATCTTCTTCTTCATACCGGCCGAGTAGTCCACCACCAGGGTGCTGCCCGAGTCGGACAGGCCCAGCACGTCCAGCAGCTCGCCCGCGCGGGTCGCGATCTGCTCGGCGGGCATGCCCCGGAGCATCCCGGTGTACGTGAGCAGCTCCAGCCCCGTCAGCCGGTCGAACATCCGCACCGCGTCGGGGAGTACGCCGAGCAGCCGCTTCGCCCCGATCGGGTCCTGCCAGACGTCGTGCCCCAGCACGTACGCCGTCCCCGCGTCCGGCCGCAACAGCCCCACGGCCATCGACAGGGAAGTCGTCTTGCCGGCCCCGTTCGGACCGAGCAGGCCGAAGAAGGACCCCGTCGGGACGGCCAGGTCGACGCCCGCGACGGCGACCTTCTCCCCGAACCTCTTGACCAGACCACGCAGCTCAAAGGCGTTTTCGCTCACGTTGCCCAGCGTAGTGGGCGTTTCGGGGCGCCCATCCTCCTCGAGGAGGATCGGGGGTTACTCCCGGATGGGGAGGCGGGTGGCCCCCGGAGACGGGCCGGCAGTCGCCGTCACTCCCGGATCGGCAACCGGAGCGCGATGGTCGGCGCCTCGGCCATGATCCCCCCGGCCGCCGACACCGCCCGGCTCGGCCGCCGCCCGGCGTACGTCAGCTCCACGCCCTGGTACAGCTCGACGGTGTCCGCCTCGCCCACCAGTTCGCTCTGGTCGCGGCCGAGCTCGACCCGGGGCCCGTTCGCCCGGACGACGACCGTGCCGTTGGTGCTCTTGTCGGTGACGGTGAGGCTGGTCCCCGCCAGGGTCAGCTCCACGTGCGCCCGGCTGATCCACTGCAGGCTCTCGTCGTCCAGCCACGGGCCGAGCATGACGCCCTGCGCGGGGGACCGGCCCACGACGACCGGCCGGAGCGCGTCGACCGCGAACCGGGTCCGGGCCGTGCCGCCGACCCACACGGTGACCGCCTGGGACACCGCCCGGGGGCCCTCGTCGCCGAGCGGGACGCCGTGCCGGGGGCAGGTGGGCCGGCCGGTGGTCAGGGTCGGGATGCCGACGGGCTCGCCGTCCGGGCAGCGCCACCGGCGGGACAGCACGGCGGCCTGCGAGGGGCCGGGGGTGCCGGGCCGGTCGATCAGGGCCACCCCGCCGAGGCCGGGTACCGGGGCCATCGTCATCGCGACGGGCAACGGGTGCCTCGTGAGCACGGGCAGGCCGGTGATCGAGGCCAGCTCGACCAGGCGTCCGGCCGGGTCGGCGGCGATCACCTCGATCAGCCCGTCGTCGGCCCAGCGCCGGAGCACCATCTTCTCGTTGGAGGTCAGCTCCAGGCTCGACAGCAGGGCCTTGTCCGCGATCGCGTACACCGGGACGGCGGCGTCGTCGAGCTTCACCGCGAGGGCGTCCACGACGGCGCCGAGCCGGGGGAGGTACGTCGGCCGGCCGCCGTCGAGGTCGACCGCCCGCAGCACCTCGCCGACGTCCACCAGGGCGCCGACGAGGGCCGGGTCGGTGCTGAGCCGGCGCTCGATGGCGTCCAGCACCTTGCTGATCTCGAACCGCATGATTGCCCCTCCCCTACCCGAAACGCCGCACATCGATGCAGGTCACCGGGCTTAACGTCGCTCGAATGCTACCTGTTAGCGCCCGGCCTCCCGACGCAGCAGCTCGGGAAGCTCATCAGGTGTCACCGATCCGCCAGTCAGCCCCCGGGCCGCGAACCAGGTACCCACGTTGCGGGCGTCGCGGGCCAGGTACTCCCCACCCTGCGGGTTCACCACCACGTCCACGATCTGCGGCAGGTCGATGATGACGAGCCGCCCCTCGTGCACGAGGAGGTTGTAGGGCGACAGGTCGCCGTGCGCGAACCCCCGCTGGGCGAGGGTCACGAGCGCCTCGACGAGCTGCTCCCACACGCTGAGGAGCTCGGCGCCCTCGGGCCGGGCGTTGGCCAGCCGGGGCGCGGCCGCGCCGTCGGCGTCCCCGATGAACTCCATCAGGATCTCGGTGTCGCTGATCTGCACCGGGTAGGGCACGGGCAGGCCCCACTGGTAGCAGGTCCGCAGCGCGTTGAACTCGGACATCGCCCACTGGCCGGCGATGACCTTGCGCCCGAACTCGGACCGGTTGGCGACGGCGCGCTGCATCCGGGACTCGGCGACCTGCCGGCCCTCGGTGTACCCGGCGTCGCGGTGGAACATCTTGTGCTCGGCGGACCGGTACCGCTTGGCGGCCAGCAGGGTCGCGGTGTCCGTCCCGGGCACGGAACGCCGGATCAGGAAGACGTCGCCCTCCTTGCCGGTCTTCAGGATGCCCAGCTCGGTGTCGACCGCGCCCAGGTCGGTCACGACCCAGGAGGGGTGCGGCAGGGGGCCGCGCTCCAACGGGGCGGCGGAGTCCCAGGTGGACCAGCGGTCGCCCTCGGGCAGGCCGTCGGAGGCGTCGGAAAGGTCCCATTCGGTGTCTGCTTTATAGTGCTTCTCGTAGACGATGTCGTCGGCGTCGAAGCGGTTCTTGCCACGGGTGCGGTTGATGAAACCGCCGCTGCTGAAGGTGTCGCGCATGGTGGTGGTGAACTCCTCGGGAGGCGCCCCACCGGCGCGGAATCGGCGCTAGACGGCGGGGCTGGGAACGGTCAGGCAGGTGAGCACGGACCGCATGACGGCAATGTCCATGGGTCTCACCTCCTTCTGTTCCAGAAACTCAGCGTTCCGGGCACTCAACGGCGCAGCCGTTCGCGTCGGGGAGAAACTATCGGGCCGCTACACCGGCGCGCAACCCTTTTAATTGGTACCCGGTACAGCGCAGTATGTGCCAGGTGAGCACAGTTCTGGCCGTCACGGCCGCGGTGGTCGCGTTCGCCGCCGGGGTGATCGCGCTGCTCCGGCTGCGCGCCCGCCGGGGCATCGCCACCAGCGTGCAGCGCGCCACCTACGAGGTGCTCCGGACCGCCGGGCTGGCCGCCGAGCCGCTCCGCGCGGGGCTCACCGAGGCGGCGGCGACCAAGTCCGTCCGGCACCTGCGCCGGCTGATCGGGGCCAGCGGGCTCGCCCTGGCCTCCCCGACCGGGGTGCTCGCGTGGGACGGCACCGGCGAGCACCACCGCGACCAGATCCTCAGCTCCGGCAAGGCCGTACTGGACGCCTCCGACCTGGGCTGCGACCGGCTGGACTGCCTGATCCGCGGCGCCGTCCTCGTACCGTTGCAGACGGACTCCGGCCGGGTCGGCACCCTGATCGCGCTGTCCGACGAGCCGCCCGCGCCCGGCCTGGTCCAGGCGGCCGTGGAGACCGGCCGGTGGGCGGCCACCCAGCTCGCGCTCGCCGAACTGGACTCCTCCCGGGACCGGCTCGCCCGGGCCGAGCTGCGCGCGCTGCGGGCCCAGATCAGCCCGCACTTCATCTACAACGCGCTGTCGGCCATCGCGTCGTTCGTGCGGACCGACCCGAAGCGCGCCCGGGAACTGATCCTGGAGTTCGCGGAGTTCACCCGGTACAGCCTGCGTGCGCACGGGGAGTACACGACGTTGGCGGAGGAGCTGCGGTCCATCGACAGGTACCTGACGATCGAGCGGGCCCGGTTCGGGGAGAGACTCCAGGTCCGGTTGCAGGTGGCCCCCGAGGTACTCCCGGTGTCGCTGCCCTTCCTGTGCCTGCAACCGCTCGTCGAGAACGCCGTCCGGCACGGGCTGTCCCGCAAGCCCGGGGTCGGCACGATCAGCATCGTCGCCATCGACTCGGGCGCCGAGTGCCACATCACGGTCGAGGACGACGGGGTGGGCATGGAACCGCAGGCGCTGCTCGACGCGGAGGAGAGCGGGGACGGCCAGCACGTCGGGCTGTCGAACGTGGACGAGCGGCTGCGGGCGGTGTTCGGAGAGGAGTACGGACTGGTGGTGGAGACGGGCCCCGGGGCCGGTACCAAGATATTGGTCAGAATTCCGAAGTTCCACCCGGCGGTGCGGTCGTGAGGGCGCTGCGCATCCTGGCCGTGGACGACGAGCCGCCGGCCCTCGACGAGCTGGCCTACCTGCTGCGCTCCGACCCGCGGGTCGCCGAGGTCGTCACCGCCTCCGACGCCACCGAGGCGCTGCGGGTGCTGCGCGGGGCCGACATCGACGCCGCGTTCCTCGACATCCGGATGCCCGGCCTCGACGGCATGGAACTCGCCCGCGTGCTGCACCGGTTCGCCGCGCCGCCCGCCGTGGTGTTCGTGACCGCCTACGACGACCGGGCCGCCGACGCCTTCGACCTGGGCGTCCTCGACTACATCCGCAAGCCGGTCGAACCGGAGCGGCTCGCGGAGTCGCTGCGCCGGATCGTGTCCGCGCTCGGCATCAAGACCGCCGCCGGCCCCGAGACGGCCGTGATCCCCGTCGAGCTGGCCGGCACGATCAAGCTGCTGCCCCGGGCCGCCGTGCACTACGTGGAGGCCCAGGGCGACTACGCGCGGCTGCACACCGCCGACGGCTCGCACCTGGTCCGGGTGGCCCTGGCGACGCTGGCGGAGCGCTGGTCGGATGCCGGCTTCGCCAGAATCCACCGCTCCTATCTGGTACGCCTGAGCCAGATCTCCGAACTGCGCCTCACCAGCTCCGGCTACGTCGTCGTCATCGACGGCCGCACGCTGCCCGTGGCCCGCCGGCACACCCGCGAGCTCAAGGACCTCCTGCTGCGCGCCGCCAAGCAGGACGGCATCCGGTGATGACCCCCGCGCGCGGCAGGCGGACCCGGATCGTGCTCGGCGAGGTGGCCCGCGCCCGGCGGGTCAACCGCACCCGGCGCGAGCTGGCCGAACAGACCGAGATCGGCGACGCGCTGATCAAGGGGCTGGTGCGGGCGCAGCTGGCGTTGGCGTTGCGGCTGGCGCTGCTGGTCGGGCTCGGGCTCGGGACGCTGCCGCTGCTGTTCACGGTCGCGCCGGCGCTGGGCGGGGTGAAGGTGGTCGGGGTGTCGCTGCCGTGGGTGCTGCTCGGGGTGCTGCCGTACCCGTTCCTGGTGGCCGTGGGGTGGATCTACGTCCGGATGAGCGAGCGCAACGAGCGCGAGTTCACCGACCTGGTCGAGAAGTGAGCACCTCCCGGTGAGCAACCCGTGGGCGTTGCCGGCGATCGTCCTCGTCACCCTGGTCACGCTCGTGATCGGCGTGTACGGCCTCCGGTTCGCCCGCACCACCAGCGACTTCCTCGTGGCCTCCCGCTCGGTCAGCCCGACCTGGAACGCGGCGGCGATCGGCGGCGAGTACCTCAGCGCGGCCTCGTTCCTGGGCGTCGCCGGCCTGGTCCTCAGCTACGGACTCGACGTCCTCTGGTACCCGATCGGGTTCGCCGCCGGCTACCTGGCCCTGCTGCTGTTCGTCGCCGGCCCGCTGCGGAGATCCGGGGCCTTCACCCTGCCCGACTTCTGCGAACTGCGGCTCGGCTCCCGGCGACTGCGCCGACTGGTGACCGCGTTCGTGGTGTTCATCGGCTGGCTGTACCTGCTCCCGCAACTCCAGGGGGCCGGCCTCACCCTGCGCACCGTCACGGGCGCGCCCTACTGGGTCGGTGTGCTGCTGGTCAGCGCCGTCGTGACCGGCGGGGTGGCGCTCGGCGGGATGCGGTCGATCACCTTCGTGCAGGCCTTCCAGTACTGGCTGAAGCTCACCGCCCTGGCGCTGCCCGTCGCGTTCCTGCTCCTGCACTGGCGGGCCGACGGCGCCCCGCCGCTGGTCGAGCCCAAGTCCCCGGTCGGCGCGGACTGGCTGCTCCCCGGCGGCGGCGACCACTCCGGCCAGGGCCTGTTCGGCACGTACTCGCTGCTGATCGCCACGTTTCTCGGCACCATGGGCCTCCCGCACGTCCTCGTCCGGTTCTACACGAACCCGGACGGCCGGGCGGCGCGCCGTACCACCCTGGGAGTCCTGGCCCTGGTCGGTTTCTTCTACCTCTTCCCCACCATCTACGGCCTCCTCGGCCGGATCTACACCCCGGGCCTCGCCAAGCCGGACAGTGTCGTGCTCGTCCTGCCCGGGGCGGTCGTCGGCAACGGCGGGCTCGGCCAGTTCCTCGGCGCGCTGGTGGCGGCGGGCGCGTTCGCCGCGTTCCTGTCCACCTCCTCGGGCCTGCTGACCTCGGTGGCCGGCGTGCTGTCCACCGACGTCCTCGGCAAGGGCTCGGTCCGCGACTTCCGACTGTCCGCGCTGGCCGGCGGCCTGATCCCGTGCGGACTGGCCCTCGCGGTGGCCGACCTCGACGTGTCCCGGGTGGTGGGGCTGGCGTTCGCGGTCGCGGCGGCGACCTTCTGTCCGTTGCTGCTGCTGGGGATCTGGTGGCGGGGGCTCACGGATATCGGGGCCGCCGCCGGGATGCTGAGCGGGGGCGGGGCGGCGGCCGGGGCGGTGATCCTGACCGTGCTGGGGTACGCCGGGCACGGGTGGTGGGCGGTGCTGATCACGCAGCCGGCGGCGTGGACGGTGCCGTTGGCGTTCTTCGTGATGATCACGGTGTCGTTGGCGACCCGGCGGCGGATCCCGACCACCGTTGGCCGCACCCTCCTGCGCCTGCACGCCCCGGACGCGCTCCGCCTCTGACCACCCTAGGGCCGGCGCCGCGCCCGACCACTGTCCATTCTGGACTCCACCACCCTTACGGCGGACCTTCCGTGCCGATCATCCTCATCGGACCGTCGAACCGGCACATTCGAGTGCGATCCGTTGACGTTCCGTAGCGACGAGCAAAGAGTGATCAGGTCGTCACCACTCGTTGACTCAAGGAGTTGCTCGACCGATGCGCGCACGAAGTATCTGGAGTCTGGCCGCCCTCCCCACCCTGCTGCTGGCCGTACTCACCGCCTGTGGGCCGGCCGCGAACGCGCCGGAGCAGTCACCCGCACCCGCCATGACAACGCAGGAAGCGGCCCCCTACGTCGCGCCGACCACGGCGGCCCCCACCGTGGCCCCCACCACCGCGGCGGCCCAGCCGACCAAGGCCCCCGAGGCAGCCGTCGCGCCGCCCGCCGCCCCACCGGCCCCGCCCAAGCCGGTCACCTGCGGGGCGGGCTACTACCTCAACTCCGACGGCAAGTGCGTCCAGCGGCCGGTACAGGCCCCGCAGCCGCCGGCTGGTGCGAGCGCGGAGTGCAATGACGGCACCTACAGCTTCAGCGCGCACCGTCGGGGCACCTGCTCGGGTCACGGTGGCGTGAAGCGCTGGCTGAAGGACCTGCCGGCCTGAGGACGGACCGCCTCGTACCCGGAAATGGAAGTTGCCGTTGTCCCTGGTCGGACAACGGCAACTTTTGCGAGAAGAGCTAGTAGGCGCCCCGGCGGGCCAGCACCACGCCGATCGTCCGCCACAACGTCCGCAGGTCGAGCAGCAACGACCAGTTGTCGACGTAGTACAGGTCGAGGCGCACCGCGTCGTCCCACGACATGTCCGACCGCCCCGACACCTGCCACAGCCCGGTGAGCCCGGGCCGGACCAGCAGCCGCCGCCGGACGTCCCCGAGGAAGTCGCCGTCCTCGGCGGGCAGCGGGCGCGGCCCCACCAGGGACATCTCGCCGACCAGGATGTTGATCAGCTGGGGCAGTTCGTCCATGGACGTCTTGCGGAGCCAGCGGCCGACCGGGGTGACCCGGGGGTCGTCCTTGATCTTGAATAGCAGGCCGTCGGTCTCGTTCTGGTCGACGAGGGTGGCGAGCCGGTTCTCGGAGTCGACGTACATCGTGCGGAACTTCCACATGCCGAACATCCGCGACTGGTGGCCGAGGCGGCGCTGCCGGAAGAAGACGGGGCCGCCGGGCTCCTTGATCTTGATGCAGAGCGCGATGACGCCGAACAGCGGGGACAGGATCAGCAGGCCGAGGAACGCGGCGATCCGGTCCATCAGGTTCTTGGCGACCCAGCCGACCCCGGACAGGGTGGGCTCCTCGACGTGCAGGAGCGGCAGGCCCTCGACCGGGCGGATGTGCACCCGGGGGCCGGCGATGTCGGTGAGCTGTGGGGCGACGACCAGGTCGATGCCGGTGCCCTCCAGCTGCCAGGCGAGCCGGCGCAGGTCGGCGGAGTCGGAGCCGGCGGAGCCGCAGACGGCGATGGTGTCGGCGCCGAGTTCGCGGACGAGTTCGACGAGGTCGCGGTTCGCGTACACCGGGACGGGGGTCTCGACGCCGCGCGCCGCGCCGTAGCCCTCGGTCAGGTACAACCCGACCGGCGACAGGCCGGCCTCCGGGTTGCGGGTGACGACGGTGTGCACCTCGAGCGTCTCGGGCAGCGCCCCGACGAGGAGCATCCGCTGGACGCACCGGCCGCGCTTGCGCAGGGTGTAGAGCACCCGGCGGACCATCGCCCGGCTGATCAGGAGCAGCACCAGCGCGAGGATCAGGACCGCGCCGACGGACATCCGGGACGCGTCGGTCTTGGTGCTCATGACCGTGAAGGACACGACGGCGACGGCGGTCCAGAAGGCGCGCAGGACCCGCTTGCTCTCGTCGGAGCCCACCCCGAGGTACCGGCGGTCGTACGCGCCGTGGCCCCAGAGGACGAGCACCCAGCCGGCGGGGAGGATCAGGTACGCGACGAGGTAGAACCAGAGCGGCACGGGCTGGTCGCTGCGCTCGACGAAGCCGGCGACGGCCTTGGGGAACCAGGAGATGACGGCCAGGCTGGCGAGCGCGACGGAGAGAAAGTCGAGGACGACAAGGCAGGCCGAGTACCACCAGGCCCAGGTTGACGTTCGGTCACTGCGGAAGAAAGCCGAGCGAGGAACACCGTTGGTCACCGGCGCCGCCTCTGGCTCATGGCCTACCGCCTGTCTGTCGCCGGCTGTGCCGGCCGGCCGGCTCTTCTTCGGGGCCGGACGCTGGAGGCTGGTCGTCACCTCAACAGGCCCTCCGGCAGTGTGCTGCTCACGGCTCCCCTAGTGTGCCACGGCCCCCGCCTCGTCCTCTGACGACCGGCCGACATTATTCGGTGTGTCCGGGTCGTGTCGAGTCGGGGTCGGTTGCGTACTTGCGAAAAACCAGCCCATTACGCCGAGTAGCGCCACTCCCGCTAGCCCGGCTGACAAAGCGTACGCCGGTGAAGGCATCGACGTAACCTGGTCCCGATAACGGAGGGTCACTTCCGCAAGAGCGTAGACGTGTAGGACCCCTGTGACAACGACCACGACCCTGACAAACTTGCGCGGAAACTCGGGCGTGAAACCCTTCGCCACGAACGCGGCGAGGAGCACGAGGCCGACCCCGGCGGGCATCGCGTACCGGCCGTGGGAGTACCAGCCCAGCTTGGGGACGAACCACAGTTCCAGGGCGACGAGGCTTCCGTAGCTGGCCAGGGCCGTGCCGAGCACCGCGATCCGGTAGCGGCGGCCGGCGGCGAGCCAGGCGGGGACGGCGAGCGCGGCGACGAGCGCGTACCAGCCGAGGATGACCCAGCCGGGCATCGTGAGTTCGCCGTAGCTGAACTGGCCGACGACCTGGTTCAGGTAGAAGGGCGTCCGGATCCGGACGATCTCCTCCAAAGTCTTAGCGAAACTGAGATGTACGGCACGGTCGGGGATCGCCGGAATGTCGTTCACGGCGGAGGTGAGCATCCAGGCGAGCCCGAGGACCCCGGCGGCGACGATCGCGCCGAGCGCCCACCGGGTGTCGGCGCGGCGGAGGAGTTCCCGGATCCGGCCGCGCCGGGCGAACACGAGGGCCGCGAGCACCACGATGGCGAGCAGGACCGGTCCCATGTGCCGCAGGGTGAGCAGCAGCGCGCCGCTCACCGCGAAGGCGACCAGGTGCCGGCGTTCGTTCCCCGTGCTCCGCACGAGGGCGAGCAGTGCCACCCAGGCGAGGATGCCGGCGCTGATCTCCATCCCGTTCGGGTTGACGGAGCCGTTGAGATTCAGGGCCATGGGGGTACTGACGAGCAGCACCGCCCCGACCAGCAGCTTGTTCCGCAGCCCGTACGCGATGGCCACGGCCGCGGCGAGCAGCAGCGCGCACAGGGCGGCGGACAGCACCCGGGCCCCGATGATCCCGCCGAGGTCGGGGCTGACGGCCAGCGGAACGCCGACGGCCGCGTAGTAGAGCGGGCTGTACCGGGCGGCGGCGCTCGGCCAGCGCACGGTGCGGTCGCCCTCGGCCGTACCCGCGGCGGGGGCCGGGGTCTGGCAGCCCGCCGCGAGCTTGTCCTTGTCGAAGCAGGTGAGCTCGCCGGGCAGCAGGCTGGCCGGGCCGTCGAAGTAGTAGCCCTGGGCGTAGACCTGGCCGGTGACGACGCCGTACGCGCGCGGGATGTGCTGCACCTCGTCGTACGTGCCGTTGACCGGGACGCCGAGCGCCCAGCCCGCGCCGAGGAGGAGGTACCCGAGGAATGCCAGCAACCAGACCCGACGCATCCCGCCAGCTTAGAGTGAAGGCTCAGGAGGCCCCGAGCCGAGCGACGCCGGGGCCGCGGAGGTGGTCGGCGTGCCGGAGTTGCCGGAGGTGGCGGCGCTCGCCGCGTACCTGCGCGGGCGCGCCGTGGGGCTGACGGTCACCGGGGTGGACGTGGTGGCGCTGAGCGCGCTGAAGACGTACGACCCGCCGCTGTCGGCGCTGGTGGGGCGGCAGTTGACCGGCGCCGGGTACATCGGAAAGTACCTGGATGTCGATTTCGGGGGCCTGCACCTGGTCACCCACCTGTCGCGGGCCGGTTGGCTGCACTACCGCGAGCACATCACGCCGGGTCCGCTGCGGCCGGGCAAGGGGCCGATCGCGGTCCGGGTGCGGTTCGACGACGGGTCGGGCTTCGACCTGACCGAGGCGGGCACCCAGAAGCGGCTCGCGGTGCACGTCGTCACCAACCCGAGGCTGATCGAGCGGGTCGCGACCCTCGGGCCCTCCGCGCTGGAGGTGTCCCTGGAGGAGTTCAGCACCCAGATCACGAGAAACGCCCAGATCAAGGGGGTACTGACGGACCAGCGCGCCCTCTCCGGCATCGGCAACGCCTACTCCGACGAGATCCTGCACCTGGCGAAGCTGTCCCCGTTCGCGATGGGGTCGAAGCTGACGGCCGGCCAGGTCAGCGCCCTGTACGACGCGGTGCGCGCCACCCTGCACGAGGCGATCGCGCGCACCGAGGGGCAGCAGGCGGCCACCCTGAAGTCGGAGAAGCGGGCCGGGTTGCGGGTGCACGGCCGGACGGGGCTGCCCTGTCCGGTGTGCGGGGACACGATCCGCGAGGTGTCGTTCGCGACGTCGAATCTGCAGTACTGCCCGACATGCCAGACGAAGGGCAAGCCGCTCGCGGACCGCCGGCTGTCCAAGCTCGTACGCTAGGGCCCGTGAAGGTCGTCATCGCGCACAACCGGTACTCCTCCGCCCAGCCGTCCGGCGAGAACACGATCGTGGACACGGAGATCCGCCAGCTCACCGAGGCCGGCGTCGAGGTGCTCCCCTTTCAGCGCAGCTCCGACGAGATCGGTGACCTACCGAAGTCCGAGAAGCTGCTGCTGCCCGTGTCCCCGGTGTACGCGCCGCGCGCCCAGCGGGAGCTCGCCGAGCTGATCACCCGGGAGCGGCCGGACGTGGTGCACCTGCACAACCCGTACCCGTTGCTGTCGCCCTGGGTGGTGAAGACCGCGCACAAGTTGGGCGTGCCGGTGGTGCAGACGGTGCACAACTACCGGCAGAGCTGCGCGAACGGCCTGTACTTCCGCGACGGGAGGATCTGCAGGGACTGCCTGGGCAAGCCCTTCCCGTACCCGGCGGTGCAGCACTCCTGCTACCGGGGCTCGAAGGCGCAGAGCCTCATCATGGCGACGACGCTGGCGGCGCACCGGGGCACGTGGCGGTCGCTGGACCAGTTCATCGCGCTCACCCCGGCGATCGCGGAGCACCTGGAGACGCTGGGGATCCGCGAGGACCAGATCACGGTCAAACCCAACTCGATCCCGGACCACGGGTACTCCGCGGAGCCGGGCGAGGGGCTGCTGTTCGTGGGCCGGCTGTCGGAGGAGAAGGGGGTGCGGCTGCTGCTGGACTCGTGGTCCCGGGCCGTGTCGGCCGGCGGGGCGGCGGTCGGCCGGTTGCGCGTCATCGGCGACGGCCCCCTGCGCGAACTCGTCGAGAAGGCCGCCGCCGACCGCGCCGACATCGACTACCTGGGCCCGCAGAACGCCGACGGGGTACGCGCCGCGATGCGCTCCGCGAACGCCCTCGTGATCGCGTCCACCTGGCTCGAACCCCTGCCCACGGTGATCATCGAGGCGCTGTCCAACGGCACCCCTGTGCTGGGCACCAACCTGGGCGGCATCCCGTACCTGGTGGGCGACGCCGGCTGGCTGGTCGAGCCGACCGTGGACGCGATGTCGGCGGCGATCCCGCGCGCCGCGGCGGGTGGCCTTCGCCAGGAGGCGCGCGCCCGCTACCTGGAGAACTTCACCCCCGCGGTGGTGCTAGACCGCCTGATCGCGGTGTACGAAAAGGTCCGCCGGAGCGCCGCGTCAGGAATGTGACACCCCCAACGCATAACCTCTGTCCCTTTTGCTATCTTCTGCGCATGATCATTCGCCGTATTTTCACCATTGCTGCCACTGGTGCCCTTTTTGTCCTCATCCCGAGCGTGAGCCAGGCGGCCACGCCGGAGCAGTCCTTCACCATGCGCAGCCTCGACCAGAGCCAGTGCCTCGAGCAGCCCAAGGGCCAGCGGACCACGACGTTCGTGCAGTGCGACACCGGCAGCCGCCGTCAGCTCTGGCAGTTCCCGGCCCGCAGCGACGACGGCAAGAAGATCGCCATCGCCCGGGGCCAGAAGTGTCTGACCACGATGAGCGATGTCAGCGATGTCGTCCTGCGCAAGTGCGACGACAGCCGGACCAGCCAGATCTGGCAGGCCGCTGACGGCGACGGCTTCAGCACCTTCACCAACACGAAGACCGGCTCCTGCCTCAGCAACAACGGCGGCTCGCTGATCGCCGCCCCGTGCGGGGACAGCGACAGCACGCACTGGGAGCTCACCTCGGCCAGCAAGTAGTCCACTCCGACCCCGGCCCGTCGCCACCTGGCGGCGGGCCGGACGCTTGCCCGGACTCTTGCCCGGGCCCATGCCCGGCCCCATGCCCGACGCATGACCAGACGCGTGCCCGGCCGTTGTGGGCGGCCCGACGCCTGCCTGGCCGCTATCCGTTGACCGGTGCGCCTGCCAGCCGGTCGCCCGCCCGGCCCTCGTCGGCGGGCCGGTAGACCTGCCAGGCCTCGGCGGCCAGCAACAGGATCCACAGCGTGCCGCCCGTCCCGCCCAGGACCCAGTCCGAGGTCGCGATCGTGGGCAGCGCCGCCACGGCGGTGATCGTGAACCACGGCGCGGCGTCCCGGGACAGCGCCCGGCGGAGCAGCAGCACCAGCCCCAGCAGGAACGCCGCCACCCCGGCCACCCCGCCCCGGCGGAGCGCGCCGAAGAACGCGTTGTCGGTGGTCAGCTTCGGCGGCTTGGTGTTGGGGTCCTCCACAGAGTCCGCCCGGGTGACCGTGCCCCGCGCGTCGTCCCCGTTGCCGAACAGCTTCTCGGCGATCGTGTCGCCCTTGAAGTCCTCGATGACCTTCTTCCAGGTCTGCGTGCGCCCGGAGGTCAGGTCGGATCCCGCGCTGGAGTTCGGATAGCGGTTGTAGACCAGCCACTGCGGGCCACCCGAGCCGATCATCAGGGCCACGAGCAGCACGAAGGGCACCAGGGTGGCGACAACCGCCTTCCGTCCGGGCGAGGAGCCTGGCGCGCCCGGGTAGTCCACCTTCTTCCGGAACACCAGCCACGCGTGCACCAGGGCGGCGGCGACCGCGAAGCCCCAGGCCGTCCGCGAGGTCACGAGCAGCAACATCAGGAACGATGTTCCGAGTACGCCGGCGCGCTGCCACACCGCGAACGCGCGGTCCGGTGCGATCCGCAGCGCGACGAGTACGGAGACCAGCGCGATCGAGTTCGGGTGGTACAGGAAGAACGGCCCGCCCCAGAACCGCTGGGCCATGTTGTTGCCCCACGCCGTGCCCGGTACCGCGTGCACGTCGTCCAGCGCGTTGCCCGAGCCGACCAGGAGCAGGACGCCCAGGGCGAGCAGGAACGCCGCCGCGATCGCCGGGGTCGGGTCCACGCGGGTTCTGCGGATCACCGCGAGGACGGCCAGGGCGCCCAGGGTGAACAGGCCGCCGTAGACCACCCGCTGGACGCTCACCAGGGGGTGGTTCAGGAGGGCGCCGAGCGCGCCGAGGAGCCAGTACGCCAGGCCGAGCCAGGCCGCGCCCAGCTTCGGCAGCTTCGCCAGGTCCCGCAGCCACGGGAACGTCCACGTTGCGAACACCGCGCCCTCGACGACCAGGAGACCCCACACCACGCCCGGGCTCTCGCTGAACGACCAGCTCAGGATGCCGGCCCCGACGAAGAACCCGCCGAGCAGCAGGCCGCGCACGGTCAGGCCCGGCAGGCTGAGGGCCAGTCCGACCACCGCCCAGCCCAGGGCCGCGGCCAGGAAGGCGCGCAGCCCGTTGGCCGAGGACTCCTGGGTCGCCTCCACGAGGCCAGCGGCACCGGCGACGAGGAGGCCGAGGAGCGCGAACCGCTGGTAGCGCGGCGGGGTCAGCAGAGGCATCGGATCAGACTACGGGTCGACGCAGGGCCCACGCGTACACGGTGATCATGGCGAGCAGGCCCACCGCCGCGCCGATCGTGAGCCCCCAGGCGGTCCGGAGCAGTGAACCGTCGAGCGCGCCGAACAGCACACCGGTGAGGCTGGTGGCCGTGAACACCACGTACTGCCCGAACAGCAGTTTCGCTCTCTGCAGCCCGCGCAGGGCGGCCGTGAACGGGATCTGGAGCAGGTAGATGGCTGCCTGCAACGCGACGGGCAACGCGATCGGGGCGACATCCAGGTAGGCACTGCCCTTGTACCAGTGCAGCACCGGCTCGGCCAGCGGCACGACGACCGCGATGGCCGCCACGCCGATCCCCGCCCCGAGGAGCGCCACCTTCAGGGTCAGCCGGCGCAGCGCGGGCAGGTCGCCGGTGGCCGCGAGCCGGGAGAACCGGGGCACCATCAGGGCGTTCATGGCTGTGACCAGGTTCTGGATCGGCTGGAGCACGGTGAGCTGGGCGAGCCTCAACCCGGCGTAGTTGGCCTCGTTGAGGAACTTCGCCACGAGCGTCGCCACCAGCATCGTCTGGCTCTGCCCGACCAGGGCACTCGCGCTGAACCAGCCCGACAGGTGCCGGGTCTCGCGGAACCACGCGCCCAACCGGCCCCGGAACGGGTTCAGCCGGGTCCGGACGAGATACAGCGCCGCCCCGGCGGATGCCCCGATCCCCCAGGCGAACAGCAGCGCCCCGCCGCTCTTCCAGCCGGCGAGCAGCGCGACCGTCACGGCGGCGGCCTGGGTGAGCACCCAGGTCAGGTCGATCGTCAGCGCGTTGAGCTGTTCGCGGGCCGCGAGGAACGTGTGCCGCCCCGTGTCGTGCAGCAGCAGCAGCGGCAGGAACGGCACCGCCCAGATCAGGTCCCCGAACCAGTCGGCCGGCCCGAACAGCCACAGGCCGCCCAGCACCACCGCGCACACCGAACCGATGATCAGCGCGGAGGCGAGCGCGTCCTCCTCCCGCCGCCGCCGGTCGGCCCCGTCGAACCGGGACACGTGCGCGAGCACCGCCTCGCCGATGAAGGCCCGGCTGACGCCCATCGCGAAGTACAGCGTGGTGATCGCGATCAGCACCGAACCGGCGCGCGGCCGGTCGAGCACGACGGTGGCGAGCAGCGCGTTGCCGGCGCTGGCCAGCGCGATGACCACCTGGTCGGCGAGGCCGAGCAGGATCCGGCGCCGACCGGAGCCGGGCGGGATGGCGGGCAGCGGCTCGTCGGGCTGGTCGTCCACGGAGACGGCCTCGGCGGCGCCCTCAGCGGCTGCCACGTCGCCGGCGGCCGGTCGCTCCGAGGCCGTCATGAGCCCTGCGCCGCCATCTTCTCCGCCCACGACCGCTGGGCGGCCCGGGCCGTGAACACGATGCTGGCCAGCAGGAACAGCCCGTTGACGGCGGTGAAACCGAGCAGGACCCAGATCGTCCATCCGGGTACGAGCCAGATCGCCACGCCGAGCACGGTGACCACGAACGCGTAGTCCCGGATCAGCTTGACGAGCCGGACGGCCAGCGAGCGCGAGGTGACCATGCTGACCCCGGCGTCGCCCTGCTGCATGACGGAGGTGACCAGGTTGACCATCCAGGTACCCGCGAACAGCGCGTAGACCCACGCGGGCGCGTCCGGGGTGTACTCGGCCGCCACGGCGCTCACCGCCGCCACCAGGGCGATCTGGAGGGCCACGTCGCACAGCACGTCGATCCGCGCCCCGGCCGGGCTGCCGGTCTTCGTGGCCCGGGCGAGCTGCCCGTCCCCGCAGTCGATCCCGTACGCGAGGTGCCAGAGCAGGAGCGCGGCCAGGCCGATCCAGCCGTGGTAGTTCCCGGTCTGCGCGGCGGCGATCACCCAGACCGAGCCGGCGAGGCCCAGCACCAGGTTGAGGCCGCTCATCGCGGTCGGGGACAGCCCGAGCCGGCGGAACGCCATGGCGCTGACCGCGCCGATCCACTGACTGACGCTCTCGGTGGCCAGGCCGCCGCCCCGGTTCAGGGCGTAGTAGTCCCGCAGCTTCACAGGGTGTTCGCCCTCGCCAGGTCCTCGTCGAAGTCGACCTCGACGCAGCCGAACTTCGAAATGTCGACGGCGCGGAACCGCAGCCCCTCGGCGGCGATGGCGTTCTCGATGCCGCGCTCGAAGTACTCCTGCTCGTCGACCCGGGCCAGGTGCTCGACCAGGGCCGGCCGGTCCGCGGCGGACACGTAGTTGATCCCGACGGCCTCGCCGAGCCCGCCGACCACCTTCTTCGACAGCTCCTTGATGAAGCCGGCGTCGTCGAGGGTGTACTTGACCTCCTCCTCGGCGACGCTGGCCGTGTTCACCGCGACGAAGCTCTGCTCGGCGGCGAGGCACTCGGTGAACAGCTCCAGCAGGCCGGGCTGGAACACCACGTCGCCGTTGAGCCAGAGCACCCCGCCGGGCGGGCCGAGCCGCAGCGCCTTGAGCAGGCTCTTGGAGGTGTTGGTCTGGTCGTAGAACTCGTTGTAGACGAAGGCCGCGTCCTCGGCGGCCGCCTCCATGACCAGGTCTTTCTTGAACCCGACCACGATGGCGACGTGGGCTGAGGGCCCATAGGCCGCGCGGAGGTGGTCGAGTTGCTGCCGCAGGATGCTACGACCGTCAGCGAGCGGGGTAAGGGGCTTTGGGTGGGGACGACCGAGTCTGGTCCCCATGCCAGCGGCCAGGATCACGACGTTGCGCACCGCCGAAGGATAACCGGCGACGCGCCAATTTCTTTGGTCGTGGGCGCACTGTGCGTCAAGATATCCGTAAAGTGAGCACAGGAGGTAGTCATGCGTGTACGCGAAGCTATGAGTACCGAGATCCTCTCCGTCGGCCCCGCACACAAGCTCCGCCAGGTAGCCCAGCAGATGTCGGCCCGCCGGTTCGGCGCCGCCATCGTCGATGATGCCGACGCGTCCGGTTTCGGCATCATCACCGAACGCGACATTCTCAACGCGATCGCCTCGGGCCTAGACCCGGACGTGGCGGAGGCGGGTGAGCACTACACCCCGGACGCGATCTGCGCCGGCCCCGACATGGACCTCGCCGAGGCCGCCCGGACCATGATCAGGGGTGGTTTCCGGCACCTGATCGTCATCGAGAACGACCAGGTCGCGGGCATGATCTCGGTGCGGGACATCGTCAGGGCCCGGGTGGAGCATCCAGTAGACGCCTGACCTCCGCGCGGAGCGGGTCGACCGCGTTCCGGCCGCGTACGGGGTGCACCGCGTTGGTCAGCAGCGCGACCACGGACCGGCCCCGGACGAACAGACCCGTACCCGTGAAGCCCGTGTGTCCGAATCCACCGCCCGCGAGGCGCAGGTTGGGCAGGTCGACGAGCGCCGGGCAGAACCCGGTGCGGAGCGCCTCCCCGAACGCGGCGACCTCCCCGACCGGCGCGAACAGTCCGGCGTGCCCGCACGGCCCGCCGAGCGCGAACGCCGTCCCGTCGTGCACGTTCCCGCGCACCAGGCCGCGACCGGGTTTGAACTCGGTCGCGGCGGTGCGTGCGGGGTCCGGCGTGTAACTGGTCTCCCCGAGCCCGAGCGGCTCCGTGATCAACTCGCGGACCAGCCGGTCGAGGGGCGCGCCGGCCTCCTGTTCGGCGATCCGCCCGGCGTGCAGCAGCCCCACGTCGGAGTAGACGTCCGGGCCGCCCGCCCGCTGCGCCAGGACCCCGGGCCAGGTCCGCAGGTCCTCGGGCACCGATGCCGGCAGCCCGGCCGTGTGCGTGATCAACTGCCGCACCGTGTACCCGCCGGCCCGCGGCGAGTCCAGGTCCAGCCCGAGCCGCAGCACCACCGCCGTCGTGTACAGCTTCGTCACCGAGGCCAGGTCCCACAGCGTGTCCGGGGTGACCGCCGGGCGCTCGGCGGCGAGGGTGCCGTCCGGATCCGCGTACCGCACCAGCTCCCCGGCGAAGGCGCTGTCGACCACCGCGCCGTCCACCAGATGGACCGCCGCCGCCCCCGGAACGGTGTGGGGGACCGCACCGGTCAACACGCTGTAAAGATCCATAACCCGGAGCCTAAACTTCGGTGCATGACCGCCGAGCAGCTCATCTCCTTCGCCCGGGGCGCGCCGTCCCTGGACATCATCGACATCGAGGGCCTCAAGGCCGCCGCCGTGCGCGCGTTCGACGCGGACCCGGCCGGGGTGACCGCCTACGGCACGTCCGTGGGCTACCTGCCGCTCCGGCAGTGGATCGCCGACAAGCACGGCACGACCCCGGCCCACGTGCTGGTGACCAACGGGTCGCTGCAGGCCGACGCCTTCCTGTTCGAGCAGTTCGTCACGCCGGGCGACGTGATCATCGTCGAGAAGCCGACGTACGACCGCACGCTGCTGAACCTGAAGAACCGGGGCGCCGACGTCCGGGCCATCACCGTCGACGCGGACGGGATCGACACCGACGAGCTGCGCGCCCTGCTGGAGTCCGGGGTCCGGCCGAAGCTCGCGCACATCATTCCGAACTACCAGAACCCGGCGGGCGTCACGCTGTCGCTGGAGCGCCGGCACGCGCTGCTCGCCCTCGCGGCGGAGTACGGCTTCACGATCTTCGAGGACGACCCGTACGTCGACATCCGGTTCCGGGGCGAGGCGTTGCCGTCGATGCTGTCCCTGGACACCAACGACGTCGTGGTGCACGCCTCGTCGTTCACGAAGACGGTCTGCCCCGGCGTCCGGGTCGGCTACCTCGTCGGACCGACCACGCTGATCTCGGCGATCGCGGCCACGGCGACGAACCTCTACATCTCGCCGAGCATGCTCTCCCAGGCGACGGTGTACCAGTTCTGCGTGTCCGGCGACATCGAGAAGTCGATCGCGACCGTGTGCGCCGCGCTCGGCGAGCGCGCCCGGCTGCTCGGCGAGGCCCTGAACAAGCACATCCCGGACGCGACGTTCGTGGCCCCGGACGGCGGCTACTTCCTCTGGGTCGAGCTGCCGGCCACCGTCGACGTGGACAAGCTGCTGCCGGCCGCGACCGCGCTGGGCGTGGCCGTCGTCAAGGGCAGCGACTTCCTGCTCGAGGGCGGGAAGAGCTCGCTGCGGCTGGCGTTCTCCGCCGTCACCGACGACCAGATCGACGAGGGTGTCCGCCGGATCGCCGAGGCCATCCGCACCGTGTCGTAATTACGTCATATCCCGATGGCGCAATGTCGCCATCACGAGGGTGTTTCTTTTCGGCATCGGGGCGGGAAAGAATGCCTCCCAGCACCGCAAAAAAGCCCTCCCCAGGACAGTGCGGTGCGCAAGGGCACCATGCCCCCAAGGGCACCGAGCAGGTTCGGCCGCATCCCCCCGTAGCGGCCGAACCTGCTCGGTGTTGTTTCACGTGGAACCAGACCACGTGGGAAGCTTTCACGTATGGCAGAGCAGGAGCGGGGTTTGAGCCGGGCGCTGAGTGCGCCCGTGCGCGCGGTCAGCCAGATTCTCCGGCCGACGACTCCCTCGCCCGCCAGACAGACCCCGCACGCCACCGGCCTCGTCGACTTCGCGCTGTACGTCGGCGGGGTCCGCCAGGAAGGCGATTGGAGCTACAAGGAGGCGTACGCGGCGGCCCGCGAGCAGGGCAAGGCCTTCGTCTGGATCGGGCTGCACGAGCCGACCCCCGACGAGTTCGCCGACATCGCCGAGGCGTTCGACCTGCACGAGCTGGCCGTCGAGGACGCGGTGAAGTCGTTCCAGCGTCCGAAGCTCGAACAGTACGAGGACATGACGTTCGCGGTGGTGCGCACCGCCCGGTACATGCCGCACGACGAGCTCACCGAGACCAGCGAGGTCATCGAGACCGGCGCCGTGATGCTCTTCATCGGCGAACACTTCGTGATCACGGTGCGGCACGGCGCGGCCGTCCGTCTCAAGCCGGTCCGCGAGGAGCTGGAGAACCGGCGCGAACTGCTCGCCCAGGGGCCGTGGGCCGTGTTCCACGCCGTCGTCGACCGGGTGGTGGACGTCTACCTCGACGTGTCCGCCGCCGTGGAGACCGACCTCGACGAGTTGGAGGCCAGCGTCTTCAGCCGGGACCGCAAGTCCAACATCCAGGAGATCTACCAGCTCAAGCGCGAGCTGGTGGAGTTCAAGCGGGCGGTGTTCCCGTTGCAGCGGCCGTTGCAGGTCCTCGTCTCCGGGCAGATCTCCAGCCTGCCCAAGGAGCCCCGGCGCTACATCCGCGACGTCAACGACCACCTGCAACGCGTGGTCGAGCAGATCGCCGCGTACGACGACCTGATCAACTCCGTGCTCCAGGCCCGGCTGGCCCAGGTGACCGTCGACCAGAACAACGACATGCGCAAGATCGCGGCCTGGGCGGCCATCGCGGCCGTCCCGACCGCGATCGCCGGGATCTACGGCATGAACTTCGACGTCATGCCGGAACTCAAGTGGAAGTTCGGGTACGCGTTCATCTGGGCCGTGATCGTGGCGGCCTGCGCGGGGCTGTACCGGTTCTTCCGCCGGTCGGGCTGGCTCTAGCGGCACGCGCGGGCGCTCCCACCGGACACGCGGGGCGCTCAGTCGGATCTGCGGGCAACCTCGCCGCACGCGCGGGCACGCCGGCCGCACACCCGGGCACCCGGCCGCACCCCGCCCGGACACACGAGAGCGGCGCGCGAGTCACCGCGCGCCGCCGCCCCGTACCCGTCGGGTGGTTCTAGCTCTTCAGCTTCCGCGCGCCGGACTCGACCGAGTCGGCCACGTGGTTCAGCGTGTCCCGGGCCTTGTCCTTCAGGTCACCGGCGGCGTCGACCGCCTTGTCCTTGACGTCCCCGGCGGTGTCGCGCAGGTTGTCGGCGACGGTGCGCACCTTCTCGGCGACCGGGTTCTCGTCGTCGAACTCCAGCACGTGCACCGGCTCGTACTCGTCCCAGCGGGCGTTGCGGCGCGCCATCACCAGAGCGGCGGCGGCACCGGCGACGACGCCCACACCGAGCACCCCGACCAGCAGCGGCCACCGGGAGCGGCGCTTGCCGCCGAGTCGCGCGGTGGCGGACTCCAGGCCGTGCAGCGCGGCCTCGCGGGCCCGCTCGACCCGCGGACTGACCAGATCCCGCGCCTGGTCGACCCTCGGGGCCAGCTTCTCCGCCGCGCCCTCGGCGATCAGGGAGGCCACCCCCCGCAGGTGGTCACGGCACTCCCCGAGCTCGCTGGAGATCTGCTCTCCACGGCTCAGAGTCTTCCGTCCTAGTCCCAGCACCTGCCCCGCCTCCTTCGATGTCAATATGTCTTTATCCTGCCCTCTCCGCCTGGCCACTGCCAGCAAAACGGCGTACCTCGACGTACCCGCTTCGTCACGGTCGCAAACGGCGCCGCCGGCCCACATGACAGGATGGGAGGTGAATTGGCCCGACGATCTAGGAGATTCTCGTGTTCGCGACCCTGCACACGAACGCCGGCAACATCCGGCTCGAGCTCTTCCCGAACCACGCGCCGAAGACGGTCGCCAACTTCGTCGAGCTGGCCGAGGGCACCAAGGAATACACGGACCCGAAGACCGGCCAGCCGGGCAAGGGCCCGTACTACGACGGCACCATCTTCCACCGCGTCATCTCCGGCTTCATGATCCAGACCGGTGACCCGACGGGTACCGGCCGGGGCGGGCCGGGCTACAACTTCAAGGACGAGATCCACCCCGACCTGCAGTTCACCGAGTCGTACCAGCTCGCGATGGCCAACGCCGGCCCGGGCACCAACGGCTCGCAGTTCTTCATCACCGTCAGCGCGCCGAACTGGCTGAACGGCAAGCACACCATCTTCGGCAAGGTCGCCGACGACGACTCGAAGAAGGTCGTCGACGCGATCGCCACCGCTCCGACCGCGGCGGGCGACAAGCCGCTGAGCGAGCTGCGGATCGAGAGCGTCACGATCGAGCGCTAGAGCCGGATACAGTCTCTGGCATGACTGACGCGTCTCCCGTCCCCACCTGCTACCGGCACCCGGGGCGGGAGACGTACGTCAGGTGCACCCGCTGTGACCGCCCCATCTGCCCCGACTGCATGACCGAGGCCTCGGTGGGCTTCCAGTGCCCGTCGTGCGTCGCGGAGGGCCGGGCCAGCCAGCCGGCGGCGCGCACCTGGTTCGGCGGCAGCCAGGCCGGCCAGTTCGGCTACGTCACGATCTCCCTGATCGCCCTCAACGTGCTGGTGTTCGTCATCAGCCTGGTGATCAGCAAGGGCGGGGCGATGGGCGGCGGCAGCCTGTTCGGCGGCTCGACCGACCTGCACGGCTGGTTCGGCCTGTCGGGACCGGGCGTCCGCGTCGGCTCGACCCCGTGCGGCGACGGGCAGCTGTGCTACACGGGCATCGCGCCCGGCGTCTACGACGGCGCCTACTACCGCCTGATCACCTCGATGTTCCTGCACTACGGGCCCATCCATCTCCTGATGAACATGTGGGCCCTGTGGGTGCTGGGCCGCAACCTGGAGACGGCCTTCGGCCCGGTGCGGTTCGCGGCGCTCTACCTGCTCAGCGGCCTCGGCGGCTCCGTCGCGGTCCTGATGTTCAGCCCGAACGCCGTCACGGCCGGCGCGTCCGGCGCGATCTTCGGCCTGTTCGGCGCGCTGGTGGTCGTGCTCCGCAAACTCGGCCGCAGCCTCGCGCCGATCATCCCGGTGCTGGCCGTCAACGCCATCTTCACGTTCACGGTGTCCAGCATCTCGATCGCCGGGCACGTGGGCGGCTTCGTCGCCGGGGGCGTGATCGCCGCCGCGCTCGCCTACGCGCCACAGAAGAACAGGACCGCGATCCAGGTGGCCGCGCTGTCCGCGTACACCCTGATCATGGTTGTGATCGCGCTCGTGACGGCCACCGGCCGGACCTGACCTGGCGCCCGCGGCCCAGCTCGGCCGGGGGACGGCGGCCTGAGCCGTCGGAGGTCTCGGCGCCCGCGTGCGGCCCGGAGCGCCCAGGGGACGACCCACGCCGCGCGGCGGACGGTGCGACTAGCGGCCGGTCCTGATCCGGCGCAGATCCTCGACGACCTCGGCGACCGGGGCGCTCAGCTCGTTCTGGCTGAACAGGTAGATCTGCTCGCCCGTGTCGATCTCCATCAGCTCCGACCTCAGGCCGAGCCGGCTGCGCACGTCGAGCTTGATCCGCTCGATCTCGCCCCACGGCAGCTGCTTGCGGGAGATCCCGGACACGACGGTGACACCCGCGGCGTCGGCGGCGACCCGGACCTTCAGGATCGCGTCCCGGGCGGCCCAGGCCGCGACGAGGAGAGCCGCGAGCACGGACACGCCGAGCCTGGTCGGATCCGAGGTGTTCACCAGGGCCACCAGGAGGAACAGGGCGGCCAGAGCGGCCTTGCCGGCGAACAGGGCAGGGCGGACCCGCCATTCGCGCGTGGTGAGCTGCTGAGGGGCCTGCGCGCCGGGTGTGGCGGGCCGCAGCTCGGGCTGGGAGTCGGTCACCGAACCAGCGTGTCACACCCATGGCGTGCGACACAGTTATCCACAGGCTGTGGATAACCCCTGGGGAAAACTACACGGCTGTGATCCCCAGGGCGGGCCGTCGAACCTACCGCCAGCGTGAGAACACCAGCAGCGATCCGACCAGCGCCCCGAACCCGATACCGAGGTTCCAGTAGCGGAGGGAGGCCACAGGCCATTCCCCTGCGGTCAGGTAGAACACCACCAACCAGGCGATCCCGAGCACGATGAGCGCGACGGCGAGCGCCGGCACCCATGGTGGGCTCGGCCGGTTGGCCTTGGCCGCGGCGATGGTGGCCGGGTTCAGGTCTGCCGGGGCGGTGTAGACCTTCTTCTTGCGAATCTGTGACTTGGGCACGGTGCTCTCCTGATCCGGACGTCACCAGTTAGCGTAGTCAAGAAGACGCGCAGCACAAGGAGTGGGAGTGTCCAAGTCCACAGAACGTCCGCCCCAGAGCATCAGCCCCGCCCGGGCGCTGCCGTGGCGGCGGACGCTCCACCGGGTCCGGGTCGCCCTCCGGCGACGGCCCGGCAAGTGGCGTGGGCCCTGGTCATACCTGGTTCCGGTCATCATGTTGGGTGCCGGTGTGATGTTCGCCGCCAGCGCCACGACGGCCAACGGCACCGACCTTCGTAACGATCGGTCCGTCGAACTCGCCCAACTGTTGGATCAACGACGCAAATCGGTCGACGAGGCGGAGAAGGAGGCGAGCCGGCTCCGGCGCGAGGTCGACAGCGGCACCGAGGCGTTCTCCGGCTCCGACAGCCGGATCGCCGAGCAGCAGGCCCGCGCCAACGGGCTGCGCGAGGCCGCCGCGATGACCCCGATGCGCGGCCCCGGCCTCACGATCCGGCTGGACGACGCCCCCCGGCACCCCGACGGCATCCTGCCCAACGGCGCCCGCCCCGACGACGTGGTCGTGCACCAGGGCGACGTGCAGGCCGTGGTCAACGCGTTGTGGGCCGGCGGGGCCGAGGCGATGAGCATCATGGATGTCCGGGTGATCTCCACCAGCGCGGTACGCTGCGTCGGCAACACCCTCCTGTTGCACGGCCGGGTGTACTCCCCGCCGTTCAAGATCGTGGCGATCGGTGACCAGGCCCGGATGCTCGCCGCCCTGGACGCCGCACCCGGCGTGCAGGCGTTCCGCGAGGCGGCCAGGTCCTACGGTCTCGGCTACGACGCGAAGACCAGCGGGGAGCTGAACGTGCCGGCATTCACGGGTTCGACAGGGCTGACCCAGGCGAAGGTCATCCCGTGACCCAGGACCGCCCGGACGACGCGACGGCGATGCTCCCCGTGGTGCCGGCGGGTCCGGAGACGCCGCCGGGCCCAGGTGCCCCAAGCCCAGAAGAACCAGACACCCCGACGGGTACCGGTGACCCGCGGCCCCCCGCCGCCCCCGTCCGCTCCGTCGCCCCCGCCTGGCCGTCCCCCCCGCCCCGGACCGGCTCCCCGGACCGCCCGGAGGAGATGACCACGATGCTCCCGATCGTGGACACCGCCCCCGAGGGCACCAGGGTCCAGGCCCGGCACGCGGCCGGCGCGAACGTCGTCAAACTGCGGGCCGTCCGCACCGACGAGGGCTACCGCAGCGTGTACGCGGAACTGACCCGCCCCACCGCCAGCAGCATCTTCCGCGCCGGCATCCGCACCTTCGGCGAGCTGCTCATCACCTGCGGCCTGGTCGTCCTGTTCTTCGCCGCGTACGAGGTGTGGGGCAAGACCGCCGCGATCAACGACCGGCAGGACACCCTCAGCCAGGGCATCGACCAGGCCTGGGCCGCGCCGACCGTGCCCACCCCGTCGGCCGGCCCGACGTCCGCGCCGTACCCGGGCACCGCCCTGGCCCGGTTGTACGTGCAGAAGATGCGCAAGGACCCGTGGGTCGTGGTCGAGGGCGTGAAGCCGAAGGACATCGAGTACGCCCCCGGGCACTACCCCGAGTCCGCCGGCCCCGGCAAGGTCGGCAACTTCTCCGTCGCCGGCCACCGCAGCCCCGGCATCTGGTGGGACATGGAGAAGGTCCTGCCGGGGGACGTCATCGTGGTCGAGACCCGGGACAGCTGGTACGTCTACACGGTCTACCAGAACGTGATCGTCAAGCCGAACGCCGTCGAGGTCGTCGCCCCGGTGCCCGGCCAGATCGGCGCGACGCCGACGAAGGCGGTGCTGACCCTGACGACCTGCAACCCGAAACTGGACAACTACGAGCGGATGGTCGTGCACGCCGAGCTGAGCCGCACCCAGCCGAAGACAGCCGGCAAGCCGGCGGAGCTGGGGTAGCGCATGTACGGGTGGATCTGGCGGAAACTGCCCTTCGGGGTGCCCGGCAAGCTGATCGGGTCGCTGCTGCTCATCGGCGGGATAGCGGCACTACTGTGGTACGTGGTGTATCCCGCCATCGATCCCTTGCTCCCCTTCAACGACGGGCAGATAACAGAGTGAAGATCCTGGTCGTCGACAACTACGACTCGTTCGTCTACAACATCGTCCAGTACCTGGGCCAGTTGGGCGTCGAGTGCGTCGTGCGGCGGAACAACGAGATCACCCTCGACGAGGTCGGCGCGCTCGACATCGGCGGCGTGCTGCTCTCCCCCGGGCCGGGCACCCCCGACCGGGCCGGGATCTGCATCCCGCTGATCAAGGAGTACGGGGGGAAGCTCCCGATCTTCGGCGTCTGCCTCGGGCACCAGGCCATCGCGGAGGCCTTCGGCGGCATCGTCGAACGCGCCCCCGAGCTGCTGCACGGCAAGACGAGCCTCGTGCACCACGCCGACACCGGGGTCCTCGCGGGCCTGCCCGACCCGTTCACCGCGACCCGGTACCACTCGCTGGCCGTCCGCGAGGGCACCCTGCCCGCCGAGATCGAGGTGACCGGCCGGACCGACTCGGGGGTCATCATGGCCCTGCGGCACCGGGAACTCGCCATCGAGGGCGTGCAGTTCCACCCGGAGTCGGTGCTCACCCAGGGCGGGCACCGGATGCTGGCGAACTGGTTGGTGACCTGCGGTCACCCGCAGGCGCTGGCGCTGGTGCCGGAGTTGGCCGCCGAGGTCGAGGAACGCCGGCTCGCCGCGTTCGTCTAGACCGGCCCGGCCGCCCTGAGCGGGCCCACGTTTCCGGTGGCCCGGTCAAGCCCGGGGCCCGGTCGGCCCGCGCTTTCCGGGGCCCGGCTAGGCGAGCCCCGGAAACGGAAACCTTCAGGTCGGGGTGGCCGTCGGGGTCGCCGTGGGCGTGGCCGGCGGGGTGGTCGCCGCCGGCTGCAGGTACACGTTGATGTGGTCGCTCTTCTTCACGAGCGTCCCCGGCTTCGGGCTCGTACCCGTGACCGTCCCGGCCGTCTTGCCCGCCACCGGGTTGCCCGCCAGGAACTCGAAGTTCGTGAAGCCCTGGCTCTCCAGCTGCTGCCGGGCGCTCGACTCGGTCTGGCCGCTCAGGTCCGGCACCTGGACCTTGTTCCCGCGCGACACGGACACCGTGACCTCGCTGCCCGAGGCGACCATCGTGCCCGGCTTCGGGTCGGCGTCGATCACGATGTCCTTCTGCTTCTCGCTGTCCACGTCGACGAACTTCGCGACCAGCTTGCTGGTGGCCAGCTGCTTGGCCGCATCCTCCCGGCTCAGGTTGATCAGCTGGGGGACCTGCACCTGGTTCCGGCCGCTGCAGATCTGCACCCGGACCACGCCGCCGACCTTGTCGACCTTGTCCGGCGGGGCCGGCGCCTGGGCCACGACATTGCCGATCGTGCAGGTCTCGTCCTGCACGGGTGCGCCGAGTTCCATCCGCAGGCCCTGCTTCTCCAGCTCGGTCCGCGCGTCCGCTTCCTTCTTGCCGACCATGTTCGGCGCGACGATCGTCGTCTTGCGGTTCGCCAGCCACACCCCGGTACCCAGCGCGCCCGCGGCCACCATGCCCAGCACGATGAGCAGCACGATCATCCAGGTGGAGGCCTTGCGCTTGCCCGGGTCGGCCACGGTCGCCGGCACGCCCCGGCCGCCCACCGGCGCGAACACGGCCGTCCGCTCGTCCTCGGCCAGCACGGGGGTGGCGAGCACGGCCCGGCCGGACGCGGCCCGGAGCAGGTCCGCGCGCATCTCACCAGCCGATTGGTACCGGTTCGCCGCGTTCTTCGCCAACGCCTTGAGCACCACGGCGTCCACGTCCGGCGGCACGTCCGGGCACAGCGTGCTCGGCGGCTTCGGGGCCTCCCGGACATGCTGGTAGGCGACACTGACCGGGTTGTCGCCGGTGAACGGCGGGTGCCCGGTGATCAGCTCGTAGAGGACGCAGCCGGTGGCGTACACGTCCGAGCGGGCGTCCACGGTCTCGCCGCGCGCCTGCTCCGGCGACAGGTACTGCGCCGTGCCGATCACGGCACTCGTCTGCGTCATCGTCGAGGTGTGCCCCGACAGCGCGCGGGCGATGCCGAAGTCCATCACCTTGACCTGGCCGGCCAGGGTCAGCATCACGTTGCCGGGCTTGATGTCCCGGTGGATGATCTGGTGCCGGTGGCTGAACTCCAGCGCCGCGCAGATGTCGGCGGTGATCTCCAGCGCGCGGCGCGGCTGCAACCGGCCCTCGGCGGTCAGCAGCTCCTTGAGGGTGCGGCCGTTGACGAACTCCATCACGATGAACGGCAGGCTCTCGCCGGCCGCGCCGCGCTCGTCCCCGGTGTCGTACACGGCGACGATCGCCGGGTGGTTCAGGGACGCGGCGTTCTGGGCCTCCCGGCGGAACCGGGCCTGGAACGTCTCGTCCCGGGCCAGGTCCGTACGGAGCATCTTGATCGCCACGTCGCGACCCAGGCGCAGGTCACGGCCCCGGTGTACCTCAGCCATTCCGCCGTAACCGAGCAGCTCGCCGACCTGGTACCGGCCGCCGAGGAGGCGGGAGGTCATTGCGAGTCCCCGTTCGTTCGATTTGTGGGCTGCGCCGTCGGGGTCTTCGTCGACTTCGGGGTCGGGGTCGGGCTCGGGTTGCCGAACGTCGGGAAGCCGGTCGGGAAGGTGTTCCCGCCGCCCTTCGACACCTGCACGGGCACCGTGGAGCCCTTGGTGGCCTCGCAGGGCAGGTCGACGACCCGGCCCTCCTTGACCGTGTCGGAGTCGACCGGGTTCACGCTGGTCTTCAGGCCCAGCTCCCGCAGCTTCTTCTCGACCTGCTCGAGCGGCTTGCCCTTCAGCTCCTCGCACGGGATGGTGACCGTGGCGGGCGCCGCCGAGGTCTTCGGGCCGGCCGTCGGCTGCGGCGCGCTGGTCACCACGGTCCCGGGGTCGTTGCCCTTGTCGCCGTCGTTGCCGCTGTTGGCGACCGCGTAGGCGATGCCGGCCAGGATCAGCAGCAGGACCACACCGCCGGCGATCATGGCGATGATGAGGCCGTTGCCCTTCTTGGGCTGCTCCGGCGGGTAGTACGCCTGCTGGGGGCGCGGCGGGGCGGAGACCGGCACGGAGGCCGCGCCCTTCTGGTACCCGCCCTGGCGGAGTTCTCCCGTGTTGCCCGGCTGGATCACCGGCGGCACCACGGGCGGCATGACACTCGTGCGGGTCGTGGTCGGCGAGGCCGGGGCGTGGGTGTACCCCGTGCGGCCGGGCGGCGGGGGCATCGGACCACCCGCGCCGACGGTGCGCGCCGCGTGCGCCATCGCCGCCGCGCTCGGCCACCGGGTCGCGCCGTCCTTGGCCATCGCGACCTCGATGAACTGCCGGATCGGGGCCGGCACGTCGCCCGGGATCGGCGGCGGGGTCTCGCGGATGTGCATCATCGCGACCGCGAGCGGGTTCTCGCCCTCGAAGGGGCGGTGTCCGGAGACGGCCTGGAAGGCGACGATGCCGAGCGAGTAGACATCGGAGAGCGGGCCCGCGACCTGGCCGGACGCCTGCTCCGGCGACATGTACGCGGCGGTGCCCAGCGTCGAGCCGACCGCGGTCAGGTTGCTGCCGGCGCCGGAGCGGGAGATGCCGAAGTCGGTGAGGACCAGGGTGCCGTTCGGGCGGATCAGCAGGTTGCCCGGCTTCACGTCCCGGTGGATGATGCCCTTCTCGTGGGCGGCCTGCAACGCGTCGGCGCCCTGGGCGATCAGGTCCATGGCGCGCTGCGGGGTGAGCCGGCCGACCCGGGTGAGCACGACGTTGAGCGGCTCGCACTCCACGTACTCCATCACGAGGAACGACGCGCGGCCGCCGCCGGGCAGCTCGCTCTCCCCGAAGTCGTAGACCTTCACGACGCCGGGGTGGTTGATGGTCGCCATGGTGCGGGCCTCGTCGCGGAACCGCTCGACGAAGCCGGGCTCCTCGAGCAGCGCGGGCAGGAGAACCTTGACCGCGACGACCCGGCCCAGAACGCCGTCCTCGGCCTTCCAGACGTCACCCATGCCGCCGCTGGCGATCCGCTCCGTCAGCTGGTAGCGGCCGCCCAGCGTGCTGCCTGGCGTCAACATGTCCTTGATACTCCCTTATCTTCCTACGCCGAGCGCAGCGGCCAGCACATTGCCGGCGACCTTGGTGGCCTCGCCGCTTCCGCCCTCGCCGGCGTTCTCCAGAAAGACGGCCACGGCGATCTTCTGGTTGCCCTGCGTCGCGAATCCGATGAACCAGCCGTGTTCGGGGTTGCCCGCGCCGGCCTCCGCCGTGCCGGTCTTCCCGCCCACCCGGACGTTCCTGATCTTGGCCTTGGTGCCCGTGCCGTTCTCGACCACGCTGACCATCATGTCCGCGAGCCCGTTGGCGTTCGCCGGGGTCATCGGCCGGTTGAGCACGCTCGGGTCGGCCTTGTCCAGGACGCTGAGGTCCGGCGCCTGGGTCTGGGCGACGAGGTACGGCTTCATCTGCGTGCCGCCGTTCACCACCCCGGCCGCGATCATCGCACCCTGCAGCGGGGTCATCTTCACCGACTGCTGGCCGATCGCGGAACCGGCGAGCACGGCCGGGTCACCCATCTGGCCGGTCTCGCTCTTCACGGCCTTCAGCGGGGTCTCGTACTCCGACTCGAAGCCGAACGCCCGCGCCTGCTCCTTGAGCTTCTCGGCCCCGATCTGGTCGACCGCGAGCCGGGCGAAACCCGTGTTGCAGGACTGGGTCAGCGCCGACTTCATCGTGACCTGCTCCTGCGGGCAGATCGAAGGGTTGTCGTTGCGGATCACGTGCTCGGTCTGCGGCGGCTGGTAGCCGGGGCCGGCCGGGATGTTCGTGTCCGGGGTGAGGCCCTTGGCCAGCGCGGCGGCCGACACGACCACCTTGAACGTCGAGCCCGGCGGGTAGTTGTTCAGGAAGGCCCGGTTCAGCATGGGCTGCGCCGGATCCTTGTTGTAGTTCTGCCAGGCCTCGTTCGCGGCGACCGTGTTGTTGCCGCTCAACGGCGACGGGTCGAAGCTCGGGGTCGAGGCCACGGCGAGCAGCGCCCCGGTGGTCGCGTCGATCGCCACGACGGCACCCTTGCGGTTGCCCAGCCCGGAGAACGCCGCCTCCTGCGCCTTCTGGTTGATCGTCAGCTGCACGCTGCCGCCACCGGTGTTGTTGCCGGTGAGCATGCCGGTCAGCCGGTTGACGAACAGCTCGCTGGACTTGCCGGAGAGCAGGTCGTTGTTCGCGTACTCGACGCCGGCGCTGCCCAGGTAGACGGCCTTGTAGCCGGTCACGAACGCGTACGTCGGGCCGAACGGGTAGGTGCGCTGGTAGCGCAGGTCCCCGCCGGTGTCCACGCTCTTGGCGACGCTGACCCCGCCCGCGAGCAGGATCTGGCCGCGCTCCTTGTTGTACTCGTCCAGCTGCACCCGGCCGTTGTACGGGCTGTTGCGGTAGTCGTCGGCCTTGATGACCTGGATGTAGTTGAGGTTCACGAAGATCAGGCCGAACAGGACCAGAACGACGATCCCCACCCGGCTCAGTGGCGCGTTCACGGCTTGCTCCCGGGTCGGATGATCTCGGTGTGCGCGTCGTGCAGCATGGCGGGCTGCTTCGACGGCTGGCCGGTCTCCGGACGGCGGGCCGCGTCGGAGATCCGGATCAGCAGGGCGATCAGGATCCAGTTGGCCATCAGCGACGAGCCACCTGCGGACAGGAAGGGCGTGGTCTGCCCGGTCAGCGGAATCAGCTTCGTCACGCCACCCACAATGACGAACACCTGCAAGCCCAGCGTGAACGAGAGCCCGCCGGCGAGGAGCTTGCCGAACGAGTCGCGCACGCCGACCGCCGTACGCAGGCCGCGGATCACGATCGTCAGGTACAGGCAGAGCATGGCGGTCACGCCGAACAGCCCGATCTCCTCACCGAACCCGGCGGTGATGAAGTCGTTGTGCGACTCGGGGATGATGCCCGGCTGGCCCGCGCCCGGCCCCGTGCCGAACAGGCCGCCCGTACCGAAGCCGAGCAGCGACTGCACGAGCTGGTAGCCCTTGCCGCGCGCGTCGGAGAACGGGTCGAGCCAGATCTCCACCCGGAGCTGGAGCCGCGCGATGAACGTGTGCGCCAGGACCGCGCCGCCGATGAACGTGCCGAGGCCGATCACGATCCAGCTGACCCGTTCGGTGGCGATGTAGAGCATCACCACGAACATGCCGAAGTACATCAGGGCGGTGCCGAGGTCCTGCTCGAACACGAGCAGCAGCATGCTGAACAGCCAGACGGTGAGCACCGGCCCGAGGTCGCGGCCCCGGGGGAAGTCGATGCCGACGAACCGGCGGCTGGCCAGGGACAGCACCTCGCGCTTGCGGACCAGGTAGTAGGCGAAGAAGACCAGCAGGGCCACCTTCGCGAACTCGCCCGGTTGGAACGACACCGGCCCCAGCTTGATCCACAGCTTCGCGCCGTTGACCTCGGAGATGCTCGCCGGCAGCACGGCCGGAAGAGCCACGAGCACCAGACCCACGAGCCCCAGGGTGTACGCGTACCGCGAGATCGCCTTGTGGTCGCGCACCAGGATCAGCAGCGCCGTGAACAGCCCCACCGCGACGAGGGTCCAGACCACCTGGCGGACGCTCTGCCCCGAGAACACGGGAAAGTCGGGCCGCTGCCGGAGCTTCACCTCGCCCAGGTCGAGCCGGCGGATGAACACCACGCCGAGCCCGTTGAGCAGGGCCACACACGGCAGGATCGCGGGGTCCGCGTACGGCGCGACGAACCGGACCACCACGTGCGCCAGGAGGAGCACGGCGCTGATCATCGCCGGCAGTACCCAGAAGTCGCCGGTGATCTTCTGAACCGCACCCGCCTCGGCCGCCGCGCTGAACGCGAACACGATGCCGATCGCCGCCAACAGCAGCATCAGCTCCGCGTTGCGCCGGGTCGGAACACGCGAAGCGGTCCCCGCCGGAGAGGAGGGGACTGGTGCTGCGACGGGCGCGGTCAAGGCCGACTACTTTCGGGTTCGACAGGCCGTCGAGGGCTCGGGGGTGGGGGACGAGGCGCTCGGGCCCGCGCTGGGCGTGGCGCCCGGGGTCGGCGACGGCGTCGTCGTCGGGGTCGCGGAGGCCGAGGAACTCGGGGTGGGGCTCGGCACCAGGCTGCCCTGCGGGCTGGGCGACGGCGACGCGCTCGGACTCGGGCTGGCACACAGCGGGAGCAGGTTGTCGTTGTCGACCCGGTCGTCGGTCAGGGTCGCCAGCAGCGCCTGCGCCTTCGCGAGGTCGCCGACCTGGATGCCCTTGCGGACCTTCTCCTGGGCCACCGGGGTCAGGTCGGAGACCTGCCGGGGGCTCACGACGTCCACCTTGGACAGGTCGATGCCGGCCACCGAGCCGGGCACGCCCTTGAAGATGGCCACCTCGCCGTTGTCGGTGGCGCCCACGTAGTACTGCGTCTGGGTGTAGAACCACGCGCCGGCACCCGCACCGGCCAGCACCAGCAGGATCACGACGACGAGCAGCGAGTTGCGGACCGGGTGCCCCTTCGGGCGGTCCTCGTCCTCGATGCTGACGACCGGGCCCTCGGGCGCGGCGGGGCGCGGCGGCTGGAGAGCGGCCGCCCGGCCGGCCGAGCTGGTCAGGTCGACGGGCCGGTTGTTGTCCCGGTTCTGCGCGGCCGCGCCGTCCACGATCGGCGTGCCCTCGACGATGTCGCCGTCGGTGACGTCCGCGATGATCACGGTGATGTTGTCGGGGCCGCCGCCGCGCAGGGCGAGCTGGATCAGCCGCTCCACGCACTGGCCCGGATCCGCGAGGGTGCGCAGCGTCTCGCCGATGGTCTCGAAGCTGACCACGGCGGACAGGCCGTCGCTGCACAGCAGGAGACGGTCGCCGGAACGGGCCTCCAGGATCGAGTACTCCGGGTGGACGTCCAGCGTGCCCATCGCCTGGGTGATCAGCGACCGCTGCGGGTGGCTACTGGCCTCCTCGAGCGTGATCCGACCCTCGTCCACCAGCATCTGGACGTACGTGTCGTCCTTGGTGATCTGGGCGAACTCGCCGCCGCGCAGGAGATAGGCGCGCGAGTCGCCGACGTGGACCATGCCGAACCGACTGCCGGAGAACAGCATCCCCGTCAGGGTCGCACCCATCCCCTCGAACTGGGGATTGGCGTCCACGATGCCGCGCAGCCGCTGGTTGGCCAGGTCCACGGCGCGGCGTAGCGGCTCGACCACGTCGATACCGGGCACGTCCTCGTCGAGCGGCGCCAGGGTGCCGATCACGATGTTGCTCGCCACGTCACCAGCGGCCATGCCGCCCATGCCGTCGGAGACAGCCAGCAGGCGCGGTCCAGCGTAGACGGAGTCTTCGTTCCCGCTGCGAATCAGACCGCGGTCACTGCGAGCCGCGAAGCGCAATGTCAATGTCATGGCCGTAGCTCTAGTGACGTGCGGCCGATGCGAATCGGCACGCCCAGGGGGACGGGGGTCAGTCCGGAGACTTTAGCGCGATCGAGGTACGTGCCGTTAGTGGAACCGAGATCCTCCACGAACCACTGACCGCCGCGCGGCACGAGCCGGGCGTGCCGGGCGGACGCGAAGTCGTCGGTGATGACCAACGTCGAGTCCTCCGCCCGGCCGATCGTGATCGGTGACTCGGCGAGCGTGATCCTGGTGCCCGCCAGCGAACCCTCGGTCACCACCAGCAGGTGGGCCGCCCTGCCCTTCTTGCCCTTCGGCGGACGCGGAAGGCCGACCGCACCCGCGCCCACCCCCCGTGGGGCGGCCACGAGCCGGCCGGCGCGTGCCCCGATGAACAGATCGCGACGGACGACCCCGACCACGGCGAACACGAAGATCCACAGCAGGACGAGGAAGCCGAAACGTGCGACGGCGAGGACGAGGTCCGGCAAGGTGGCTAACCGTCCACGCGGAGCGTCAGTGAGGTCGTACCGATCTGGATGACGTCACCCGGGTTGAGGGCCACCGCCGACACCCGCTGGCTGTTGACCAGCGTGCCGTTCGTGGACCCCAGATCGGTGAGCACCACCTGGGCGCCGTCGAAGTCCAACCGGGCGTGCCGGCGGGAGATCCCGACGTCGGGCAGCCGGAGCTGCGCCTGCTCGCCCCGGCCGATGATCGTGGAACCGATCGCCACCGAGTACTGCCGGCCGTCGTTGGAGACCAGGCGCGGCGTGCGTGCCCCTCCACCGGCGGGCGGCGGGGGCTGATAGCCACCACCCTGGTCGAAGCCACCGGGCGCGGGGGGCGGCGGGTAGCCACCACCCTGGTCGTACCCGGGCTGGGGGGCGCTGTACGCCGGCTGCGGCGCGACCTCACCACCCGTGTAGACCTCGGCCGTGACCCGGAACATGCCCGTGTCCAGACCTTCGCCACGCTCGACCTCGACGATCACGTCGCCGTACACCGTCCAGCCCTGCTCGCCGATGAACTCGGCCTGCGACTGGGCCAGCTCCTGGGCCAGAGCGGCGGCATAGGGGGCGAGTCGCCCATGGTCGTACTGCGAGAGATCGATCACATACCTGTTCGGTACGAGAGTGCGGCCTCCCGCGAGTATGGCCTTGTGTGCCTCCGCCTCGCGTTGCATGGCGTTGAGGATCTCCACGGGGTGCACTACCCCCTTGAAGACCTTCGCGAAGGCCCCTTCCACCAGGCCTTCCAACCTCTTCTCGAAGCGTTGCAGAACGCTCACCGGCTCCTCCTTGGGTCCCGACGTGATGATGGTATCCGGACGGGGCTACCTGAGGACGGGTCGTCTCCCAGAGACATGCTAGAGTTCCCACCGCATGCAGGAGAAACCCCGGTATGGGGTAGGCTCCTCAGGTCGCTTCGGAGTTTGCCGCCGAAGTGTCGCACGTTTGGGGCTCACTAGTAAGATCCCCTACGAGCATCGGGGATGTGGCGGAATGGCAGACGCGCACGGTTCAGGTCCGTGTACTCGAAAGGGTGTGAGGGTTCAACTCCCTCCATCCCCACCAGCGGTTATGTGATCAGGCCCGGTCTTGCGACCGGGCCTGATCGCGTTTGTCGAGAGATACCCCTCACCAACTCCGACAAACGCCCGCCGGGACGGTCGTGGAAACGCGGGGGTGACGGATGACGGACACCACAATCCCGGTCTCGCAGACAATTTCGGCGAGTTCTACCCGCACCTCTGGTGCGTGATCACCAACTGCGCGGCCTGGCCGCTCTCCCGGGTCCCGAAGCCCGCCGTCTGGCTGTCCAGCCCCTCCAGCTCGTAGGCGTACGCGCCGGGGGCGAGCTTGCCCGACGGCAGGCTGTAGACGATCCAGCCGGTGCTGCCGCCGCTGCGGGACCTGGTCAGTTCCGCCCCGCGCGCCGGGCGCTTGTTCCAGGTCGCGGAGCTCTCCGACCAGTTCGTACCGAGCCTGTGCACCCGGACCGCCCCGGGCGCGTTCTTCGCCCACAGCCGCAGGTGCACGGCCGAGGCGCACCGGTCCGCCGGCAGGTCGTGCGCGTCGAACTTGACCAGAACCTGACGTTGGAAGCCCGGGGTGGAGGAGTTCGCGCACGGTTCGCCGCACGTGGACGCGTCGTCCTGGGTGCCGAAGCCGGTCGCGTCGGGGGCGCCGCGCCAGATGGTGGTGTCGTCGGTGGCGGCGAAGGTGGCGGTGACCGGGCGGTTGTCCGGCCCCGGGGTGGCCGGGCCGGGGCCCGCCGGGGAGGGGCCGGCGGTGGGCTCGCCACCTGCGACTCCGCCGGATCCGCCCGGGCCCCCGGTGCCACCTCCGCCGGTGCCTCCCGGACCGCCGGTGCCGCCGTCGCCGCCGTCTCCGGAGTCGTCCTCGGCCGGGCTGGGCGAACTCTGCGGGGACGCGGACGGCTCGTCGCCCGGCGTACCCGTCTCGTCGGGTGTGTTGTCGTCCTGGGACATGGCCTGGTTGCCGCCGCCGAAGTCCCGGACCGCCCGGACCACGGCGGCGGTTGTGACAGTTGCCACAAGAATGAGGACGAGGGCGGTCATCACCCGGATCGGGAAGCTGGTGCGGCGCCAGGCCACGGTCAGCACCCCGGCGGCGAGCTCCGGCGGGATGGCCGCGACGGCCGGCTGGGTGGCCGAGACAGCCATGGTCGCTTGGCTGGCCGTCACCGTCACGGCCGGTTGGGTGGCCGTGACCGCGCTGGCCGGCTCGGTGGCCGTCCGCGTCACGGCGGCAAGGCCGGCTGTCGGCCGCTCGGAGTCCTCGCCGGGACCGACCGAGGCCTGCTCGGCAGCATCGGCCGCACCATGCGGCACCGGGCCCACCCGGACAGCGGGCTCGGCCGGTTCGCCGGCCGCGAGCCTGCGCCGGGCCCCCGCCCACCGCTGGACCTGCTCCTCGTCCGCGCAGCACGCCCGCACGAACGCCGCAACCAGCTCCTCGCGCGGCAGGGTGCTGCGGCCCAACGCCGTGGTCAGGGTCGCCCTGGGCAGCACGTCCCCCCGCGCGGCGGCCCGTTTCTCCAACTCGCGGAACGACAGCCCGTGCCAGTCCTTGAGCCGGCGCAGCGCGTCGACGAACTCCTCCGGCGTACCCGGATTCTCCGGACACGGCCGACCGTCTTCCGACATCGAGGCTCCCTTCGCGTCCGGAGCCGACCGAGCGGTGGACCGGTCAGTCCGGGGCGCGTCGAAGGTTACGGATCGCCTGGTGTCGGGGCATCCAGCACGGAGTTGAACAAGCAGTACACCCCGGGTGGTACTCCGCCCGGGGCGTACAACTCACGCGGTACTACCGCTCCGCGCGCTCCGCGTTGGCCAGGATCGCCGCGCGCACGTAGACCGACAGGCCCGCGCCGTCCGCGTCGATGGTGGCCGTGAACCGCGGGTCGGCGACGTACATCTCGGCCAGTCCACGGTGGATCTCGTAGGTGCAGTCGTAGTACCACCGGGTGATGTGCTGGCGGTGCTCCTCCGCGAGGTCCATCGCCTGCGGGTCCCCGGCCGGGATCCCGCTGGTCATCGCCAGGGCCAGCCGCTGGTTGATGCTGGCCGCCTGGCCCTTGATGACCAGCCAGTCCTCCTTGGTGTACGACCTCGTCCGCCGCTCACTCTCCTTGTACGCGTCGGTGTCGCCCCACCGCTCCCGCACCTCGTCCTCGTACCGGGCCGGGTCGTGCTCCCCGAACACCTCGAACCGCTCCTCCGGGGTCATCTGGACACCCACCTGTCTCGCCTCCATCGCGAACTCGACCGCCGCCACCATGTCCTGTAGCCGGCCGATCCGGTGGAGCAGCAGCTCCCGCTGACGCCGCAGGTGCGCGGTCGCGTCGACGTCCGGATCGCCGAGGATGGCGGCGATCTCCTCCAGGGGGAACCCGAGCTCCCGGTAGAACAGCAGACTCTGCAGCCGTTCGAGATCCGCGTCGTCGTACCGCCGGTAGCCGGCCCGCGTGCGCCCGCTCGGCGACAGCAGCCCGATCTCGTCGTAGTGGTGCAGCGTCCGCACCGTCACGCCGGCGAACTTCGCCACCTGACCCACCGAGTACCCCATCGTTCCCCCTCTGTCGAGAACCAGCCTGCGGCCTCCCGTGGCGTGAGGGTCAAGCGCCTTATTTCAGGATCTCGCGGACCTCCTCGGCCCCGACCAGGAAGCCGTGCACGCCCTGGGCGCGCTGCCGGGTGTCCTCCGCGAGCACGTGGGTGGCCCACGCCTCCAGCGCGAGGATGCTCTTCAGGTCGCGCCGGTCCTGGGGCAGCATGTCCTCGTCCTCCTCGTCGATCAGGCCGTAGGACAGCACCGCCTCGGCGACCGTGCGGCGCGCGCCGTTCAGGTCGTTCCCGCTGTTGTACTGCCAGTGCTGCCCGCCGAGGCACGTCACCCCGTACCACTCGATCTCGCCGTTCTCGGTGTCCGCGGTGGGCACCACGGCCACCTCGTCACCCGTGTCCCGCCGCCAGTGCAGGGCCGGCTTGGCGTTGCCCTCGCCGACGCAGGTCAGGATGATCCGGGCCAGCACCTCGCTGCTCGCGACCTGCGCGGACTCCAGGTCGGGGCAGTCTTCGAGGAGTACGGCGAAGGGGACCGGCCCGTCGGCGTACACCCCGTAGGTGTACGGCTCCTTCGCGCTCTGCCAGGTCTCCGCGCACCACTCGGCCTGCGGCCCGCCGAACGCGGTGAACGTCGGCGGCTGCGCGCCCGGACCGAGCGCCGCGATCATCTCCTCCTTGCTGACAATCTTTCCGCCGTCGCCAAAGACCCACTCGTTCTGCTCCATTTGCGGAATTCTAGGCGCGACCGGGTCGAGGGGCGGCCGTGGTGCCGGCTACTCCTTCGGGCGCGGGTCGTCGGCCAGGCGCGCGTGCAGGTGCATGTCGTGCCAGCCGTCCGCGTGCAGCGCCCCGGCACGCTTGGTGCCCTCGGCCGGGAAGCCCGCGGCCACGGCCACCCCGCAGGACGCGGTGTTCAGCGTCGAGTGCTCGACCTCCAGCCGGTGCAGGCCGAGTTCTCCGAAGCACCACGCGGTGAGGGTGGCCAGCGCGCGGGTGGCGACCCGGCGGCCGCGCGCGGCGGGGAGTACCCAGTAGGAGATCTCCGCGAAGGCCTCCGCCAGGTGCAGGCGGCGGAGGCTGATCTGGCCGAGTACGCCGGAGTCGTCGGTCACCGCCCAGCCCGCCCCGCTCTCCAGCTCCCACCGGGCGGGCCAGGAGGTGATCCACGCCCTGGCCTCGGCGGCGGTCATGCTGCGGGCGTGCCAGCGTTGGATGCCGGGATCGGCGTAGGCCGCGCGGACGGCGGGGGCGTCGGCGGGGCGCCAGGGGCGCAGGGTGAGGCCGTCGCCGGTCAGGACCGGGTGAGGGAGGTTCGCGAGGGCGCCGGAGACGAGGACGGGATCGGTGAGGAGCGGCATGGAAACCATTGTCCGACCGGTACCGCATCCCGGCACCTCGCCTTCGAGGTGCCGCCGGACCTCACCGACTGGGAGGCGTGGCCCGCCGGGTGGCCGGGGCTCACTCGTAGTGGTATCGGCAGGAGATGATCGTGATCTCGCCTTGTTCGACCGCGTACACCAGGCGGTGCTCGTCGTCGATGCGCCGTGACCGCAGACCGGCCAGGTTGTTCCGAAGGATCTCCGGTTTGCCGATGCCCGGCCCGTCCGGATCCCGCTTGATGTCAGAGATCAGGGCGTTGATGCGCTTGAGGGTCTTGCGGTCCTGGGTCTGCCAGTGCAGGTAGTCGTCCCAGGCGTGGTCGGTCCAGGTGAGTTTCACTCTTCGACGCCCAGGTCACGCTCCCTGGCGTTGCCCGACCGCCACTGGTCGACGCTCTCCATCAGGCGCCGGGCGTTGGCGGGCGTGCGCAGCAGGTAGTTGGTCTCCATGATCGAATCCCAGTCCTCCTTGCTGACCAGCACGGCATTGCCGCGCTTGGAGACGATCTCGATGGGCGTGTGGTCATCGTTGACCCGCTCGATGAGCGGGAACAATGTCTTACGCGCCTCGCTCGCACTGATGGCAGCAGACATTCCCAACCTCCAACTCGTACCAAAAAAGGTACCATATTTGGTACCGGAAATGGTACCGAGAATGTTCGTGCGGTACCGGGTCCCGGCACCTCGCCTTCGAGGTGCCGCCGCGCGCCGGCCCGGAAACGCGGCGTAACCATCACCAGATCTTGATCTTGACTGGTACCGGCCCGGTGGCGAATCCTTTCCGGGTCCGGGCACCTCTTATGGGTACGCCGACAGCCCCGTCGGCCCCGACCTGGAGGTTGTCATGACTACCGCCCTCATCGCCTGCGGTGCGATCCTCGTGTGCGTGTGCACCGTCGTACTGATCCGGAAGCGGCGTCGTGGCTGAGACCCGCTGGCCCAGCGAGCACCTGGTCCTGGCCGCGCAGCGCGGGGACGTCGACTCGATCTCGGCGCTCGTGTCCGGGTCGTACCCCCACGTGATGCGCTTCGCCCATTCGCTGTGCGCGTCACCGCACGACGCGGAGGACGCCGCACAGGAGGCCCTGATCATCCTGTACCGCAAGATCGGCATGCTGCGGGCGACCGCCGCGCTCGGCTCGTGGATGTTCCGGATCGTGCGCAACGAGTGCCTGCGGCGGACGAGAACGGCGTTCCGGTTCCGCGAGCCCGCCGAGAGCGCCACGGAGCACCTGGAGGACGACATCCTCCGCCGCCTGGAGGCGGAACGCGTGGCCGCGGCGGTGGCCGCGCTGCCGGGCGAGCTCCGCCAGGTCCTGATCATGCGCGACATCCAGGGCCACCCGGGCCGGACGGTCGCGGACGCGCTCGGGCTGAGCACGGCCGCGATGAAGTCCCGCCTGCACCGGGCGCGGCTGCTGGTCCGGCGGAACCTGGAACCGGCCGGGGGCGGTGACATCGATGGATAGCAGCTTCGCGAGTACCTCGGTGCTGCGGCACCTCGCCCGGGGGACGGTGGGGTTCGGCGCCCTGGTCGGCGCGATCGCGCTCCTGCCGGTGGTGGGGCCGGTCAGCCTGCTGCTGGCCCCGGTCGGGCTGGTCGCGCTGCGCGGGTGCCCGACGTGTTGGACCATCGGGCTGGTCCAGACGATCTCGAAGGGCCGCCTGGAACGCCGGTGCGTGGACGGCCGCTGCGAGTTGCACGTGCCCGAGCGGGGGGTTCGCCCAGGTCGGCGGTGATCACCGCACGCTCGGCACGGGAAGAGTGCCGGGTGGGTGATCACCGCGTGGGCTACTCGGCCGAGCCCCGGACGATCAGGCGGGTCGGGATCCGGACCTCGCGGGCCGGGAGCCTCGGATCCGCCAGACGGGAGTCGAGGAGTTCCATCGCGGCGCGCCCGATGCCCTCCGCGTCCTGGGCGATGACGGTCAGGCCCGGGGTGATCAGGTCCGCGAGTTCCAGGTCGTCGAAGCCGATCAGGGCCGGGCGGTGCGGCATGCCCGGGAGCTGGCGGAGCACCTCGGCGGTGATCCGGTTGTTGGCGGTGAGCAGGGCGGTGACGGCCCCGGCCGGCACCTCGGCTCCCGCCCCCAGCAGCTCCCCCAGCGACCGGGCGATCCCCTCCGGCGTCGGCGCCGCGAGCCGGATCAGGGACTCGTCGGGGACGATCCCGTGCTCGACGAGCGCCGCCCGGAACGCGTCGACCCGCTCGCGGGCGGTGTAGACGACGGGGTCGTCGCCCAGGTACCCGATCACGCGGTGGCCGTGGCTGACCAGGTGGTCGACGGCCGCCCGGATCCCGCCGACGTTGTCGGACAGCACGGTGTCGGCGAGGATGCCGTGCGCCGGGCGGTCGATGGCGACGACGGGCAGGCCGGCCTCGACCTCGGGGTGCAGGTAGTCCTGGGAGTCGGCGATCGGGGCGAGGATCAGCGCGTCGGGGCGGCGGGCGCAGAAGGCCAGGGCCACCTCGCGTTCGCGCTTGGGGTCCTCGTGGGTCGACCCGATCATGACGACCTGGCCGTCGCGGTGCGCGGTCATCTCGACGGCGCGGCCGATGGCGGCGAAGAAGGGGTCGGCGATGTCCCTGACGACCATGGCGAGGGTGCCGGCCCGGCCGCTGCGGAGCTGGCGGGCGCTCTCGTTGCGGCGGTATCCGAGCTCGATGATCGCCTGCTCGACGCGGGCCAGGGTGCCCGGGCCGACCCCCGGTTCGCCGTTGACGACGCGGGAGACGGTCTTCAGGGCGACGCCGGCCTGCGCCGCCACGTCTTTCATGGTGGGGCGCCTGGGAGGAGTGACGGCTGTCATGAGTGCTAAGCGTAGTTGACAGCGCCAGAGACAACGTTGTCTGATCACAGAGTGCTGAAACGATCCTTACGCCGGCTGCCCGGCGACCGCGTGTGGCTCGGCGCGAACTACTGGTCCGCCGCCGGGGGCCCGTTCATGTGGCGCGACTTCGACGAAGTCACGGTGCGCCGCGAACTCGCCGTTCTGGCTGACCACGGCCTCGACACGGTGCGCAACTTCTGCTTCTGGCCCGACCTGATGCCCCGGCCGGACTTCGTGGACCCCGACGGGCTCGCGCTCCAGGTCCGGTTCGCGCGGATCGCCGCCGAGTACGACATCGGGGTCGTGCCGACCTTCCTCGTGGGCCACATGTCCGGCGAGAACTATGACGTACCGTGGCGTAACGGTCGTGATCTGTACACCGATGGCTGGATGCTCGGCCAGCAGGCGTACTACATCCACACCGTCACCAGGGCGCTCAAGGACGAGCCCAACATCGTCGGCTGGTTGATCTCCAACGAGATGCCGCAGTACGCCGACGAGTTCCGGGTCGGGCCGCCCGACCACGCCGACGTGCTCGCCTGGGCCCGGATCTGCACCCAGGCCGTCCGGGCGGCCGGCGCGACCCAGCCGGTCAGCCTCGGCGACGGCGCCTGGGGCCTGGAGGTGTCCGGCCGCGACAACGGCTACCGGCTCCAGGAGCTACGCGAGACCATCGACTTCGCCGGCCCGCACGTGTACCCGATGGGCGACGACGTCACCCGCCTCCTCCTCCGGCACGCGTGGGCCTGCGAGCTCTCCCAGACGGCCGGGCTGCCCGTGATCCTGGAGGAGTTCGGCGCGACGTCCACGTTCAGCGCGGACAAGCACGTCGCCGACGTGTACCGGGTCGTGCTCGCCACCTCCCTGCTCGCCGGCGCGTCCGGCTGGATCGCCTGGAACAACACCGACTTCGCGTTGCCGGATCAAAGGCCATACACCTTCCGGGGGTACGAGGTGGGCTTCGGCCTCACCACCCCCGACGGTGTCCCGAAGCCGGCGCTCGGCGAGCTGAAGCGGTTCCGGGAGCTGCTCGACGCGGTGGACTTCGCCGGGTGCACCCGGGTGCCGTCGGAGGTCGGGCTGCTGATCAGCTCGTACCTCGACGAGGACCTGCCGATGACGGTGCAGGAGGACTCCGTACCCGTCGGGGAGTGTGGTTTCCAGTCCTGGATCTCCGCGCGGGCCGCCGACCTGGCGCCGGCCGTGGTCCGGGAGCGGGAGCTGGGGGACCAGTCGGCGAAGCTGTGGCTCGTGCCGTGCGCCAAGGCGTTGCAGCTGCCCACGTGGGGTGCGTTGCGGGCCCGCGCCGAGGCCGGGGCGACCGTGTACGCGAGCTACTTCGCCGGGGTGGACATCCACCAGCGGGGGCCGTGGTGGCGGCCGGACGAGGTGTTCGGTGTGGAGTCGGAGCTGTTCTACGGGCAGATCGACCCGGTGGTGACGGTCCCGACCCCGGGCTCGGCGTCAGGCTCGGGCGCGGTTCCGGGTGCGGACGTCGCGGGCTCGGCCGGCGCTTCCGGGGCGGACCCGGTCCGGCCGCCCCTCGCCGGAGCCGCCGAGCCGGCCGAGGGCACGCCCGTGGTGCTGTGGACGTTCGAGCGGGACTTCGGGGACATCCCCGCCGGCAGCACGCTGGCGTTCCCGGTCGGCGGCTCCGAGCACACCCGGTCCCGGCTGCCGGTCAGCCCCGGTCGGGCCACCGTCATCGCCCGGGACTCCGACGGGCACCCGGCGCTGCTGGTCACCGAGGTCGGCGCCGGCCGGATGGTGCTGTCGACGATCCCGGTGGAGGCGTTCGCGGCGTACCGGCCCAACGCGAACCCCGACCCGACCTGGCGCCTGTACCGCGCGCTGGCCGCCGTCGCCGGGGTCACCGTGGAGGTGTCGGTGGACGATCCGCGGGTCCTGGTGGACACGATCGAACACTCGTCGGGCGCCCGGTACGCGTGGCTGGTGAATCCCGGCCGGGAGTCCGTTACGGCCCGGTTCCGGGGGACTGTGTCCAGCGTCACTCTCAGTGGGGAACCCATCGGGGGTGAAGTGACTCTTCCTTCATGTGGAGTCGGAGTGGTCAGGCTCTGAGTCCACGGAGGGGTCTTCACGGCGGCGGGGCCGTGGGGATTTTTCAGGGGGATATGTGGCCCGGTCCGGTGGTAGCGGTGTCTACCACGGGGCCGGGCCAGCACGTTTTCCACGCCGTCCCGGCAGGCGCCCCGGCGATCCCGGGGCCAGGCTCGCCGGGGGCTGGCGCCGGCGCGCCGGACACCTACCGAGCCTGGCCGCCGGCGAACCACCCGGCCACAGTTCCCCAGCCGCGCAAGCCGTGACATTCCGGCCGCATAGCCGCGGTGAATCGACACAAATTCGCTGACCAGCGAGCCCGCGCGAGCGCGTACCCATCGATGGTCCTTAGGGGTGACAACCTCGTCGCGCAGTCTTGACATCGTTGTCATTCGGGGAATACGGTTCCGCCCACGACCAGTCCAGAGTGGGGAGAGACATGTTCCGGGTTCAGATCCGCCTCGTCGCGGCCCTCGCCGCCGTGGCACTCGCCGCGACAGGGTGCGGCCTCGGCGGCAGCGGCGACAAGGGCACCACGGAGGGCGCGGTGACCGGCGAGGTCAAGGGCGAGGTCAGCTTCCTCACCCTGTCGCTCAAGCCGAAGTTCACCGACTACATCCAGGGAATGATCGACGACTTCCAGAAGAAGTACCCCGGGACGACGGTCAAGTGGATCGACCTGCCGCCGGACGGTTACCAGCAGAAGATCCTCGCCGACGCCGCCGCCGGCACCATGCCCGACGTCGTCAACATCGGCGCCGACAACGCGCTGCCGATGAGCAGGCAGGGGCTGCTGCTCAACAACGAGACGGCGCTGCCCGGCGCGAAGGACGACTACACCCCCGGATCCTGGAAGGCCTACGAGATCCCGGGCAAGGGCGGCAACTACGGCTTCCCGTGGTATCTGACCACCGGCGGCAACTTCATCAACCGGTCGCTCCTCCAGCAGGCCGGCGTCGACCCGAACCAGACGCCGAAGACGTTCGGCGAGTTCAAGGACTTCGGGATGAAGATCGCGAAGGCCAGCGACGGCAAGGTGTGGGCGCTGTCCGCCAAGCCCGGGCTCGTCGACCTCGCGCTGCACGGGGTGCAGGTGATGAACGCCGACGGCACGAAGTTCACCTTCAACACCCCCGAGGGCGTGCAGGCCCTCCAGGACTACGTGGACCTGTTCAAGGCCGGGGCCATGCCGCCGGACGCGCTCACCCGCGACGGCGCGAAGTCCAACACCGACTTCCTCGCCGGCAAGATCGCGCTGGTCCCCGGTTCGGCGAGCTTCCTGACCGAGATCAAGCAGAACGCGCCGACGCTGTACCCGAACGTGGCCATCGCGCCGCAGCTCACCAACACCGGGCACAGCAACATGTACATCCTGGGGCTGTCGGTGTCCGCGAAGTCCAAGAACAAGCGCGCCGCCCTGGAGCTCGCGCACTTCGTGACCAACCCCGAGAACCAGACCAAGTTCGCGAAGATCGTCACCATCTTCCCGAGCAGCCCGAAGTCGTACGACGACCCGTTCTTCTCCACCGCGCGCGCCGACAGGAACGCGGACGAGGAGAAGTACCGGATCGAGATGGGCAAGCAGATCAAGGACGCGGTGGCGTACACCCCGGCGCAGTTCTCCGACCGGATGAGCAAGGTGTTCGAGCGCGAGGTCGGGCTGGCGATGATGGGTACCAAGTCCGCCAAGGACGCCCTGGACACCGCCGTCGCCGACTGCAACCAGTTGCTGACCGCGGGTTCCTAGTGGCCGCACAGACCACCGTCGGACGTCGGGCCACCCGGCCCGGCGTCCGCCGCAACCTCTGGTTCACCCCGTGGGTGTTCCTCGCGGTCCCGCTCTTCACCACGGTCATGTTCTCGCTGTTCCCGTTCCTGAACACGATCGTGCTGTCCTTCACCAACGCCACCCCGCTCGGCGGCGGCCGGTTCGTCGGGACGGACAACTACAGGGAGATGGTCGGGGACGGCCAGTTCTGGATCGCGTTGCAGAACAGCACGTTGTTCATGGTCGTCGTCGTACCCCTCATGGTTATTCTGCCGCTCTTCCTCGCGATGCTCGTCGTGAAGCAGATCCCGGGCATCGCGGCGTTCCGGGCGGCGTTCTACACCCCGGTCGTGGCCTCCGGCGTCGTCGTCGGGCTGGTGTGGAGCTGGGCACTGGGCACCCAGGGCCTGGTCAACGGGGTGCTCGAGGGCCTGGAGTGGATCAACGCGCCGATCGGGTTCCTCACCGACAGCCAGCTGCTGCTGTTCTCCACCATGGCCGTGACCGTGTGGAAGGGTCTCGGCTACTACATGGTCATCTACCTGGCCGCCCTCGCGAACTCCCCCACCGAACTGCACGAGGCCGCCGCCCTGGACGGCGCGGGCGCACTCCGCCGGTTCCGGAGCATCACGATCCCCATGCTGCGCCCCACGATGGTGCTGATCGGCACCCTGTCGGCGATCTCGGCGTTCCGGGTGTTCACCGAGATCTACGTGATGTCCAACGGCTCCGGCGGCCCCGGGCAGCAGTCCATCACGATCGTGTTCCTGATCCAGATGGTCGGCCGCGGCCTGGACGGCAGCGTCGGGTACGCGAGCGCGTTGTCGCTGGTCCTGTTCGTGATCACCCTGGGCTTCGCCATCGCGCTGATGCGCGTCAACCGGGCGGAGGACCGGGCGTGAACAAGACGTCGAAGGGCGAGCTGGCGCTCCGGTACACCCTGCTGGTCCTGGTTTTCCTGCTCTCGATCGGGCCCTTCCTCTGGCAGCTGTCCACCTCGCTGAAGGCCCCCACCGAGGACATCTACACGTACCCGCCGCACTTCCTGCCCTCCGAGCCCACGCTGGAGAACTACGCGAAGGTCGGCGAGGTCATCCCCGTCTGGCGGTACGCGCTCAACTCGCTCATGGTCGGGATCGCCTCCGTCGTCAGCAACTGCCTGTTCGCGGGCATGGGCGGCTACGCGCTGGCCCGGTTCCGGTTCCGTGGCCGGCGGATCGCGACCCTGCTGTTCCTGTCCACCCTGCTGATCCCCGGCGAGGCGGTGCTCATCTCGGTGTTCCTCACCGTGCGCGGCATGGGACTGGCCGACACGCTCGCCGGGGTGTGGCTGCCCGGCTGTGCGGGCGCGATCAACGTGCTCCTGCTGCGCAACGCGTTCCTGGCGCTGCCCCGGGAGGTCGAGGAGGCCGGGGTGATGGACGGGGCCAACGCGTGGCAACGGTTCCGGCGGATCGCGCTGCCCAGCGTGAAGGGGACCCTCGCGGTGGTGGCGCTGCTCAGTTTCATGGCGGCCTGGGACGACTTCCTCTGGCCGCTGATCATCCTTTCGGACCCGGACAAGTACACACTGACGGTCGGGTTGCAGTACCTGTCGGGGACGTTCTCCAACGACCAAAGGCTCGTGGCCGCCGGGACGATGATCTCCGTCCTGCCGTTGCTGGCCCTGTTCTTCTCGCTCCAGAAGTACTTCTTCCGTGGCCTTGGGGAGGGCGCTCTCAAGGGATAGGAGTTCGTCGTCATGAAACTGTCGAGAATGCTGGTGGCCGTGGTGGTCGCCGCCGGGGTGGCCCTGGTGGGGGCCGCCCCGCCGGCGACGGCTGTCACTCCCGCCGCCGCTGCCGCCGTCCAGCCCTACGCCTCCTACTGGCACCCCAGCACCATCCTGAACTGGGACCCCGCCACCGACCCGGACGCGAGGTTCAACCGCTCGAAGGTCCCGCTGAAGCCGAGGACGCAGAACGCCGCGCTCAAGGCCAACGCCAACGCCCGCGCCGGGGAGGGCCGGATCGCCTCCCTCGCGGCGTTCGCGCCCACGTCCGGCAACCCGTCGGCCGGCGCCCTGGACGAGAACTACTACGCGTTCGGGTACTGGCAGTACGTCGACACCCTGGTCTTCTGGGGCGGCTCGGCCGGCGAGGGCCTGATCCTCGCCCCGAACCCGACCGTGATCGACGCCGCGCACCGCAACGGCGTCAAGGTGTACGGCACCGTGTTCTTCCCGCCGACCGCGTACGGCGGCCAGCTCCAGTGGGTGCGCGACTTCGTGGTCAAGTCCGGCTCGACCTACCCGGTGGCCGACAAGCTCAACCAGGTCGCCCAGTACTACGGCTTCGACGGCTGGTTCATCAACCAGGAGACCGGCGGGGGCGACGCCGCGCTGGCCACGTCGATCCGGTCCTTCATGAAGTACGGCCGGACCTTTCCGACCCAGTTCATGTGGTACGACTCGATGGTCGAATCGGGCTCCATCTCCTGGCAGGACGCCCTCAACTCGTCCAACGACTCCTTCCTCCAGGAGGGCTCGACCCGGGTCTCCGACTCGATGTTCCTCAACTTCAACTGGGGCTCGTCCCTGCCGACCTCCGGCTCCTACGCCGGCACGCTCGGCCGCAGCAGGTACGACCTCTACGCCGGCATCGACACCGAGGCCAACGGCTACAACAGCTCGGTCGGCTGGGGCAACCTCTTCCCGGCCGGGGCCGCGCACACCACCTCCCTGGGCATCTACCGTCCGGAGTGGACCTGGAAGTCCTCCACCGGCCGGGCGGACTTCATGACCCGCGACGCCCGGTACTGGATCGGGGCCAACAACGACCCGTCCAACACCACGACCACGTCCGCATGGAAGGGCCTCGCCAACTATGTGGCCGAGTCCACACCTGTCACCTCGCTGCCGTTCACGACCAGCTTCAACACCGGGCAGGGCACCAGCTACGCCGTCGACGGGACCCGGCTCGCGACCGGCGGCTGGAACAATCTCGCGCTCCAGGACGTGCTGCCGACCTACCGGTGGCTCGTGTCCTCGACCGGGGCGAAGCTGACCCCGGCGCTGGACTTCGCGGACGCGTACAACGGAGGCTCCTCGCTCCTGATCTCCGGGACCCTGAACGCCACCAACACGATCCGGCTCTACCAGGCACAACTCCCGGTGTCGGCGGCCACGAAACTGGCGCTCACCGTGAAGACCCCTGCGGCCGGGGCGACGAACCTGTCCGCCGCCGTGGCGTTCACCGACGCGCCGACCTCGTTCGTCACCCTGCCGCTCGGCTCGACCACGGGCACCGGCTGGGAGACCAGGGAGCTGGACCTGTCCGGCTACGCCGGGAAGACCATCGCGCAGCTCGGCCTGTCGGTGGGCGGCTCCGTCACCAACTACTCGATCCGGGTCGGCCAGCTCTCGGTGTACGACTCGGCCAGCACCCCCTCCGCCCCGGTCTCGCTGTCGGTGACCGGGACGACCGACGTGTCCTCGACCAGCAAGGCCCTGCGCCTGGCCTGGACCGGCACGGCACCCCGCTACAACGTCTACCGCCGCAACCCGGACAGCACCCGCACGTACCTGGGCGGCACCGGCAACGACGTGTACTACGTGCCCCGCCTCGACCGGGTCGGCACCGAGAGCTCCACGACGATCGAGGTGGAGGCGGTGTCGGCGACCCTCGGCCGGTCGGTCGCCGCGACCACCACCGTGTCGTGGACCGGGACCCCCACCTCGTCGAACCTGGCGCTGAACCGGCCCGCCACCGCCTCCAGCTCCTGCAACGCCAACGAGGGGGCCGCGAAGGCGGTCAACGGAACCGTCAACGGGGGCAACACCGACAAGTGGTGTGCGCTGGCGTCCGGGACGAAGTGGTTGGAGGTGGATCTGGGGTCCTCGCGGGCGTTGACGCAGTTCGTGGTGAAGCACGCGGGGGCCGGCGGGGAGTCGACGTCGTGGAACACGAAGGCGTTCACGATCCAGACCCGTTCGTCCACGAGTGATCCGTGGTCCACGGCGGTGACGGTGTCGGCGAACACGGCCAGTACCTCGACGCATCCGGTGACGGTGAGCGCGCGGTATGTCCGGTTGAACGTGACCACGCCTACCCAGAACACCGATCCGGCGGCCCGGATCTACGAGTTCGAGGCCTGGGGCACGTAACCGTTCGGCGGCTCCGAGGGGGCGTCGAGCCCTCCTCGGAGCCGTGGCCGACCCTAGACCAGGCCCTTCGCTGACGCCGGGGTCAGGAACTCGACCCGGGGCTCGCCGACCAGCAGTGGGTTCTTTCTCGCGTGGAACTCCCGGACGTGCGGGGCGTCCTCGTGGGACTGGAACGCCTCGCGGTCGCGGTACATCTCGTAGAAGACACGGGCCAGGGGTTCGCCGTCCACGCGGTGGGTGGCGTACACCAGGGTTCCCGGCTCCTTCGCCGTGATCTGGGCGACCGCCCCGGCGGTCAGCTCGTCGAACTCCGCCGCTGCCGCCTCATCGCGGCAGTCGAACCGCACCACCAACGCGAACATATGGGTACCTCCTCAGGCGCGTCCGACCAGTGTGCCGGCTGGGACGGGTGGGGTCGCGCGTGGTGCCGGCTGGACGAACGCGTGGCGCCCGCTGGGTGGAAAGGAGGGCTCGCGGGCTGCCGGCTGGAGAGAGGCGGGCACGCGCGTGGCGTACCCGGACAATGGTCTTGGGGGTCAGCCGCCCGCGAACGGGGGCAGCACGTCGACCGTGGCGTCGGCCGGCAGCGGGGCGGCACGGTCGCGGCAGGACACCTCGTTGACCAGGTACGACGCCGAGGTCAGCACCTTCGTCAACGGCTCACCGTGCCGCTGGCCCAGCAGCTCCAACAACTCGCCCAGGCTGTCGGCCACGGCAGGTTCGGCCGTCGTTCCCGAGGCCGCGCGGGCCCCCGCGAAGTAGCGCACAGTCACACTCGGCACCCTCAGCCCCCGATCGCCGACATCGGCCGGTCCGGCTGCAGGAACGTCGGATCGTCGATCCCGTGCCCCGGCAGCTTCCCCCACATCGCCTTGCGCCACAGCTCCGCGATGTCCTCGTCGGCCGCGCCGGCCCGCAGCGGCCCGCGCAGGTCCGTCTCGCCCCGGGCGAACAGGCAGTTGCGGACCTGGCCGTCGGCGGTGAGCCGGGTCCGGTCGCAGTCGCCGCAGAACGGGCGGGTGACGCTCGCGATGACGCCGACCTTCGCCGGGCCGCCGTCGACCAGCCAGGTCTCGGCCGGGTTGGAGCCGCGGACGGTGGCCAGGTCGGGGGTGAGCGTGAACCGGGTCGCGAGGGACGCCAGGATCTCGTCCCCGGTGATCATGTTCTCGCGGTGCCAGCCGTGCTGGGCGTCGAGCGGCATCTGTTCGATGAAGCGCAGCTCGTAGCCGTGTTCCAGGGCGAACGCCAGCAGGTCAGGGGCCTCGTGGGCGTTCTGGTCGCGGAGCAGGACCGTATTGATCTTCACGGGGCGCAGGCCGGCGGCGGCCGCTGCGGCGATCCCGTCGAGGGTGTCGGCGAGCCGGTCGCGGAAGGCGAGCTTCTTGAACGTCTCGCGGTCGAGGGTGTCGAGGGAGACGTTCACCCGGTTCAGCCCCGCCTCGACGAGCGGGGCCGCCAGCCGGGTCAGGCCGATCGCGTTCGTGGTCAGCGACGTGTGCACCGGGGTGTTGCGGACGATCTCGACCAGGCCGGGGCGGAGCAGGGGCTCGCCGCCGGTGTAGCGCACCTCGGTGATTCCCAGCAGGGAGGACGCGATGCCCACCAGTCGGATGATCTCGGCGTCGGTCAGGATGTCGGCGGACGGGAGCCACGGCAGGCCCTCGGGGGGCATGCAGTAGGTGCACCGGAGGCTGCAGCGGTCCGTGAGGGAGACGCGCAGGTCCGTGGCGACCCGACCGTACTGGTCCTGGAGCATGCCCTAAAGCTAGCTCACCAGCCGCGTCGCCTGCTCATGCGCGGGGCGGGCCAGTTTGGCCTCCAGGTCGTGCAGCAGCTCGGCGGCCGCCGTGCCGGGCCAGTCGGCGGGGAGGAGTTCGACCGGAAGTCCGGGATCGAGGTACGGCAGGCGGCGCCAGGCGGTGAGCGCGCGGACCCAGTCGGCCAGGGGGTTGTCGCCGCCGACCGTGCCGTAGACGCCCAGGAAGTCCTCGTAGAGGGCGCGGAGTTCCGGGAGGTCCCACCAGGTCTGGATGTCCGGTTCCATCGGGGTACTGCCCACGAAGAGCGTTACATACTGTGACAGATCCATCCGGTCGAGCATCTCGCGGACGGTCGCGTACCGGTGGGCCGGCGCGACCCACACCCCCGGCGCGGCGGTGCCGAACCCGAGCCGGGTGAGCTGGGAGCGCAGGGTGTGCCGGCGCTGCCGCTCGGTCTCGGGCACGGAGAAGATCACCAGCACCCAGCCGTCGTCGAGCTTCGCCGGGCGCGGGTGGAAGATCCGCTCGTCGCCCTCGCGGAGGAGCTGGCCGGCCTCGGGGGTCAGCGCGTACCCGGCGGCGCCGGCGACCTTGCGGGGCTCCAGCAGGCCGCGCCGCTTGAGCCGGGAGATCGCCGAGCGGACGGCGGGTTCGTCCACCCCGAGTTCGGCGAGGATCCGGATCAGGGCGGCAATCGAGAGCCAACCGCCGGTTTCCCGGGCGTACAGGCCATAGACGGTCACGATCAAGGCGCGGGGGCTCACGGACCCACGATATATGTCGTGTGGCCTTGACTCCCGTCACAAGAACGGAATACTTCGAGATATGGATCTGTCGCCGACCGCCCACGTCGACACGTTCGCGCGCGACCACCTACCGCCGGTGGAACAGTGGCCCGAACTTCTCCTCCTCGACTACCCCGACCGGCTCAACTGCGCCGTCGAGCTGCTCGACATGGCACCCGACCTCGGTCGACCGTGCCTGATCACCCCCTCGGAGACCTGGACCTACGCGGAACTGCTCGCCCGCGCCAACCAGGTCGCCAACGTGCTGGTCGACGACCTCGGCCTGGTGCCCGGCAACCGGGTGTTGCTCCGCGCGCCGAACAACGCCTGGCTGGTGGCCTGCTGGTTCGCCGTCATCAAGGCCGGTGGCGTCGCGGTCACCACCATGGCGCTGCTCCGCGACCACGAGCTGGAGGTGATCGAGGAGATCGCCGCGGTGAACCTGTCCCTCGTGGACGACCGGTTCCCGTGCGGCCTGGACAACGTCGTGCTGTTCGGCGACCTGATCGCGGCGGCCACCAAGAAGTCCGAACAGTTCGCGAACGTGGCGACGGCCGCCGACGACGTGGCGCTGCTCGCGTTCACCTCGGGCACCACCGGCCGGCCGAAGGCCACCATGCACTTCCACCGCGACGTGCTCGCCATCGCGGACACCTTCTCCACCCAGGTACTGCGGCCCGACGCCGACGACGTGTTCGCCGGCTCGCCCCCGCTCGGCTTCACCTTCGGGCTCGGCGCGCTCGTGATCTTCCCGATGCGGGCCGGGGCCTCGACGGTGCTGCTGGAGAAGGGCACACCCGACGTACTGCTGCCGGCCGTCGTCGAGCACAAGGTGACGATCCTGTGCACGGCGCCGACGGCGTACCGGGCGATGCTGGCCCAACTGCCCGGGCTTCCGTACCTGAAAAAGTGTGTTTCCGCTGGTGAGCCGCTACCCAAGGCGACCTGGGAGGCCTGGCACGAGGCGACCGGGATCAAGATGATCGACGGCATCGGGGCCACCGAACTGCTGCACATCTTCATCTCGGCGACCGGCGACGACATCCGGCCGGGCTCGACCGGCAAGCCGGTGCCCGGCTTCGTGGCGACGGTGCTGGACGAGGACGGCAACGAGGTCGGGCCGGACGTGGTCGGCCGGCTCGCGGTGAAGGGTCCGACCGGGTGCCGCTACCTGGCCGACGACCGGCAGGCCGTCTACGTGCAGAACGGCTGGAACCTCACCGGCGACACCTACCTGCGCGACGAACACGGCTATTTCTGGTACCAGGCGCGCAGCGACGACATGATCATCTCTGCCGGGATCAACATCGCCCCGCCCGAGGTGGAGTGGGCGCTGCTCACGCACCCGGACGTGCTCGAATGCGCGGTGGTGGGGCTGCCCGACGACGAGCGCACGATGGTCGTCGCGGCCTACGTGGTGCTGGCGCCCGGGGTGACCGGCGACGCGGCGAAGGCCGACGAGCTGCGGGAACACTGCCGGCGGGAGATCGCGCCGTACAAGATGCCGCGGGTGGTCGAGTTCCTCGCCGCGCTGCCGCGGACGTCCACGGGCAAGGTGCAGAGGTACCGGCTGCGGGACGCCTGAGCTTCCGGTTCCCCGGCGGCGGGCCCCGCCGGGGAACCGGAGAGGCCCGCCGGGAGCCGCTCGGCTCGGGACCGGGATCCCGCCGGGGAACTCCCGCTTCGAGGCCAGCGGCCCGCTTCGGAACCGGGGCGCGGCTTCGGGACCGGGGCACGGCTTCGGGACCGAGGCACGGCTTCGGGACCGGGGGCCTGGCTGGGAAGCCGGCGCGACCCCGGCCGGAGGTTCAGAGCTTCCGGACCACCGTGACCTGCGCCATCGCCTTCCGATACCCCAACCAGTCGTTGACCGCGAGCATCGGCCCGTTGGTGCTGTCGTTACCGGTGTACGCCCGGGTGATCCCGGCCGCCGCCGCCCGGCGCAACGCCTCCACCTTCACGATCTTCGCCAGCCCCAGCCCCCGGTGCGACCGCAGCGTCCCGGTCATGTTCGTCCAGGACCGGCCGGTCGCCGGGTCCGCGATCGTCAGCGTGTACGCCACCGCCCGCTCCCCGTCGAGCGCCACCACGCTGCCCGCCCGGAACAGGTCCGGGTTGCCCCACACGACGCGCAGCCAGTCCTCGTACGGGATCGGGGCGATCTGCACGTTGGTCGGGATGTCCGGCCCGGTGGCGCTCTCCAGCTCGTACACGACGCGGGGGTCCACGTCGTCGAACGACACCAGCCGGAGGTGCTCCGGGCAGGCCACGGCCTGGGTGACCTCGCGCGGGTCGACGATCGAGATCTGGGCCGTGTGGCCGGGGCCGGACCCGAAACCGTGCCGGGTGGCCCACGCCAGGGTCTCGGGCTCGTCGAACACCCGGCCGCGCGCCGTCACCGCGCCGAGCTCCGCCAGGTGCGCCAGGCCCCGGTTGAGCAGGTCCGTGCCGATGCCGCGCCGCCGGAACTCCGGCCGCACCACGACACCGATGTCGGCAGCCCCGGGCTCGGAGGTGAACATGCTCATGCCCGCGCGGGTCCAGCCGACGATCCGGCCGTCGAGCTCCGCCACCTGCCAGCGCAGCCGCACCCACTCGGGCGTGGCGGCGAGGGCGGCGCGGGTGCCCACGACGCTCGCCACCAGGAACGGCATCACCTCGGCCCGCAGCAGGTTGATCTCCTCGATATCGCCGTCGGCGACGTCCCGGACCACCGGAAGGTCAGCGGCGCCGCCGGCCACGGGGCCACCACCGGCCTCGCGGGTCGCGGAACCGCCGTCGACGGTCTCGCGGTCATCGCCCGCCCCGCCCGTCACGCGAGGTCCTTCAGGCACGACCACTGACTGGCGGTCACCTCGTACCCGAGCCAGTCGTTGATCGCGAGCATCGGCCCGTTGGAGTAGTCGTTGCTCGTGTAGGCGGCGGTCACCCCGACCTCGGCGGCCCGGCGCAACGACACGGACTTGAGCAGCTTCGCCAGGCCCCGGCCCCGGTAGGCGGGCAGCGTGCCGGTGCCGCCGGACATCGCCCAGCCGGTCTCGGGATTGACGTCGAGGAGTACCGAGGAGACAGCCATGCCGTCCACGATAGCCACGACACTCGAGTACCTGTCGAGGTCGGGACCGTTCCAGATCTTGGACATGAAGTCCTCGAACGGCATGCCGTCGTAGGGCACGTCCCCGGGCTCGTCGGCGAACGCGGCCGTGTCCAGCTCGTGCACCGCCTCCGGGGTCACCTCGGACAGGCCGAGCACCGTGACACCGTCCGGTGTGGGCGGCAGCGGGGGCAGCATCCGGGGGTCGACCACCGAGTACCGGTCGCTGGCGCCCTGGACGAAGCCGTGCCGCTTGGCCCAGGCCGTGGTCCGGTCGTCGTCGTTCGTCCAGCACCGGACCTGGGTGGCGCCGACCGACTTCAGGTGCTCCTCGATCTCGGCGAGCAGCGCCCCGCCGATCCCCAGCTCCCGGTAGTCGGGGTGCACGAGCAGGGTCAGTTCGGAGGCGCCGACCTGGCTGGTGGTGACGTTGAGCCCGCCGGTGGCGAAGCCCACGACCTGCCCGTCCACCTCGGCGCACACCCGCGTGCTCCGCGACTTCGGTGAGGCGGTGTTGAACCAGTTGCGCTGGGCGGCGACGCTCGCGCCGAGCCAGGGCGTGACCACGGCGCGGATCCGGGCGAAGTGTTCGACATCGTCGACCGTCGACGGTCGGGTGGTGAATCTCGTCATCACAGTGTCCTCATACAGGACCACTGGGTCGCGGTGACCCGGTAGCCGAGCCAGTTGTTGACCGCCAGCATGGGCGCGTTCTGTTCGTCGTTCGCGGTGTACGCCGCCGTGATCCCGGCCGCCGCCACCCGGCGCAGCGACTCGGACTTGACCAGCTTCGCCAGGCCCCGCCCCCGGTACTCCCGGAGGACACCGGTGCCGCCCGACCAGCTGCGCCCCGTCGACAGGTCGGCCTGCACGTTGGTATGCGCCACCGGCTTCCCGTCCACGACGGCGAGCACACTCAGGTCGTGCTGCCGGTCGGGGTCGTCCCAGTCGAGGGCCAGCCACTCGTCGTAGGGCACCATCTCGATCGCGATGTCGCCGGGTTCGTCGGTGACGGTGACCCGGTCCAGTTCGTACATCGCCTCGGGGCCGACCTCCGCAGCCGCGAGCAGGGTGACACCGGGCGGGAGGTCCGGCATCGGCGGCAGGACCTTCGGGTCGGCCAGGGAGTAGGACACCGGGCGGCTCGGCTCGAAGTCGAACCGGCGGGCCCAGTCGAGCAGGGCGGCTTCGCCGGGGACCCAGGTGCGCACCCGGTGGGCCCCGATCTCGCCCAGGTGCAGCTCCGCCTCGCCGAACAGCGCCGCGCCGATGCCCTGGCCCCGGTGGTCGGGACGCACGAGGAGGTCCACGGCGGCCGCGCCCGGTTCGGAGGTGAAGATGTCCAGCTCGGCGGTGACCCTGCCGACCACGGCGCCGTCGGCGACGGCCACCAGGTCGCGCTTGCGGGCCCGGGCGGGCACGGTCGAGAAGTTCCGCTGGTACGCCTTGACGCTGCGCACCAGATACGGGTACTCCGCGAGGCGGACCGCCGCGATCCCGGGCAGGTCCTCGACCGTCGTCGGCCGGATGATCACTTCGCCTGACATGCCTCCTGTCTAACAGCAGGCGCCAGTCATTTTCCGGGCATCACATCCCAGGAGTCCACGAGCCCGGACACGAGGTCCCGTCAGCCCGGACCCGTCAGCCCGACCACCACGGCAGCGGCCCGGCCTCGCACTCCACCAGCAGCTCGTCCCGCCGCGCGGTCGCCCGTTGCCCGCCGGTGTCGCCCCGCCGGAAGCTGGCCTTCACGGCGGCGTCGGCCAGCTCGGCGGCCAGGTGCCAGTGCTGGAGCTGCGCGTACCCGTCGCTGACGACCAGGAGTTCGCTCGGCTCGGGCTCCACGAGGGCCCGGATGTGCGCGACCCGGACGGCCGTGACCGGCGAGTCCCAGCCGTGCCCGGTCACGTCGTGGCACACGCCGAGCCGGGCGAGCATGGTCAGCGCGTCGATCCGGCGGGCCGGCGCGTCGTTGGCGAGGCACTCGTCCGCGAGGGCCACGAGCCGGATCCGGGCCTCCTCGACCCTCCCGAGGCACGCCAGCGCGTACGCCTCGGCGAGCAGTCGGGACGCCCTGCGCGGGTGCCGGACCGGGTCCTCGGCGTCCTCCGCCTCGGCGAGCAGCCGGTCGACGGACTGCGCGCCCATGGTGGCCTTCGCGGCGGCCAGCTCGGCGAGCTGCCAGGGCAGCATCCCGCACGGGTCCTGCCCCCGGGTCAGTGCCACGGCGGCTTCGAGCAGCTCGGCGGCGCGGCGGGTCCTGCCCTGGGCGGAAGCGGCGAGTGCCTCGATGTGCAGGCCGTAACCACGGCCGGCCGGGTAGCGGCTGCGCCAGCCCCAGTCCCGCAGTTGTCTACCGATCGCCACGGCCTCGGAGATTCTGCCGAGCTCCAGGAGCGAACAGGCTTCCGTGTGGGTGAGCGAGACGGTGCGCTCCCTGTCGGGCGCCAGATCGGGCAACGCAGTCCTCCCGTTCTGTCGTTGGTACCAGAAGATCCTGTGCTCGCAGTCGGCTCTCGTCCATGGTTGCGGTAGGTATCCGACAGGCTTTTTACGTTGATCTTCTTAAACGGGACTTTCAGGGGCAGAGATCAGTGATGATGCCCGTACAGGCTGTGGACAAAAGGAGAGCACGATGGGACGAATTCTCGGCATGCTGCTGGCCTCGATCATCATTGGGCCGATCATCGGGGTGATCGCCCGGCTGCTGATTCCCGGCCGGCAGAACATCACCATTCTCAAGACCATCGGCGTCGGCATCGCGGCCGCGTTCATCGGCGGCGTGATCGCGCTGCTCTTCAAGGTGGACTCCACCTCGGGCATCGACTGGTGGCAGTGGGCGATCCAGATCGTACTGGGCATCATCGGCGTGAGCATCGTGGCCGCCGGTGGCAAGAAGGCCTAGAGACCTAGAAGCTTCTCCGGCGGTACCAGACGACGGCGACACCCACCGTCGAGAACGCGAGCCCGGTCGCCCCGGCCACGATCAGCAACTTCGGGTCGGGGAGCCGGGCGTCACGCTGCGTACCCGAGACCGGGACGCCGTCCGGCGCGGCCGTCGGTTCGGGGAGCGGCTCGGGCTCTGCTCTGTAGACCCGGGAGTCGGGGGTCTGCTCGACGGCGTCCGGCTCCGGCTCGGCCTGGTCGGGCTGGCCCTGGGCGGGCTGCGGAACCTGGGCCGGCTGGCCGATCATGTTCGGGAACTGTGAGGGCGCCGCCGGCTGGGGCGCGAGGGCCGCGGACGGTACGGGGCTCGGCGTCGCGCTCGGGCTGGGCTTCACAGGGCTGACCACGACCGGAGAAGGGGCGGGCTGCGCCGCGACCGGTGCGGCCAGGAAGAGAACCGCGCCGGCAATGCCGACGCTGACCGCCAGTCGACCCGAGTACCGTCCAGCCACCATCTGGACCCCTCCAAAGGGGCGATGTCACCGGGTTTCAGCTCCCACTCAGATTACGTCCACACAGACCTGTTTATCAGGCGTTTCGCGCCGCCGGTGCCTGTCAGGCGTTGCGCGCCGCCACCCAGTGCGGATGCTGCCGGCTGCGCTCGCCGGGCTCCGATCCCAGCGGCTCCAACGGGTGATCGACCCGGAACCGGAGCCGGTAGCCCACGGCCGCGCGCGCCCGGCCCAGCCAGACCGCGTACCCCGACGGCTCGGGCGGGAAGCCCAGGCCGTACTTGAACCACGGTGGTTGGGCCTGCTGGGCCGCGTACCACCCGATGAGTTCGTCGATTCTGCGGTCGAGCTCGGCGCGCGCCGTCTTCGCGGTCTCCAACGCGGGCCGGTGATCATCCAGGTACGCCCGGTGCCGGCTGAGCTGCTCCTCCAGCACGTCCCGCGCGGCGGCGGCCTTGCCGGCCCGGGCCCGCAGGATCGCGTGGTGCCCCCGGTCGACCCGGAGCTGGCGGGCCAGCGCGTGCCGGCGGGCCGGCTGGAGCCAGCTGAACGCCGAGTCGAGCTGGGTGGTCACGGAGTCGATGTGCCGGGCGAGGCGCTCCTCGGCGGCGGCGGCCTCGGTGGCGGCGAGCCGGGCCCGGGCGAGCAGGTCGGGGTCCGGGGCGGGCGGGGCGAGCGCCCGGGTGCTCTCACCGGTGGCGACCTGCCGCCAGAGCAGCCGTTCGTCGCCCCCGGAGCCGGCGCCGGACGCGGGCGGCGGCACGGGCTCGGCGCCGCCGGGGAGCAGGGTGAGCTGCGGCGTTGTCGTGAGCTGCGGGGCGGTCGCGTTTCCGAACTCGTGCACGGTGGCCTCTCATGGGCGTCGCCGGTGAGGGCGCCATTCGTTGTACCGGTGAACCCCGGGAGACCAGACGCCAACTATTCGTACAAGTAAGGCTAAATATAATGAATCATCCCACGGATAGCTTCGGTAACTCGCGCGGGACGGTCGAGGATCCGCCCCAGTTCCGCGGCCAGGTCCGCCAGTCCCCGGGGCCGCAGCCCGGCCCGCCCGAGTCGGACCGCGCGGCGGACCGAGCGCCGGAACGGGGCCCCGACCGCACCCTCGGCCTGCGCCACGAGCTGGCCCACCAGATGGCGCACCACAACGGCGCGGAGCCCGCCGGCCACCTGCCGGGATCCCGCGAACTGCCGCCGCTGATCGAGCCGGTCTACGCCGAACCGTCCTTCGACCCGGAGCTGCACTTCGGCCCCGAGAACCTCGCCGACCACCCGCTGCTGCGCGGCCTGCTCCAGGAACTCCCGCCGCGCGGGGGCCAGCCGCCGAACGTCGAGTGGCTCGACCGGTGGTTCGAGGCGACCCGCTCGATCCTGGACCTGCTGTACAGCCAGGGGTCGTACAAAATAGGAGCATGACGACCCCGAAGATCGAACTGCACGTCCACCTCGAGGGCACCGTCCGCGCGCAGACGCTCCTGGACATCGCCCGCCGCAACGACCAGCCCCTGCCGGCAGACACGGTCGAGGGCCTGGCCTCGCTGTACGAGTTCACCGACTTCGAACACTTCATCCGCACCTGGATGCTGACCACCAACTGCCTGCGCCGCGCGGAGGACTTCCGCCAGATCGTCGTCGACTACGCGCAGGAGGCGGCGTCGCACGGCGTCGTCTACATGGAGGGCATCTTCTCGCCCGCCGAGCGGGTCAACAGCGGGATCCGCTGGTCGGAGATGTTCATCGGGTACACCGAGGGTGCGGTCGAGGCGCGGGAGCGTTTCGGGATCGAGATCCGGTTCACCCCCGACCTGTACCGGAGCATGACCGACTTCGAGCTGGCCGAGGAGTGCGCGCGCCAGTGCGTCCGGTACGCCGAGTACGGCATCGTCGGCATGGGCGTCGGCGGCAAGGAGCAGGGCTACTCGCTGCTGCCGTTCCGCCGGGCCGCCCAGATCGTCCAGGAGGCCGGCCTGGGCTTCGTGCCGCACGCCGGGGAGGGCGCGGGTCCCGAGTCGGTGATCGAGGCGCTGGCCCTCGACCCGCACCGGATCCGGCACGGCATCCGCGCCGTGGAGGACCCGGCGGTACTCAAGGAGATCGCCGACCGGGGCATCGTGCTGGACGTGTGCCCGATCTCGAACCTGCGCACCAAGGTCGTGCAGAACCTGGAGGAGCACCCGTTGCCGCAGCTCGTCGCGGCGGGCATCCAGTGCTCGATCAGCACGGACGACCCGGCGATGTTCGACACGGACCTGGCGCGGGACTACGCGGCGGCGGCCTCGCTGGGCTACACGGCGGAGCAGGCCTACGCGGCCGGCGTCGCGGGGGCGCTGGACTTCACGCCCGCGTGACGATTCGACTGCCCGGGCGGCGGCACCACGTCGCCGCCCGGTGAAAAAATCACACCCTCGACAACAGCAGCTGGTTACGCCACGTGACCGACCCGGGCGCATCAGCACCTCTGAGGGGTCTAGAGCCCTCTGACCTCGGCCTCGAGCCGCACCTCGACCGCCTCCGCATGGTTCCCCTGCGCGTCCAGCAGCTCCGCGAGCAGCAGGAACGAGTCGATCGTGTGCGCCCCGGCCCCGGACGCGATGGTCGCCTCGATCGCGGCCCGGAGCAGCGCGATCGCCTCCACCGTCTGGCCCTGCTTCGCGACGATCCGCGCGGCCATCAGTTCGGCGAGCCCGGCGCGCACGTCGTCGCCCGCCTCCCGGTACGCGTCGGCGGCCTGCAACGCGGGCGCCACGGCCTCCGCGTACCGCTTGAGCACGGCCAGGGAGCGCGCGGTCACGTCGGCCAGCTCGGCGAGCAGCATGGGCTCGCCCAGCCGTTCGGCCTCCTCGCGGGCCTCGGCGAGGTCGTTGAGCCCCAGCGGGTCGCCGCTCTCGCACCGGGCCAGCCCGAGCGACCGGCGGACCTGGGCGACCGCGATCGGGTCCCGGGTCTGCTCGATGTGGACGAGCGATTCGAGGTACGCGGCGATGGCCGGCGGGAACTTCTCGTCCTGGTGCCACAGCTCGGCGATGGTGAAGTGGATCCGCGCGGGCTCGGCCTGGGAGTTCGGCGAGTCCTTCAGCACTTCGAGGGCCTTGTTCCAGCAGGCCAGCGCGCCGCGCTTGTCGCCGCGCTGCCGGATGGCGACACCCAGCCAGTACCAGACCTCGCCGGCGAGTTCGGCCAGGTCGGCGACGTCGTCCTCGGACCCGGCGACCCCGTCGGCGGCTACGTCGAGTTCCTCGGTGATCCGGCGGAGCACCTCGACGGCCTCGTCGATCCGGTGCCCGGCGATCAGCAGCGAGCCGAGCTTGCAGCGCAGCGACCAGCGGGCCGTCGCGTCCCATTCGGCGTGCTGGGTGCGCTCGATGGTCCAGCGCAGCCGCTCGGCGGCGGCGACCGGGTCGCCCATCTCCGCGAGGTACGTGACCTCCAGGGTGGACGCGTGGCCCACCCAGCCGGAGGAGCCGGGCAGGGTGGCGAAGTGCTCGGTGGCCTCGGCGGCGGTCTCGGCGGCACTCGCGAGCTGCCCGGACACGGCGAGGATCTGGGAGAGCAGGAGCTGGAGGCGCGGCCGGGTGGCCGGGCGCAGCTCGGGGCGGGACAGGGTGGCGCGCAGCACGTGCTCCGCCGCCGCGTACTCCCCGGTGATGGTCAGGGCGTGCGCCAGGGCGTAGACGGCGCTGTCGGCCATCCGGTGCGCCCCGCCGGCCCGGGCGTGCTCGACACCGGTCTGGAGTTCGGAGACGGCCTCCTCGGCGCGCAGCGCGTACAGCAGGACGTGGCCGAGGAGCAGGCGCGGCATGGCGCGGACCCGGAGCGGCAGTTCCTCCCGGTCGTACTCGCTGACCAGGGTCTCCGCGAGCGCCACCTCGTCGCCGGTCAGCGGCTGCACGGCCAGCTCCGCGGAGCGCTCCAGCCAGCCGGCGTGCGCGTCCTCGCCGAGCCCGCGGAGCAGGGCGGCCCGCTCGGCGATGATCGGCGGGATCTCCTCGCGGCGCTCCAGCTCCGACAGCAGCCGGACCCGGTAGCCGAGGACCTCGGCGCGGACCTCGGGGCCGGGGTTGAGGGCGAGCGCGTTGCCCGCCGCGTGGTACGCCGACTCGTACTCGTGCAGCTCGGCCAGTTCGTCGCACCGGTCCAGCCAGCCCTCGGCGGTCGCGGGCAGGCCGAAGTCCATCGGCGGCGCGGACAGCCGGGCGCTGGGCAGAGTGGACAGCGCCACGTCGTAGTGCTCGGCGCGCAGCTCGCTGCGGGTCTCCCCGATGGCGGCGGACACGCTGGCGATGGTCGGCGGGCCGGACAGGCCGAGGGTGAAGGCGACGTCGATCGGGACCCGGAGCGGGGCGGCGCCGTGCCCGGCGTCGACGGCGCGGCCGAGGACCACGTTGAGCGCGGCCAGCTCTGTCATCAGGTCGCCGATGTGCTTCTCGGCGAGCGCGACGGCCCGGTCGAGGTTGCCGGTCAACGCGCAGAACAGCAGGTGCTGGGCGACGAGCGCGGGGTGTCCGGCGGGGTCCTTCAGGATCCGGTACCCGCGCAGGTGGGCGCGCCGCGCCTCGCCGAACTGGCCGGCGTGCAGGAACGGCAGGAGGAGCAGCGCGAGGGCGTGCTCGTCCTCCTGTCCGAGGTAGGTCTCCAGGAGCTGCGCGTCGTCGAGGTCGGCGGCGGCGGCGCAGCGGGGGCAGTCAGCCATGGTCCAGCCCACTCAGGTCTTCTTCGAGTGCCGCGAGCTGTACGAGGTCGAGCAACGCGCCACTCAGAAGTTCGGTGTCGACACCGCGCAGCGGCAGGTGGCCGTGGAGACGGGCCTGGGCGTGAAGGAGCTGCACAGTACGTGACAGTACGGTCTGATCGGATAGTCGCGCCAGATGCTGAATGATCGGGCTGCGGTGATTGAGGCATAAAGTGGCGGGATCGCCCAGGTACAGCACGGGCAGACTGGCGGGTTCGAACGACTTGACCACCGTCGCGCAGCCCGTGGCGGCCAACGCCGAGTCCGCCACCTTGCGCAGCCTGAGCTGGGCGACCCGGTCCGCGAGCGGCGGGTCGTCGAGGTCGGCCATGATGTCGGACACCTCGACCCGCTCCACGGTGACGTCGTCGTAGAGCTCCGGGAGCTGTTCGAGCAGTTTCACGTCGTGCAGGTGGCCGGCGTTCACGAAGGGCGTGTTGCGGCCGGCGATCGGGGCGAGCTGCCGGAACACGTCCCGGGTCGTCGCGTACCGCACGTGCCGGGTCCGGCCGAGCAGCTCGGTGAGCGTGAGCCGCCCCGCGCTGGTCTCGAACGGCAGCCAGCGGGTGATGATCCGGGCCAGCTCGGGGTCCTGGGCCGCGTGGATCTTCAGCGCCAGGTGGTGGGTGTTCACGAACTGGGTGAGCCGGCGCGGCTGGCGCGCGGACAGCAGGAGCAGCCAGCTGCGCAGGGTCTGGCCCAGCTGGGTGCGCGCCTCAGCGCGGTCGGCGGGCAGCGCGCCGGCGTCGAGGACGCACCGGGCGAAGAACGCCCACTCGGGCAGCAGGTCCGCGCCGTCGTCCTCCAGCAGCAGGCCGTCGCGGTACAGCGCGTGCTTCTGGACGGCCCGGGGCGCGGGCGACGTGGGCAGGATGTACGCCACGCCGAACGTCTCGCCGGTGGGCTTCTTGAGCGCGACCATGTCGAGCGGGTCGGCGTCGAGCAGCTCCGCCCCGTACTCCGCGATCTCCAGGGGCTTGTCCAGCAGCCACGGGGGCTGGCGGTTCACGTTCTGGGTCGCGCCGCCGGGCATCGCCACGTCCACCGGGATGGGCGACATCTCGGCGAACCGTCGGGCCAGCTCCACGACCTTGGACGTGTTCAGCAGGGTCTCGCCCCGCCGGCGGCGCAGTGTGACGGTCGTCCCGGTCAGGTCGTCCTCGACGGCCGTGGTGGTGTGCGTCCCGCTGATCCGGCCGACCCACTTGGTGCCGGCGCTGGTCCGGGTGACGGAGTCGCTGACCAGGAGGCCGGCCACCAGGCCGTCCTCTCCGGGCAACCGACCGTCGGGAACGGTGGTCTCGCCGTCGTCACTGATCTGGAACTGGCCCCTGTTCACGTCCGCCGGGACAATCCGGATGCGCTTGGCGTTTCTCGTCACCGAATGACGAATCAGTTCGGCGAGATAGCGCTGCGGATCGGGATAACGCAGCTTGAGCAGGGTCGGCAGATCCACCCGGAACGCCTTGGCCACGTCGCCTCCCTGCCCCTCACCGACACAGTCCGCCACCAGCCTAGGCCGTGTCCCCACGATGGGCATAGGCGTGTCCGGCAGATCATGCCGATCTGCCGGACACAACATGATTCAGTGGGGCAGAACACGTGCCATCTCGGTGAGCAGTGCGTGATCGTCGGAGTCCTGGCTCAACTCCCACGCCATCAGCCCGCGCAACTTCACCGTCTTCACCAACGCGACGCGCAACGCGATCGATGTCGGATCCGTGTAGGTGATCAGGGTCGTCGTCGATTCCGTGTACGGAGCCGAGCAGGTCCCATCTGGGTTAAACGCGCCGCACAGCTGGTGGGTTGCGGTCCCGTACAGGGAAGGTTCCCCGGTGAGCGGATTGCGGCTGAACTGCAGGCCCTGGGCCTTGCTGATGTCCCGATAGGTCGGGTTGGGCGTCGAATCCCAGCGCAAAGTGTTCGCGTCCAGCCCGCGGCTGTCGTGCGTCTTGTAGAGGCCGTCGGTGCGGAGGAACTGGATTCCGTAGAACGGCACCCCGACAACGAGTTTGTTCGCCGGAACGCCGTTTTGCAGATAGTGCACGACAGTGCCCACGGTGTTCGCGGTGAGATCGGCGGAGTTGGCGTCCCGCGGGTCCCATCCGAACGGCGAGGAGGGACCGGTCTTCTGGTCACCGCCGACCGTGTAGTCGTAGGTCATGACATTGACCCAGTCGAGTATCTTCGCGACCTTCGAGAGCTCGAAATACTTCGTGCTCTTCGATGTGGCCGGCAGTGCGGCGGTCAGAAGGTAGTGCTTGCCAGTCGACTTTCCGACAGTGTCGAGCTGCGCGCGGAACTCCTGGAACAGCGCCGTGGCGTTCTTCCGGTCCTCCGGGCGCGGGTCGACGTTGCCGCCGGCCACCTGCGTCGGGTACTCCCAGTCGATGTCGATCCCGTCGAACACCCCGGCGGCGGCACCGGGGCCGCCCGCGTTCTCCGGCCAGCCGCCCGTCGGCAGGTCACCCTTGATGAAGGTGTCGACACAGGATTTGACGAAGGCCGCCCGCCGCTCGGGCGTCTGCGCGACCTTGGAGAACCACGTCGACTTCGTCCAACCCCCGAGCGAGATCTCGACCTTGAGATGGGGGTACTTGGCCTTGAGCTTGCGGATCTGGTTGAAGTTTCCGTAGAGCCGCTGGTCGGGGTAGTTGTCCGCGACGCCGTCGACCGTGTTCTCCGGGCCCCAGTAGACCTGCTGGTAGTCGGCCCAGGCGTCGACCGGCGCGCAGCCGACCTTGCCGGTGGCCTCGTCGAAGGTCGGGTAGCCGAACGCGTACTGGATCACGTTCAGCTTCGTGGCCGGGATGTCCTTCACGAAGTACTGCCGGCCGTAGACGTCCCAGCTCGCGAAGTACGCGGTGACGACCTTGCTCGGGACGCCGTTGCCGGCGGCGGCGGGGGCCGGCGCGGCGGGCGCGGCCGGGTCCGCCAGCGCCGGGGCGGCGGCGAGGGTGGAGAGCAGGGCGGCGCCGACCAGGGCGGCGGCCCAGCGTCTGGCTGGTGGCATGGCGTTCCTCCAGGTGTCCGTAGAGGACCACCCTGACGACCCCGACCACTGACTGTCAATACTCTTAACTATTTCCATGTCTCGTGGTGTCTACTGCCACCGGATGACGATCGGCCCGCTGTTGTTGGCGAGGTCGCCGTCCGCCAGGGTCTCGCCGAACGGCATCCGCGCGCCGACGTTCAGCGCCGGCGGCCCGCCCAGGGTGACGTCGGCGTTGTCGTAGGCCATGTGGGAGGTGAACTCCACCTCGAAGACCCTGGACTCGCCCGGCCTCAGCTCTCCCGAGTGGCACGTGCTGAGCCGCACGAACGGTTCCTCGCGTTCCGGACTGCAACCGTTCCCGGTCTGCCGCAGCCACTCGGGCACCCGGATGTCGAGGGCCAGGGACGGTGCCGCCAGGGTGCCGTTGTTCGTCACCGTGACCTTGAGGACGCCGCGGCGCTGGCTCTTCACCTCCGGCCCGAGGACCAGGTCGGCGGAGGTGACGGCCAGATCGACGTACAGCTGGTTCGCCGGGAACGTCGTCGGGCCCGAGACCTGGGTGAACGCACCGCCGCGCTGGGCGTACGTGCGCCACTGCGGCTCCGTGCGGTGCTCGGCGTCGGCGGCCCGGGACACCTGGTGGTCGGACACCTGCGCCGAGACCGTTCCGCCGAGCTCCAGGCGCAGGTCGTAGATGGTCGCGACGGGGCCGCCGGGCTCGTTCTGGACCACCGTGCCCACGGTCGTGAACGTGCCCGGGCCGGTGGGGCGGAAGGTGACCACCTGGAGGCTCGGGTCTCGGACCGCGCACGTGAGCAGCGCCGTGATCTCGATACTGCCGTCGCCGTCCAGGTCCGACTCGACCGTCTTCAGGATGGTGTAGTTCAGCTCGCCGTCCAGGACGCTGATCCCGGCCTGGAAGGTGTACCGACCGCCCTTGCACAACGACCCGGCGCCCCGGCCGGGAAGGTCCAGGGTGGCGTGGGCCAGCTGTCCGTCGATCCCGTCGAACACCTGCCGACCGGCCGACGCCCGGGGCGAGGCGCCCGGCGAAGGTCTGTGTGACGGGCCCGGCGTGGCGCTCGGCGGCACGGAGCTGCCGGGAACCGGACCCGGCCCCGGGGAGGAGTCCCGCGTCGCGAACGCGGCCACGGGCACGGCGACGGCGAGCACGGTCACCACCCCGGCGGCCAGGGTCCGCACCCTGCGCTGGTGCCGCACCGTCGCACGGGCCTGCCGGGTTCCGGCCGGCTTCACGAACGGTGCCGTCTCCTCGCGCAGCTCGGCGAACGCGCCGTTGATCAGGTTCAGGTCGTCGGACTCAGGCATCGCGCTTCTCCTTCAGCTGCGTGGCGAGGACCGCACGACCGCGGTGCAGCCAGGACTTGACGGTGCCCTCGGCGACGCCCTCCTGGCGGGCGATCTCCGCGATCGGCAGGTCCGCGAGGTGGTGCAGGATCACGGCCCGGCGGTGGGCGGGCGGCAGGGTGGCCAGGGCGACGGCGATCGCGACCCGGTCCGGGGACGGCCCCTGGACGTGTTCCTCGCGCTGGCTACGCAGGAACCCGAGCGCGACCTTCGCCCGGCGGAACCGGTTGGTCGCCAGGTTCATGGCGACCCGGCGGACCCAGGCGACCGGCTCCTCGTACCCGGAGATCCTCGACCACCGCGCCAGCGCGCGGCAGAACGCCTCCTGCACCACGTCCTGGGCGTGCCCCAGGTCATTGGTGTAGGCGAACAGCTGGATCGTCAGCCCTCGGAAGTGGGCCGCGTAGAAGTCGTCGAAGCTGGTGCCGACGTCCGGCACCGCCCCGACTCCCCCGTTCTCCTGCAACGTCACCACTCTGCTTCCTCCCCGTGCGGCCAGACGTTCCGGCTGGCTCGGGAACAACACACCGCAGGGTGGGGAAGGGTTGCAGGGGACTTTCAGCGCCGGAAGGCCAGGGCCGCCGCGCCGATCACCCCCGCCTCCGTGAGCTCCGCCGGGAGTACCCGCAGGCCGCGGAGGAAGTCCAGGCCGGCGAGGCGGCCGATCCAGTCCCGGAGCGGGTCGAAGAGCAGGGGACCACTGGCCGCGACGCCGCCGCCGATCACCACGGTGTCGAGGTCGACGATCGCCGCCGCGCTGAGGATGCCCGCCGCCAGGGCCTTCGCGCCCCGGTCGAAGGCCGCGAGGGCGACCGGGTCACCGGCGGCGGCCGAGGCGGCCAGGTCGCGGGCGGTGGGGGCCTGGCCGGGCGAAGCGGGGGCGGCCGGAGGCGCGGCGCTGGGCGGGGCCACGACGGGGGACCAACCGTTCGACACGGCCCACCGGACCAAGGACGGACCCGACGAGTACGCCTCCACGCAGCCCCGGCTCCCGCACGCGCACGCCGGACCGTCCGGGTTCACGATCGCGTGCCCGATGTGCCCGGCGTTGCCCGACGGGCCGAGGATCAGCTCGTCGGCGAGGATCAGGCCGCCGCCGACCCCGGTGGACACCACCATGCCGAGCAGCGCCCTGCTGCCCCGGCCCGCGCCGAGCCAGTGCTCCGCGAGGGCGAAGCAGTGCCCGTCCCCGGCGAGGACCACGGGCCGACCGAGGGCGGTGGTCAGCCTCTTGACCAGGGGGAACTCGCGCCACGCGGGGGTGTTCAGCGGGCTGACCGTACCCCCGAAAGGGTCCAGTGGTCCTGCCGAGCCCACGCCGATCACGGGCGCGTCGAACGGGGTCAGCAGGTCCAGCACCGCCTCGAACACCACCTCCGGGTCGTCGGTGACCGGGGTGGGGACGACGCGGTGCCCGTGCACCGTGCCGTCCCGCCCGACCAGGCCGGCCGCGAGTTTGGTCCCGCCGATGTCCAGGGCCAGTACTTCGGTCATCTCCGCTGCTCTCAGTGCTTGTGGTGGTTGTCTGGCTGCCGCGGGTCACCCGGATGTTCCAGCCCCTCGACGAGCGTCAGCCGCTCGGCCCGGGACCGGTCCAACCAGTGGGCGAAGGTTCTTCGCCGGGCGGCGGCGAGGAGTGCGGCCCGGATCGCGGGCGCGTCGTCCTGAAAGGAGGGTAGAGCCCCGGGGATGATCTCCTCGACGGTCCACTCGTGTTCGCCGATCGGGTCACTCGCCCGGGTCTCGCCGAGCTCGACGCCGGCCCGGACCGCCCGGGGCAGCTCCTCCAGGGTCACCGGCCCGAGCGGCTGCCACGGACCGCCGTCGAGCCGGTGCCGGAGCCGCCAACGGTCGGGTTCCGGCCGCGCCCACGCCTCCCAGTAGCGCCGGACCTCCTCCTCGGGCACCGTCACACCCGCCGTGACCTGCGCGAACGCGGCCCGGACGGCGGGGGAGCCCTCGTAGGCGGCGGCGGTGATCGAGCCGTACTCGACCGCCGCGACCGGGTCGAGCGGGCCCGGGTCGACGGCGGGCGCGTCGAGGGTGGCGCAGAGCTCCTCGGTGAGGATCACCTGCGCGACCCAGCGGACGAGCTGGCGGCCCTCCGAGCTCTCCGGCACCGGGAGCGCGGCGGCCCGGGAGCTGCGCCGCAGCCCGTCGAGGCGCCGGTCGAGCCGGTCGCGCGGGATGGGCCGCCCGTCGAGATACCCGAGGACCGCCCCGGTCCCCGAGGCCGCCCCGGGACCGGTCGCGACCACCGCGTGCCCCGTCACACCACCACCTCGACCTTGACCGTCGGCGCGTACTGGCACCGCCCGAACCACAGCACCTTCGCCATCGCCCACGCGTGCCCCGGCTCGAAGTCCGCCGGCACCGTCACCGGGAACTCGACCACCCGGGTCTCCCCCGGCGCGACGCCGAACCCGCTGACCACCGCCGGGAACAGCTCCCACGTCCCCCACGGCGACACCAGGTGCACCTCGCCGTGGATCTCGTCGCGGGTCGTGTTGGTCAGGGTGACGCCGAGGGTGCCGGTGCCGCCGGGGCGGACCACGAGGCTCGTCGACAGCGCCGCGACGGCCAGCCCGGTGTCGCGGGACGTGACCGAGGTCGTGCCCTGCGCCGCCGTCCAGTCCTCCGGCAGGTTCTCGATCGGCGTCGGCAGCACGCCCGGCAGGTCACCGACGGCGACCGTGACCACGTCCTCGGAACCGTCGATCCCGGCGGCGACGAAGTACAGGCCGTCCGGGCACGCGCCCGGGGTCACGGTGGCGGTGAACCGGGTGTGGCCGTCCGCCGGCAGCCGGTAGACGCGCTGGCCGGGGGAGACGGACCAGCCCTCGGGTACCCGGATCGTCGCCAGCCCCTCGACGGCCGTGTCCTGGACCTGGCTGGCGAGGACCACCTCGACCTCGAACGGCTCCCCTGCGGTGCGCAGGATCCCGGGCGTCGCGGTGACCGTGACCGGCGCGTACCCGATCGGGGCTGGCCCCCGGTTGTGCAGCCAGTACCGCGAGTAGGTCGGAGCGAGCTCCGCCGTGGCCCCGAGGACCTCGCCCCCGGAGACCGCGCCGACCGGAGTACCCACGTATGTCACAACTGTCGAGCCTGCCAGGTCGAGGCTCCCGGCGGGGCCCGAGGGGCGTTCCAGCAGATCAGCGACCTGCAAAGAGTCCAACGCGAACCCGTCGAGCCGGGCGGTCCGGCCGAGCCCCGTGCTCTCCGCGAGCCGGACCGTGACGCCGCGCGCCGGGTCGACCCCGGCCCCGGAGCCGGCCGCGATCGGGTTGCCGGTCGGCTTGAGCGCGCTGAGCAGGACCTCCCGCTGGGGTTCGACGCGCAGGAAGGAGTGCGTGGCGGGGAAGGTGCCCGGCTGCGGGCCGAGTACCCGGGGCAGCAGCGGCGTCGAGTGCTCCTGGCCGCGCGACGGCAGGGTGGACGCGCGCCAGTCCCCGTCGCCGGCCACCAGGGCGTAGGAGAACTCGTGCGTCCAGTGCTGCATCTGGAAGCTCAGCCCGTCGGGCGCGGTCCGGCGCGGCGGGTCGATCCACACCCCGGACGGCCAGCCGGTGCACGACCGCATCAGCGACAGGTGCAGCGCGCCGGTCGGGTCGACGGCGAAGCCCGGCAGGCCGTAGGTGAGCAGGGCGACCGTGCCGTCGGTGAGCGGTTCGGTGTTCGCGCCCAGGGTCGGCGCGGTGATCGTGGCGTCGGCGACGTCGGCGACCAGGGCCGGCAGGTCGCGGAGCACGATCAGGGCCGGGAGCGCGCGGGCGTCGCGCAGGTCGGCGTTGGGCTGCCAGACCTCGGTGAGCGGCTTGGCGGCCGGCACCCAGACGTACGCGTGGTCGCCGGGGTCGGTGTCGCCGAGGATCTCGCGGGCCAGCTCGTTGGTGTCGGGGCCGCCGAGGACGATCCGGAAGTCGGGCAGGTTGGAGTCGACGTCGAGCCAGCCGTACCGGGACCAGTCGGCGCTGGAGGTGGTGGCCGTGACGCCGACCCTGGCCAGGGCGACGACCAGGTCGCGGGCCTCCGGGGCGCTGGCCAGGTCGGGGACGACCACCTCGGCGACGCCCAGCGCCCGGGACGTCCCGTCGCTCAGCACCACCCGGGCCGTCGAGCCCAGCCCGAACCACGTGTTCGCCGGGTTGTCCAGCGTCCACGGGGCCTCGGCGACGTCCACGTCCGGCAGCGCGTAGCCGCGCCCGACGACGGCGGAGGCGACCTCGGAGATCGGCAGCGCGCCCGGCAGGTCGATCGGGAACTTCACCCGCAGCAGCTTGTCCACGCCCGCGTAGTCGAGGACCCGGGTGGAGCATTCGAGCTGGTCGGAGCCGTGCCAGAGGGTGACCGTCTGCTCGTAGGCGAGCCCGTCGACGACGCCGGTCGAGATCAGCCGCTCCCCGAGGTCGCTGGTCTCCTTCCGCACGGTCCCCGCGCCGGCCGCCGAGGAAACCACCTTTCCGTTGGGTACGAGGTGCCACGGCCCCTCGCCGAAGTCCGGATGCGCCGGGTACTCGGCGTACAGCCGCAGCTCGTTGCCCACCTCGCCGGCCTGGAGCAGCTCGCGCCCACCGGCGAGGATGCTCGACAGCGCGCCGCCCCGGGCCGGGTCCGCCGTGACGGTCAGCGCCTCGTTGCCGATCGTGTGGCCGGCGGCGGGGGACCAGCCCCCGGCGGTGCCCTCCACCAGCGGGAACGTCGTCCAGCCCAGGGCCGGTACGTCGGCGGCGCGGAACACCAGCGTGCCCCGGTCGCGCACGGCGCGTACCCCCGGAACCGTCTTGTCGGTCTTGATCCTCACCAGGCCCGTGCGGTCGAAGCCCAGGGTGTTGGCGACCACCACCGACGCGCCGTCCAGCGCGATCTGGCTGGTCAGCGCGTCGAGCGCCCGGTCCCGCACGTCGGAGGCCAGGTCGAACGCCTCCCGCCAGCCCGCCAACAGGTCGATGTACACCTGGTCGGACTCCGAACCCGTGATCGCGTCGTGGTGCGCCCCGTACGCCAACTGCCGCCAGACCTTGTCGATCGCGGCGTCCGGGTAGCGCCCGAGGCCGTGCAGGCTCGCGATCGTCGCCAGCTTCTCCGCGTCGGTGACCGCCACCTCCCCGGCCCGCTGCGCCTGCTTCGTGTCGATGTAGGACACGTCCTTGCCCGTGTAGATCGGGTTCATGTCCCGGGTCTGCGGCGCGGGCCGGCCGATCTGGGAACGCACCCCGTCGAGGAAGTCGCGCGGGATGGCGCACTGGAACCGCGGCCAGACGTACTTCTCCGCCCAGCTGCGCATGATCGCCGTCACCCACTTGTTCGGCGGGGTGTAGTCCGTGCCCACCGGCAGCAGGATGTGCTTCGTCGCGGCCACCGGCTTCAGGTTGCGGTACAGCTGGAAGACCGCCTGCTCCGCCTCCTCCAGGGTCGCGCTGGAGTCCATCCACCAGCCCGCCGAGTAGTGGTTCGGCATGTAGTGGGTCAGCACGCCCAGCCCCGACGGCGAGATCCACTCGAACTCGCTCGGGAACTGCATCACCGTCGCGTCGCCCTTGGCGTCCCGGAAGTTCTTCTGGATCGGCCCCCACTGGTGGAACGGGCCGCGCGCCCAGGCGCTGCCGGTCAGCCCCGCGTCGGCCAGGTAGCCCGGGAACTGCGGGTCGTGGCCGAACACGTCGAGCTGCCAGGCCGTCTGCGGGTCGCCGTGCAGGATGCTCCGCTGGTAGCCGATGCCGTAGACGATGTTGCGGATGGTCGTCTCCGCGCCCGTCAGGTTCGTGCTCGGCTCGTTGTACGTGCCGCCCATCAGCTCGACCCGGCCCTCGGCGAGGAGCTGGCGCAGGTCCTTCTTCCGCTCGGGGTGCACGTCGAAGTACGGCTTCAGGTAGTCGATCTCGGCGAGCACGAACTTGTAGTCCGGGTCCCGCAGCGCCAGGTCGATGTGCGTGTCCACCAGGCGGAACGCGTTGCGCTCCCACAGCGGGCGGGTGCTCGCGTCCCCGGACAGCCACTCCCACGGGGACGTGTACGCCGCCTGGGTGTTCCACCAGACCGGGTCGTAGTGGAAGTGGGAGATGAGGTGCATGGTGTAGCCGGGCTCTTCGAGGGTGAAGGTGGCGGCCAGGCTCGTGTCGCCGGCGGAGATGGTGATCCGGCGGGTGGGGCGGGGGCGGCTGGGGTGGCCGGTGGTCCCGGGTGCCGAACCGGCCGGCTCGGAGGGCCCGGCGTTCCCGGGCGCTGCCCCGGCGTTCCCGGGCGCTGATCCGGCGCTCTCGGGCGCTGATCCGGCGGTCTCGCGTTCCGGTCCGGCGGCCACGTCGGTGCCGGCCTGCCCCGGCTGGTCGGCGGCCCGATCGGTGTCGAGCCCGACCTCGACGACCACCTCACCCGCCCCGGCGGGGATCTCCGCGCTCCCCGTGGCCTCGCCGGTGACGGTCAGGGTCGTGCTCTCGGTGGTGTCCCGGACGATCGTGACGCGCAGGACCTGGCGGGGGGCCTCTTCGGTACCGACGAACAGGTCGGTCGACTCGGCGGCGGTGATCTGCATGCGGCCACTGTAAGGTCCGCGATGCCCTGATGGCAACGTTGTCATGGTGCCTGTTTCCCGCGCCCCGGTATCCCCCGCCATATCGATCACCGTGGACCCTTGCCTCGGGATGGCAACGTTGTCATGCTGGCGTCCACACCAGACGAATCCCCCTTCGGAGGTCGACAGTGCCAACGCTCAGTCGTCGCACCCTGCTCATCGCCGGCGCGGTCGGGGCCGCGGGCGCCACCGTCGGAGCCGGCCCGGCCGCCGCGGCCCCCGGCGGCCCGGCCCCGCACTCCGGCATGGCGGGCGCGGCGGCCACGGCGACCCCGCCTCCCCCTGCCGGCCAGCCCTTCGCGCCCAACTGGTTCCCCGCCGACATCCCCGGCTGGTCCCCCGACACCGACCCCGACGCCCGGTTCAACCGGAGCACCACCCCGCTGACCAGCAGGATCATCGACCGGCACACCACCGCCAACGCCGAGGCCCGCCGGCGGCGGATCCTCGCGCTGTCCGTGTTCGGCAACACCGACGGCAACCCGTCGCAGGGCAGCGCCCAGTTCGACTACTACACCAGCGAGTTCTGGCAGTACATCGACAGCCTGGTGTTCTGGGGCGGCTCCGCGAGCGAGGGCCTGATCCTCGCCCCGAACCCCACGGTCACCGACGCGGCGCACCGCAACGGCGTACCCGTGCACGGCACCGTCTTCTTCCCGCCGAACGTCTACGGCGGCAACCTCGACTGGGTCCGGCAGTTCCTCCAGCGGGACGCGCTCGGCAGGTTCCCCGTCGCCGACGGCCTGGCCCGGATCAGCCGCTACTTCGGCTTCGAGGGCTGGTTCATCAACCAGGAGACCGACGGGGCCGATCCGGCGCTCGCCGAGGAGATGCGGCTGTTCGTCGTCGCGCTGAAGACCCGAACATCCGTCATCTGGTACGACGCCATGAACACCACCGGGCACATCGGCTGGCGGGGCCGGCTCGACGAGTTGAACGCCCCGTACTTCGCCACCTCCGACACCATGTTCGTCGACTTCCGCTGGGACTATCCGGACCTGCCGTCCTCGGCGGGCTACGCCCGGGGGATGGGCCGCGACCCCGGCCAGCTGTTCTGCGGCGTCGACACCGGGTGGCGGCAGTTCAAGGTGCAGCTCGACTTCGACGCGGTGTTCCCCGCCAAGGACCCCAACGGGCTGTCCATCGGCCTGTACCGGCCGGACTTCACCCTCACCAGCATCGACGACAAGACCCAGTACGAGGCCCGCGAGCAGCGGTTCTGGGTCGGCGCGGACGGCGACCCGGCCACCTCGACCGCCGACGCGGACGGCTGGAAGGGCGTGTCGTCGAAGGTCGCCGAGGCGGCGGTGGTGACCCGGGCGCCGTTCGTGACGACGTTCAACACCGGGCACGGGCGGCTCTGGGCGTCGGGTGGCCGGCTGTGGCAGCGCGGCGAGTGGAACAACCTGACCGCGCAGGACGTGCTGCCGACCTGGCGCTGGCGGGTCACGGGTTCGCCACTGACCGCCTGTTACGACTACGCGAAGGTGTGGGAGGGCGGTTCGTCCCTCCGGCTGACCGGCACGCTCGCCTCCCCGACCCGCGTCGACCTGTACGCGACCCGGGTCCGGCTCACCGCCGGTAACCGGATCTCCCTGACCGCGACGGCGACCCGGGCGACAACGGTGCCGGGCGGCACGGGTGGCACGGGTGGAGCGCCGGAGCCCGGCATCGGCGGCGACACCGCGTCGGCCGACGCCACCGTGCCCGACGCGCCGGCCCGCGACGATCTCCGGATCAGTGCTCTTCTCCGGTTCCTCGACGCCCCCGACACCGACGTAGAGGTCCCCCTCGGCCGGTTCGGTGACCGCTGGACCACCCGGGATACCGGTTTGTCGCGCTTCCACGGCCGGACCCTGATCCGGATCGCCCTCCGGATCAGCGGCACCCCGGGCCCCACCGACCTCCACATCGGCCGGTTGGCCCTGGAGGAGGCGGCCGACCGCGAGCCCCGCCCGGTGCGCGGCGTCCGGGTCGACGGCAACCGGATCACCTGGTCGGGCGGCCCGGGCCGCTACGACGTCCGCGCCGTCGACCGCCGGGGGGCCAGGACCTGGCTGGGCCGCACCACCAGCACGGCCTTCTACGCGGCGTCGATCCCCGCCGATACCAAGATCGAAGTCCTCGCGCTCTGACCCTGCCGCGCGGAGCCGGGGGCGTGGTGTTCCCGGCTCCGCGGCAGCCCCGGCCCGGCCGCCCTTCCCTCCCGCGTGCTGCTTCCGCCCGGGCCGGCCCTCCGGCCCCCGTGGCGCGCCGTCCCGATCCCGAACAACTCCGAACGGCGCTCCTGGCGTGCCGGCTGCCGTACCCCGCGGCGGGCATGTCAGGATGGGTCGCCGTGGGAGACTCGACAATGGCTGGCCGGTTCTACGCCGACCTGCATATACATTCGAAGTACTCCCGTGCCTGCAGCAAGGACTGCGACCTCGAGAACCTCGCCTGGTACGCGCGCCGCAAGGGCATCGGCCTCGTCGGTACCGGAGATTTCACCCACCCGGCCTGGTTCGCGCATCTGAAGGACAACCTGGTCGAAGCCGAACCGGGGCTCTATGTCCTGCGGGCGGACATCGCGAGCGGCGTCAATCAGCGGCTGCCGAAGAATCTGCGCGGTCAGACCCGCTTCATGCTGTCGGTGGAGATCTCGACGATCTACAAGCGAGGCGACAAGACTCGCAAAGTACACCATCTCATCTATCTTCCCGATCTTGCCGCTGTCGAGCGGTTCAACACCGCGCTCGGCCGGATCGGCAACCTGGGCTCGGACGGCCGGCCGATCATCGGCCTCGACTCCCGTGACCTGCTGGAGATCGTGCTCCAGGCCAGCCCGGACGGCTATCTGGTGCCCGCGCACATCTGGACGCCGTGGTTCTCCGCGCTGGGCTCGAAGTCCGGTTTCGATGCGATAGCGGACTGTTATCTTGACCTGGCCGACTATATTTTCGCCGTGGAAACCGGCCTCTCCAGCGACCCCGAGATGAACTCTCGCGTGTCCTCGCTGTCCGGCTACACGATGCTCAGCAATTCCGACGCGCATTCCCCGCCGATGCTCGGCCGCGAGGCCACGGCCTTCTCCACTCCTTTCGACTACTTCGCCATTCGCGACGCGCTGCGCACCAAGTCGGGCTACGAGGGCACGCTGGAATTCTTCCCCGAGGAGGGGAAGTACCACGCGGACGGCCACCGTAACTGCGACGTCGTGCTCACCCCGAGCGAGACGATCAAACTCGGCGGGAAATGCCCCGGCTGCGGAAAGCCGGTGACCGTGGGCGTGCTGAGCCGGATCGAGGCGCTGGCCGACCGCCCCGCGACGCCGGACCCGCGCGCGACCAGCATCATCCCGCTGCCGGAGATCCTCGGCGAGCTCAACGGGGTCGGCCCGAAGACCAAGACCGTCGCCGGGAAGATCGACGCGCTGGTCGCGGAGCTGGGCCCGGAGTTCGAGATCCTGACCAGCACCCCGATCGAGGACGTGGCGAAGGCCGGCGGCGAGCTGCTCGGCGAGGCCATCGACCGGCTGCGGCGCGGCGACGTGCGACGCGAGTCCGGCTTCGACGGGGAGTACGGCACGATCCGGCTCTTCGACCCCGCCGAGCTGCGCGCCGAGGCGACCCTGTTCGACGGGCTGTTCGAGAAGGTGCCCGCGCCGAAGCGGCCGAAGAAGCCCAAGGTCGTCGCGGAGCCGGAGTTCGACTACGACCTCGAACCACGCCCGGAACCCAAGGACCTGCCCGCGCCGTCGCCGCACGAGCCGATGGAGCCCGTGCTGCTCGGCATGGAGGAGGTCGGCACCGGCCTGCTGGACCGGCTCGACGCGATGCAGCGGGTGGCCGCGTCCGCCTCGACGGGCGCGATGCTGATCGTGGCCGGCCCGGGCACCGGCAAGACCCGGACCCTGACCCACCGGATCGCGTATCTGGTGGCGGAGCTCGGCGTCGCCCCCGCCTCCTGCCTGGCGATCACGTTCACCCGGCGGGCGGCCGGCGAGCTGGCCGAACGGCTGCACGCCCTGCTGCCGGACCGGGCCGCCGAGCTGAACGTCGGCACCTTCCACAGCCTCGGCATGCAGATCCTCCGCGAGCACCACGACCGGTTCGGCCTGGCCGCCGACTTCCAGGTCACCTCCGAGGAGGAGGTGCCCGACGGCTTCGTGAGCATGGACGACCTGATCAGCCTGCCCGTCCAGCTGCTGTCGGCGGATCCGGCCCTGGCGGACCGGTACCAGGCGCGGTGGCCGTGGATCTTCGTCGACGAGTACCAGGACGTGGACGAGGCGCAGTACAGGCTGCTGACCCTGTTGTGCCCGCCCGACGGCAACCTGTACGCGATCGGCGACCCCGACCAGGCCATCTACGCGTTCCGCGGCGCCGACGTGAAGTACTTCCTCCGGTTCGCCGAGGACTTCCCCCAGGCGCGCACGGTCCGGCTGACCCGCAACTACCGCTCGGCCGCCCCGATCCTGGCCGCCGCCGTGCAGGCCATCGCGCCCGGCTCGCTCGTGCAGGGCCGGATCCTGGAGCCGGCCCGCCGCGACCCGGATCCGACCCTCGTCGGGCTGTACGCGGCGTCCAGCGAGGCCGACGAGGCCGACCACGTGGTGCGCACCATCGAGGAGCTGGTCGGTGGCTCCTCGCACCACGCGATCGACTCGGGCCGGGCCTCGGGGCACACCGCCCTGGAGGTCGGCTTCTCCGACATCGCCGTGTTGTACCGGACGGACGCGCAGGCCAAGCCCCTGCTAGCGGCCCTGGAGCGCGCCGGCATCCCGGTGCAGAAGCGCTCGCACAACCGGCTCACCGACCGGGCCGGGGTCCGGGCGATCGCCCGCGAGCTGCCGTTCCTGGCCGGCACGGTGGCCGCCAGGATCCGGGCCGCGGCCGCCGGGCTCAGTTCGGGCACCCTCGCGGGGGCCGGGCTGGAGGCCGCCGACGTGCACACCGCCGTCGAACTGCTCGCCCCGCTGGCCCGCCGCTGCGGGGACGATCTGGACCAACTACTCACCGAGTTGCGTACCGGGGCAGAAGTCGATGCCCTGGACCCCCGCGCGGATCAGGTGACCCTTCTCACGCTGCACGCGGCGAAAGGGCTGGAGTTCCCGGTCGTGTTCATGGTGGGCTGCGAGAACGGCCTGCTCCCACTGCGGTTCCCGGGTCAGGAATCCGACGAGGCCGAGGAGCGCCGGCTCTTCTTCGTAGGATTGACCCGGGCACAGGACCGCCTGTATCTCTCACATGCGGCCCGGCGTTACCGGCACGGGGCCGAGCGGGAGCTGCCGCCCAGTCCGTTCCTGTCCGCGATCGATGCGTCACTCCTGGCCCGACGGGGAGCCGGAGTCTCCCGCCGAAAGCCCCGCGACCAGCAGTTGCGGCTGCTCTAGACCCCTCAAGGAGAACCATGTCGAACTACGGGCCGCCGCCCGGGGATCCCGGTCAGCAGCAGCCGTATGGTCCGCCGCCCCCGCCGAACGACCCGTACGCGGCACCTCCCACGTCGCCGTACGGCCCGGGTGCTCCCCAGCAGCCGCCGACGTACGGTCCGGGCGCGGCCGGCTACGGGCCACCCCCGCCGAGCGACCCGTACGGGCAGCCCCAGCAGCAGCCGGACCCCTACAACCAGCCGGGGTACGGGCAGCCGCAGCAGCCCCAGCCCGGCTACGGCCAGCCCCAGCAGCAGTCGCCGTACGGGCAGCCGCAGTACGACCCGACCCAGCAGTACCCGGGCCGGCCGATGTCGGGTCCGCCGATGTCCGGGCCGCCCATGTCGGGTCCGCCGGTGACGGGCATGCCGCAGCAGGGCTGGAGCGACCCGCAGCCGTGGACGCAGGCCCCGCCGCCGAAGAAGAGCAAGACCGGCCTGATCGTCGGGATCATCGTGGTCGCGTTCGTGCTCCTGCTGGCCTGTGGCGGCGGCGCGTACTTCGTGATCAACAAGGACAAGAAGACCCCGACGCCGCCGACCCCGACGCCGAGCAGTTCTCCGACCCCGTCGCCGACGCCCTCGCCGACTCCGAGCGTGTCGAAGACGCCGGACAAGACGACCGCGCTCCGCGCGATCACGCCGGGCAAGTGCATCAAGAACTCGGGCACCAACGAGAGCCCGGACATCTCGATCGTGGCCTGCGGTGCGGGCACGTACGAGGTGCTGAAGAACGTCCCCGGCCAGGCCGACGCGAAGGCGTGTGACGGCGTTCCGGGCTACACGACGAGCTACACCAGCAAGAACCCGCTGTACGAGTCGCTCAGCTTCACCCTGTGCCTGAAGACGCGCACGTCGTAGCACCGCATCGAGAAGCGGGCCCGCTCCGGTGGGCCCGCTTTTTCGTACCCCTCGAATCTTGGATTTTTGGTAGAGAGGGCTAGATCGGTCTAGCGGTAGACCAGGCCCGACAGCCGCCACGCCAGCATCCGGCGGAACCCCGGGAACAGGGCCAGCCCCCTGATCAGCAGGTTGCGCACCGGCCGGAGCGCGCGCGGCACGGTCGCGATCCGGGTCATCCGGTCGGTGAACGCCACCACCTGGGCGGCGACCGGCCGCCGACGGGCCTCGTACTCGTCCAGCACCGACTCCGGCGCCCCGCCGAGCACGGCCGCCAGCGCCTCGGCGAGCGGCACCGCGTCCTGGATGCCGGTGTTCATGCCCTGGCCGCCGGCCGGGCTGTGCACGTGCGCGGCGTCCCCGGCGAGCAGCACCCGGCCCGACCGGTAGGTGTCGGCCACCCGGTGGTGCACCCGGAACCGCGAACCCCAGGTGACCTCCTCCACGACCAGCCCGTGGGCGCGGGGGCCCCGGGTGTCGAGCAGCCGCTGCACGTAGGCCGCGTCGGGGTGTTCGGGCGCGTCGTCCACGGTGGCCACGACCCGGACCGTGCCGCCGGGCAGCGGGGCGGTGACCAGGATGCCGTCCCGGGAGAAGTAGAGCCCGGCCTCGGCGGTGGGCAGCGGGCCCCGGAGCCGCACGTCCGCGAGGGAGAACGACGCCGGGTAGCTGCCGCCGGTGAAGCCGATCCCGGCCTGCTCGCGGACCGTGCTGTGCATGCCGTCGGCGCCGACGATCCACCGCGCCCGGACCTCGGTGCCGTCGTCCAGGGTGGCCGCGCCGGTCGCCGGGTCGAGGGCGACCAGGGTGCGGGGCCGCAGCACGGTGCCGCCCAGCTCGGTGAACCGGGCGAGCAGGATCTCCTCGGTCTGGAACTGCGGAATGAACACCATCTGCGGGTACTTCGTCGGCAGGCCCCCGAACCGCACCTCCACCAGCACCGTGTCCCGGTCCCGCAGCACGAACCGGTCCGCGGCCAGCCCCGCGTCGACGAGCCGCCGGGCCACGTCCAGGTCGTCGAGGACCTCCAGGGTGCGGGAGTGCACGACGCCGGCCCGGGAGGTGTTGGCGCCCTCGGCCAGCTGGTCGATCACGGTGACGTCGACGCCGCGCTGGGCGAGGGCGGCGGCGAGGGTGAGGCCGGTGGGGCCGGCTCCGACCACGAGGACATCTGTGCTGAGCATCGGGGGCTCCCCAGTTTGGTCAACGACTGTTGACTTAGACGGTAGGCCCGCCCTCGCAGGATTGTCAACGCGCGTTGGCCTACAATCGTTGACATGACTGAAGCGACGGGCGGCCGGCGCTCCGACCGCACCCGGGCCGCGATCCTGGCCGCCGCCCGCGAACGGTTCGCGGCGGACGGCTACGAGAAGGCCACCATCCGGGCCATCGCCGCCGACGCGGGCATCGACCCGGCCATGGTGATGCGGTACTACGGCAACAAGGAGGGCCTGTTCGCGGTCGCCGCACAGCTCGACCTGCGGCTCCCCGACCTGACCGCCCTCGACCGCGCCACGATCGGCGACACCCTCGCCGGGCACCTGTTCGACCGGTGGGAGGACGACGACGCCCTGGTCGCGATGCTCCGCGCCGGGGTCAGCAACGCCGACGTCCTCGACCGGCTGCGGGAGATCTTCGCCCGGCAGGTCGGGTCCGCCGTCGCGGCCGTGTGCCCGGACGATCCGGCGACCCGGGCCGGGCTGGTCGCGACCCAGGCGCTCGGCCTGGCCCTGTGCCGGTACGTGCTGCGGCTGCCGCCCGTCGTCGGGTTCACCCGGGCGCAGGTGGTCACCTGGCTGGGGCCGACGTTCCAGCGCTACATCGTGGGGGACTAGGCGGTGGGCTGACTCCGCAGGTACCTGCCGAAGTGCGGCACCGTGAACGCCACCGTGCCGCGTTCGCCCGAGTAGATCAGGCCCTTCTTGATCAGCGCGTCGCGCGCCGGGGACAGGCTCGCCGGCTTCCGGCCCAGGCTGCGCGCGATCTCGGCCGTCGGCACCGCGTCGGAGTCCCCGAGCTCGGCCATCGTCCGCATGTACTCGCGCTCGGCGGGCGTCGCCCGGTCGTACCGGGAGCCGAAGAAGCCCACCGCCAGCTCCGCCTCCGCCTCCGGGGCGGCCACCCGCACGTCCTCGACCGTGACCGGGGTGCGCGGGGCGTGGTCCCAGACCGACTTGCCGTAGGCCTGGATGAAGTAGGGATAGCCGCCGGAGCGCTCGTACAGCTCGATCAGCGCCTTCTCCTCGAACTCCACGTCCTCCCGGCGCGCCGGCAACGTCAACGCCAGGTCGGCGGACTCGCGACCCAGCCGGTCGATGCGCATATAACGGAAGAGCCGCTCCGAATAGGACTTGCTCGCCGAGAGCACCGCCGGCAGGTGCGGCAGCCCCGCCCCGACCACGATCAGCGGCGCGCCGGTCTGGGACAGCTCGTGGCACGCCGCGCACAGGGCGGAGACGTCCGCCGCCGGCAGGTCCTGCAACTCGTCGATGAAGACCGCGATGCCGGTACCGACGTCCGTGGCCACCCCCGCCGCCGCCGTGAACAGCTCCACCAGGTCGATCTCGATGTCCCCCGAGTCGGCGCGCCCGTGGGTCGGCGGCACCTCGATCCCCGGCGACCAGCGGTCCTTGAGCTTGGTGTCCGCCGCGTTCACCTTCAGCGCGAACGCCTTCAGCACGCCGAGGAACTCGTCGATCCGGGCCGGGGACGGGTGCCGGGGCGCGAGCTCGCGGACGGCCATGTGCAGGGCGGCGGTCAACGGCCGGCGCAGCGACTGGTCCGGGCGGGCCTCCAGCTTGCCCGTGCCCCAGAGCGCGCCCATGGCCTGGCTGCGCAGGGTGTTGAGCAGGACCGTCTTGCCGACGCCGCGCAGGCCGGTGAGGATCAGGCTGCGTTCGGGGCGGCCCCGGGCGACCCGTTCGAGGACGATCTCGAAGGCGTCGAGTTCGCGGTCGCGGCCGGCGAGTTCCGGGGGGCGCTGGCCGGCGCCGGGGGCGTACGGATTCCGGATCGGCTCCATCCCCGGAGAATATCCAGCTCTCTAGCGTCGGGGGTAGAAGCCGGTAGAACCTGTCATACCCGGCGGCATTGCCGGGAGCTGTGGGGCGCACCGGGCGCAGGGCGGCTAGGGGCCTGGCGCGGCGGCATGGGGCCGGCGCGGCACGGGGCCGGTGCGGCACGGGGCCGGTGCGGCACGGGGCCGGTGCGGCACGGGGCCGGTGCGGAGGTCTGGCGCGGCACGGGGGCCGGATGCGGCACGGGGTGTCACGGCGCCCAGCCCACCGCCTCGCACCAGAACCGGGCCAGGAACGCCCCCGGCTCCTCCCCCCAGGCCCGCCATGCCTCCTGGATCTCCGCCATCTCCTCCCTGGTCGCCGACCCCTCGGTCACCATCCGCAGCGCCGACGCCGGATAGCCGAACAGGCTCGCCGTGAACTCCCCGATCCCCCGGACCTCGTCAGGCGTGCCGTGGTGCGTGGCCCGCGCGTACCCCTCGCAGCGTTCGAAGCCCGCCTCGGTCAGCAACGACCGCAGCTGCTTGCCCACGAACGGGCTGGTCCCGGCCCGCATCTCGCGCATCAGCTCGTAGGACCGCTGGAGCACGGGGCTGGTCGGGTGCAGCAGCTCCCCGTCCCAGTCGGCGTCGACCAGGCCGATCACCGCGCCGGGCCGGGCCACCCGGCGGGCCTCGCGCAGCACGGCGAGCGGGTCGGGGACGTGCTGGAGCAGCGCGCTGGCGAAGATCGCGTCGAAGCTGGCGTCGGGGAACGGCAGGTCGTGCACGTCGGCCGGGACGAGGGTGATGTCGTGGTCGCCGTCCGGCAGCCCCGGATCGCGGTCCACCCCGGTCGTGGGGCCGGGGGCCACGGCGGCGGCGAGCCAGACGGTGATCGAGCCGGGGCCGCAGCCCAGGTCGAGCAGCGCCATGCCGGGCCGCAGGTGCGGGAGGAAGAACGCGGCGTGCGAGTCGGCGGTGCGGCGGGCGAAGTTGGCCCGCCGCCGGTGCATGTGTTCCTGCGCGGTGGAGTCCATGACCCGGACATTCGCACGGTCACCGCGCGGGGGCCATCGATTTAGATCAAGGGCAGTTGACCCATTCCTCGGTACCGTCCGTGAAGGTCTGCCGCTTCCAGATCGGCAACCGCGCCTTGACCTCGTCCACCAGCCGCGCGCACGCCTCGAACGCGGCCGCCCGGTGCGCGGTGCACACGGCGGCGGCCAGGGCCACGTCGCCGATCTCCAGCGGGCCGACCCGGTGGCTGACCGCGACGGCGTACACGTTCGGGTCGGCGGCCAGTTCGGCGGCGACCTCGGCGAGGATGGCGGCGGCGGTCGGGTGCCCCTCGTACTCCAGGGACGCCACCTGCCGGCCGTGGTCGTGGTCGCGCACCACGCCCTTGAAGGTGACGACCGCCCCGGCCCGCGCGTCCGCCACGAACTTCTCGTGCGCCGCGATGTCCAGCGGCTCCGCGGTGACCTCGGTGTGGATCATGCGAACTCTCCCGGGTACAGGGGCAGCGGCGCCAGCTCGACGACCGTACCCGCCGCGCCGTGCGTCCCCGGCGGGATCACCGCGAACCCGACGGCCCGGGCGAGGCCGCGCAGCATCGAGGACCCGGCGTGCGGCAGCGCGTGGGCCAGCCCGTCCGCGTCGAGGCGGACCAGGGCCAGGTGGGTGTAGTCGCCCCGGCCCGGAATGTCGGAGCCCAGGGTGACCTTCGGCAGGTCGGCGCCCCGGCCGGACAGCCCCGCGACCAGCGGCGCGACCAGCGAGACCAGCGCCACCACCGCCGACTGCGGGTTGCCGGGCAGCCCGCCGAGGAACTTGCCCCCGGGCAGCCGGGCCAGCAGCATCGGGAACCCGGGCCGCACCCGGACCGTGTTCACCACGTACTCCGCGCCGAGCGCCTCCAGCGCCGGGTGCAGGTGGTCCACCGGCCCGTGCATCGTGCCGCCCGTGGTGCACACCAGGTCGGCGCGCGCCAGGGCCGCCTCGATCGCCTCGACGTGCGCGTCGAGGGTGTCCTTGACCGGGGGCCCGACCGGGGCGACCTCGCAGCCGTACCGGGCCAGCCACGCCGGCAGCTGCGGCCCCAGCGCGTCCCGGACCCGACCCGCGCCCGGCAGCCCCTCCGTGAGCAGCTCGTCCCCGAAGACCAGCAGCTCGGCGCGCACCGACCGGCGGACCGGCAGCGCGTGGTAGCCACAGGAGGCGGCAAGACCGACGACCCCGGGCGTCACAGGGGTACCGGCCGGCAGCAGCTCCTCGCCCCGCGCCGCCTCCTCGCCCGCGTCCCGCCAGTCCCGCATGGCCCGGGCCTGGCCACGGACCCCGTCCTGGTCGGTGCTCGAATCCTCGACCCGCACGATCGCCGCCACCCCGTCGGGCACCGAGGCCCCGGTCGCGATCTCCACGCACGTGCCGTCCTCGTCCAGCGGCGCCGGATCGTCCCCGGCGAGCACCCGGCCGACGATCCGCCACGGCTGCGGCCCGCGCCCCGCCCAACCGTCCACGCTGGAGGTCGGGAAGGCGGGCAGATCGGTCAGTGTGACCAGCGGTTCGCCCAGCGTGCGGCCATCGGCGACGGCCAGCGGCACGCTCTGGGTGGCCGGCGGGACGGCCGCCCCGGCGGCGTGGCAGGCGGCGCGCGCCTCGGCCCAGGTCAACATCAGTGGTCGCCTCCGCTCAACTGGGACACCGCGTGGGCGAGCAGCGGACCCAGCACGGCCAGGCCGTCGCGGGCGCCGCCGGTCGAGCCGGGCAGGTTCACCACCAGCGTACGACCGGCCACCCCGGCCAGGCCCCTCGACAGCGCTGCCGTCGGCACCTTCGCGTACGCCCGGATGGCCTCCGCGATCCCCGGCACCTGGTAGTCCAGCAGCGGGCGGGTCTCGTCCGGGGTCCGGTCGGTGGGGTTGATCCCCGTACCGCCGCTGGTCAGGATCACGTCGGCGTGGTCGAACACGGCCGCGCGGATCGCCTCGCCGACCGCCGCGCCGTCGGGGACCACCACGGGGACGTCCACCTCGAAGCCGAGGTCGCGCAGGCCGGCGACGAGGATCGGGCCGGAGGTGTCCTCGTAGACGCCGGCGGCGGCCCGGTTGGAGGCGACGATGACCACGGCGCGCCCGGCACTGCCCGGCGGGACCTTCGCGGGCTCCGGGGAGCCGGCCGGGCCCCCCGGCATGAAGTCCGAGAACCCGGGCCCGGGGTGCGGCTGCGGGGCGTGCCGGGCGGTGCCGGTCGGCCCGATGTGCTCCGTCGGCCCGACGTGCTCGTGCGCCCCGGCGTGGTCGTGCGACCCGGCGTGTTCGTGGGCCCCGGGGTGCTCGTGCGACCCCGCGTGCGCCGCACCGCCCTTCGAGGAGGCAGCCGGCGTGGACCGCGTCGACCAGGGCTGCTGCTCCGTCACGGCCGCACCCACTCGCCGGTCTTGCCGCCCAGCTTGCGCGTCACCCGTACCCCCTCGATGGAAGCGGCCGGATCCACGGCCTTGATCATGTCGATCAGGGCGAGCCCGGCGGCGGCCACGGCCGTCAGGGCCTCCATCTCGACCCCGGTCCGGTCGGCGGTCCGGGTCGTCACCGAGATCTCGACCCGGTCGGCGCCGGGCGTCAGGTCGACCGTGACGCCGTGCAGCGCGATCGGGTGGCAGAGCGGGATGAGGTCCGGCGTCTTCTTCGCGCCCATGATGCCGGCCAGCCTGGCCACGGCGAGCGCGTCGCCCTTGGGCAGCCCGCCCGACTGGAGCAGGCCGATCACCTCCGCCGTGGTCATGACCGTCCCGACGGCGGTGGCGCTGCGGGCCGTCACGTCCTTCGCGGAGACGTCCACCATCCGGGCGGCCCCGGCGGCGTCGACGTGCGTCAACCCTTGTTCGCTGCTCGCGCTCATGCCGCCCATTCTGCCCGTTGGTGATCGAGCGGCTAGGTTGGGCTCGTGGCTGCGCACTGGATGAGACGGGCAAACCGGGCAGGTGGCGGCGTCGCCGTCGACCTCGCGCTCTATCTGCTGTCGGCGGGGTTCGCCTGGCTCACCGCCAGCTCCAACCTCCCGGCGCACCGCCCGTGGGGGGCGATAGCCGCCATCGGGTACGCGGTCGCCGCGCTCGCCGCCCTCGTCCAACTGGTCACCCGCAACCGGGGCGGCCGGGGCGCCGTCGTCCTCGGCACCTGGGGCGCGGTCTGCCTGCTGCCCCTGGTCTTCGAGGCGGTGCAGCGCGCCGACGGGCGGCTCGACCGGGCCCAGGAGGAGGTGCTCGTCGTCGAGAACTCCGGCATCCGGATGCTGGAGACCGGCAGCCCGTTCCTGAGCCGGGCGGACATCGCGGCCCTCCCCGAACCGCTGCTGGGCTACACGCCGTACCAGCCGGCGATGGCGGTGTTCGGGCTGCCCCGGGCGGCGCTGGGCGCGCACTGGTACACCGATGCCCGGGTGTATTTCGCCCTGGCGACCGCGGTGTGCCTGTTCCTGGCGCTGCGCACCGCCACCGGGGAGGCCGCGAGGAGCGGGCGGGTGCGGGCGCTCCAGGCGGTCACCGTGCTACCGGTCGCGGCCCTGACCCTCGCCACCGGCGGCGACGACCTGCCGGTGCTCGCGCTGACCCTGCTCGGGCTCGCCTACCTGGCCCGGGGCCGGGACACCGCCACCGGCGTCGTGCTCGGCCTGGCGGCGGCCCTGAAACTCTTCGCGTGGCCGGTCGCCGCCGTCGTCCTCATCGCCCGGCTGCTCACGAGACGCTCGACGGGCGCGGGGATCGGGAAGCTCGCCGGGCCGATGATCGCGATCCCGGTACTGACCGCGCTGCCCGCGCTGATCGTCGACCCCGGGGCGTTCGTGGAGAACGTGCTGAAGTTCCCGCTGGGCCACGGCCTGGTGAAGAGTCCGGCCGCGAGCCCGCTGCCCGGGCACCTGATCACCGAGAACGTGCCCGGTGGCCGGTACATCGCCCTCGGCCTGCTCGGGCTCGCTGCCTGCGCGCTCGGCTGGTGGTTGCTCCGCCGGCCACCACGCACAGCGGCGGCCGCAGCCGCGGTGTGTGCCACCGGACTGCTGACCGCCATGCTGCTGATGCCCGCGACCCGGTTCGGCTACCTGCTGTACCCGGCCGCGTACGCCTTGTGGATCCCGTTCCTGGGCTCCCTCGGTCCTGTGAGGGAGCCCGACCCGGCCTAGACCGCGTTGTACGGGTTCTGGCTGGCGTCCCCGTAGTGCACGGTGTCGAAGTTGCCGTCGTAGTTCGCGTCGGTGGTGGTGTTCCACTGACCGTCCTCGTCGGAGTCCGTCTTCACCGAGTCGTACTTCTCGTCCAGGTTCTTGTCGTCGTAGACGGTGTCGGCCCGGCCGTTGTAGTTGTTGTCCGCCACCACGTGGTCGAACGTGCCGTCCTCGTTGGTGTCGACACCCGCGAGGTCGGTGTTCCCGTCGTGGTTGCGGTCGGCGACCTCACGGTCCTGCCAGCCGTTCCCGTTCGTGTCACCGGTGTGGGTCTCGAACTTGCCGTCGAAGTCGTTGTCGTACTCGGCCGACTCGATCAGGCCGTCGCCGTCGTGGTCGTGGCCCACGAAGTCGGTCTGACCGTCCCCGTTCTGGTCGACCAGGATGTTGTACCCACCAGAGCCGTCCGACTCGATGGTGTGGTCATCCCAGGTGCCGTCGCCGTCAGCGTCAACAGTGGTGTCGTAGCTCATGGTGAGGGTTCCTAACTAGTTGTTGGCGAAGGGGTTCGGGGACTGACCGGCGAGCGGGTTGGTCTCGGTGTCACCGTAGTGCACGGTGTCGTAGTTCCCGTCGAAGTTCGAGTCGGTCGTGGTCACGTTCGCCTGACCGTCCTGGTCGTAGTCCTTGGCGTCGAAGTCGGCGTTGCCGTCGTAGTTGCGGTCCAGCGTGCTGTGGTCCACGACGCCGTCGTAGTTGTCGTCCGCGTAGACGGCGTCGACGCGCTGGTCGTCGTTGCGGTCGAGCGAGTTGGTGTCGAAGCGGCCGTCGTGGTTGCGGTCGCCCAGCTGCTGGTCGGCGTCGCCGTCGTCGTCGCGGTCGATCGTCGCGGTGTCGAGGTCGTGGCCCGCGCCGTACTGGTGGGTGTAGCCGACCTCGTCGTTGCCGTCGCCGTCGTGGTCGGTGCCCGCGTAGTCCGCGTAGCCGTCGTGGTTGGTGTCGACGGCGGTCTCGGTGTGGCCGTCGGAGTACTCGGCGGTGATGCCGGTGTCGGCGGAACCGTCGTGGTCGAAGTCGAACTCGCTCATCTTGCTCTCCTCAGGCGGGGTGGCTGTGTGTCACCACGATACGAAAGCGGAACAAGTTTTAGCTCCCGGGTTCGTGCCACCCCCAGCAGGTACCGTTGGGGGATGCAGATCACCTGTCCGAAGTGCCACGCCGAGATGCGTCAGTACGAGCGCAGTGGCATCGTCATCGACCAGTGCACTGAGTGCCGAGGCGTGTTCCTCGACCGCGGTGAGCTGGAGAAAATCATTCAGGGCGAGGGTTCGCCGGCGGGTCGGAGCCCGCAGCCGCAGCAGTCGCACACCCCTCCGCCGCCCCCGCCGCCGGCCACCTACCCGGCCCAGCCGCACCAGCCCCAGCCCGGTTACGGCTACCCGCCGCCGCCCCCGCCGCCGCCGGTCTACGCGCAGCCCGGGTACGGACATGGGCACGTCAGCCATGGTTACCGGCACGGTGGCCACGGCCACGGCTACCGGCACGGGCGCCGCAGGAAGGGCTTCCTCGGCGAACTTTTCGACTAATCGCTACGGAGTGTGACAGAGGGGACTCCACGGGGTCCCCTCCCGCACCTGTACCGCCCCGCCGTCCGGGCCGACTGTCACCAACATGACAGGGCCGGTTCAGACAAACCGGTCACCCAGCTCGGTCCGCGCGTACAGCACCACCCGGCCGGCCCGGGCCCGCGCCACCAGACCGGCCCGGCGCAGGACCCCCAGCTGCTGGGACACCGCGCTCGGGGTCACCCCCAACCGCCGGGCCAGCTCGGTGGTGGACGCCGGCCCGTCGAGCCCCGCCAGCACCACCGCCCGGGGCCGGCCCACCAGTTCGGCCAGGGCTTCGGGCGGCCGGATGTCGGCGGTCTCCCACAGGGTGCCCACCCCGCGGGCCAGGTACATGACCGTGGGCGGCTCGTCCGGGCCCACCTGGCTGATCGTCTGGGGCACGAACAGGCCGGGTACCAGCCACAGCCCGCGCCCGGCGACGTCGACCTCGTAGTCCAGGCCGGCACCCGCGTACAGGCGCAGCTCGCCGTCGGCCCAGCTCACCCGGTGGTCCAGGTCGGTGAACACCGCGGCCGCCCCGTCCCGGGCGAGCAGCCGGGCCCGGTGCAGCATGTCGGCCTCCAGGACGCCGCGCATCCGGGGCCAGTGCGGGGCGACCGCGCGGCGCCAGTACCGGCCGAGGGATTCCGCGATCGACGCCGGGGAGCGGCGCAGCGGGTCGGGCACGGGTTCGGCGGCGTAGACGGCGCGGATGTCCGCCGCGGCCTTGGCCGGCGGGGTGTCGGCGACCCGGCCCAGCTCCTCGGACAGGTCCGGCAGGGGCGAGGTGGGGCGCGGGGTGACGAAGTCCGGCAGCCAGCCCCGCGTGGACCCGATCAGGGCGCGCAGCACGGCCACGTCGTCGGGGTCCAGCTCCGCGAGGGCGGCCCGGGTGGCCCGGATCCAGGGCAGGTGCAGCACGTACCGCTCCGGCCAGCGCAGCGCCCACAGGCTCGTCGTGGTCTCCAGCAGCGGCGAGCACGCGAACCGCATGTCCGCGAGGTCCTCGACGCCCAGCCGGTACGTGATCATTAAGCCCCATCCTAAATCTCTGCCCCGGGGCCTGCGGCTCTGGTTCGTTGGGGGCATGTCTACCGTCGTGCACCAGATCGCCCGGCCACACGGCTCGCCCACCGGGGCGGAGTTCGCGCTGGTCTCGGAGCCCACCCCGACCCCGACGCCCGGCACCGCCCTCGTCGAGAACCTCTACCTGTCCGTCGACCCGTACATGCGCCAGGTGATGGACGACGGCGACCTGCACGCCCCGATGGAGGGCCGCGCCCTCGGCCGGATCGTCGACTCGCTCGACCCCGCGCTCCCGGTCGGCGGGCTCGTCTTCCACCGGCACGGCTGGCGCACCCACGCCCTCGTGACGCCGGAGGACTCCCGGCCGCTGCCCGACCTCCCCGGCGTGCCGCTCAGCGCCCATCTGGGGGTACTCGGCGGCACCGGCCTGTCCGCCTACGTGGGTCTCGTGCGGATCGCCCAGCTGCAACCCGGCGAGACCGTGTTCATCTCGGCGGCGGCCGGCGCGGTCGGCAGCGCGGCCGGCCAGCTCGCCCGGCTGCTCGGCGCGTCCCGGATCATCGGCAGCACCGGCTCGGCCGCGAAGGCCCGGCACCTCACCGACGCCCTGGGCTTCGACGCGGCCCTCGACTACCGGGCCGGCGACCTCACCGGCCAGCTCGCGAAGGCGGCCCCCGACGGCATCGACGTGTACCTCGACAACGTCGGCGGCGACCACCTCGAAGCCGCGATCGCCTCGTTGCGGGAGCACGGCCGGATCGCCTGGTGCGGGGCGGTGGCCCAGTACAGCAGCCTCGAACCGCCGGCCGCGCCGCGCAACCTGTTCGGGGTCATGGAGAAGAGCCTGCGGCTGGAGGGGTTCCTGGTCCGCGAGCACCTGGACGCGCGCCCGGAACTGGAGGAGCTGCTCGTCCCGCACATCCAGAGTGGACGGGTGTCGGTCGACGAGACGGTGGTGGACGGCATCGACAACATGGTGTCGGCGTTCCTGGGGATGTTGCGGGGGGAGAACCTGGGGAAGATGATCGTGCGGCTGTGACCCGCCCGCACTGCTTTCGGTCGGCCCGGCCAGCGTGGGTGGGCTGCGGCGCTCGCGGCCGGGTCGCCCGGCCGGAAAGAGGTGGTGTCGGGTGGCTGGAGCCAGCCTGCTACGTCAGGAGCTGCCGACGCCCGTGAACAGGATCGTCGTCACGCCCGCGCTGATCACCGAAGCCGCGAAGCCCACCGACATCGCCTGCCAGCCCCTGGTCATCATCCGGATCGGCACGGTCAGCACCAGCCCCATCACGACGGCGGTCGCGATCACCGCCGGCTTGAGGTGGATGCCCCCGCCGGTCGACGTCCGGGAGAAGAACAGGAACCAGAGCACGAAGAGGAAGGCGGGTACCAGATACCATCCGGCCGTGGCCATCATGGCTGGTAGGACCCTGCGTTCAGCGGAGGCGGGGTCCCTGTGTCGAGGTCCGTCCCAGGTTCCGATGCCTTTGTCCACGTCCGGCATTATTCCTCATTCGGTGACCTGTATCCATCCGCCGTTCGGGCGGTTCTGCCGGCAGTTTCGACACGCCGTGAATTCCGACACGCCCGACTATCTTTCATCCACAGGCTGTGGGGATTGTTTTCGCAGCTCAGGGGCATGTGGGCAGGTTATCCACAGAAGTTGTGCACAGGCTGTCCACAGGGTTATGCACCGCCAGAGGGCACTTATCCACAGGTTATCCACAGAGTTATCCACAGGCAGATTTGGCTGTGGAGCTGCGGGTTCCTAGTGTCAGACGAATGCTTCCGGCGCGTCGGCGCCGTTCGGGGGGCTCAGCGGCGAACACTCGTGCGTAGCCGCAGGTGAGGGGGACGGCGTGGCCGTATCGGATGACGTGAAGCCCGGCAACGCACCCACAACCAACACCTACGACGGCGCGGGCTACGACCGGACGCCGCCGCAGGACGTCGCAGCCGAGCAGTGCGTTCTCGGCGGCATGCTGCTGAGCAAGGACGCCATCGCCGACGTCGTCGAGATCCTCCGCCTCCCCGACTTCTACAAGCCCGTACACGCGACGATCTTCGACACGATCCTCGACCTGTACGGCCGGGGCGAGCCCGCCGACCCGATCACCGTGGCCGCGGCGCTCACCGACGCGGGCGAGATCGGCAGGGTCGGCGGCGTGCCGTACCTGCACACGCTCGTCAACATGGTCCCCACGGCCGCGAACGCCTCCTACTACGCCCGGATCGTCGCCGAGCGCGCCATCCTCCGCCGCCTCGTCGAGGCCGGCACCCGGGTGGTCCAACTCGGGTACGGCGCGGGCGCCGGCGCCGGCCGCGACGTCGACGATGTCGTGGACCTCGCCCAGCAGGCCATCTACGACGTGACCGAGAAGCGGGTCAGCGAGGACTACTCGGTCCTCAGCGACCTGCTCCAGCCCACCCTGGACGAGATCGAGGCGATCGGCGCGGCCGGCGGCGCCATGACCGGCGTCCCGACCGGCTTCACCGACCTCGACCGGCTCCTCGGCGGCCTGCACCCCGGCCAGCTGGTGATCGTGGCCGGCCGACCCGGCCTCGGCAAGGCGCTTGCCCTGGACACCCCGCTACCCACACCGAACGGCTGGACCACGATGGGCGATGTCCAGGTGGGTGACCAGCTCATCGGGGACGACGGCCTGCCGACCACGGTCGTCGCGGCGACCGAGGTGATGCAGGGCCGCCCGTGTTACGAGGTCGAGTTCTCGGACGGCACGGTGATCGTCGCCGACGCCGAGCACCTGTGGCGTACGACCACCAGGGCCAGTCGCCGGCAGAAGTCCGAGCCCTCCGCCGGTAAGCACTGGCCCGAGGAGTCGTTGACGCGGCTCCGGAAGGCGTGCGCGGCGGTGGCCGAAGGGCCGGATGAGCTGATCAAGTTCGCCGATGCGCGCGCGGAGTTGGGCGACGAGTTCCGCAATGTCCTGCACACAGTGGGACGCCAGGTCGGGCTCGCGGGACGACTTCCGCAGGCTGTCGAGCGGGCCGGCACAGTCCGCAACTGGACGGCGCCTGCCTACTCGCGTAAGGCGTTGTACACCGCGTTGCTGGAACGGGCGGAGCGCCCGGTCAACGCGGCCAACACGGCTGTTCACGACGGGGTCTTCACGACGGCGCAGATCGCGGCGACGCTGCGGACCACGACTGCGGACCGACGTCTCAATCACGCGGTCACCAACGCCCGGCCCGTGCAGCTGCCGGACCGTGACCTCCTCATCCCCGCCTACACCCTGGGGGTGTGGCTGGGCGACGGCACGAGTGCCGGCGCCATGGTCACGACGGCGGATCCTGAGCTGGCTGCCCACGTGGCGGATGACGGGTTCGTCGTGCGTGCCACCGGTGCCCAGTACCGCTATGCGATCCGCCTGCCCGAGCTGGCCGCTGTCCCACTCCGGCTGTGCGTGGTCTGCGGCACGGAGTTCGCACCGCGCGCGACGAGCGTCAAGACGTGTGGTCGGTCATGTGGGGCCAGGTCCCGGTTCGTCTCCGCGCCGATGCCACTCCAGGAGTGCGTGACCTGTGGGGTCGTGACGGACGGGACGGCGAACGGCAGCAGGCGGTGCGCGCCATGCCACAGTCGGTTCGGATCGTTCACCGGTATGTTGCGTGAAGTCGGGGTCTTGGGCGACAAGCACATCCCCGGGCCCTACCTCCGTGCATCCGAGGCGCAGCGGCGCGCGCTGCTGGCTGGGCTCATGGACACGGACGGCACTGTCGCACCGACAGGGAACGTGCAGTACACCACCACGTCGGCGCGGCTGGCTGACGACGTCTACGAGCTGATCGTCAGCCTCGGCTACCGGTGCACGATCAACCGGAAGGCCGTCAAGGGACGCACGCCAGAGTCCTCGGTGGCATTCACCCTCAATTTCACGACTGTGGACAATGTCTTCAGGCTGGAACGTAAGCGCAGCGCGCATCGGGAACGGCGGCGGGCGGCTACCACGGTCCGCACGGACTCCCGTTTCGTTGTGGACATCCGGCCGGTGTCCAGCGTGGCGGTGCGGTGTGTGCAGGTCGACAACGACCGGCACATGTACCTGGCGAGCCGGTCGATGATCCCCACCCACAACTCGACCATCGCCATGGATTTCGCCCGGTCCGCCTCGTTGAAGCATGGTTTGTCCAGCGCGCTGTTCAGCCTCGAAATGAGCAAGATCGAGATTGTGATGCGTCTGCTGTCGGCGGAGGCCCGGGTACCCCTCCATGTCCTTCGTTCCGGGCAGTTGTCCGACGACGACTGGACGAAGCTGGCCCGCCGGATGGGCGAGATCAGCGAGGCCCCGCTGTTCGTGGACGACACGCCCAACATGACGCTGATGGAGATCCGGGCCAAGGCCCGCCGGTTGAAGCAGCGCAACGACCTCAAGCTGGTCTGCGTCGACTACCTCCAGCTGATGAGCTCGCCGAAGAAGACCGAGAGTCGGCAGCAGGAGGTCGCGGAGATCTCCCGTGGGCTCAAGCTCCTGGCCAAGGAGATCCAGTGCCCGGTGATCGCGGCGTGTCAGCTGAACCGTGGCCCCGAGCAGCGCACCGACAAGCGCCCGCAGCTCTCCGACCTGCGTGAGTCGGGCTCGATCGAGCAGGACGCCGACGTCGTGATCCTGCTGCACCGCGACGACTACTACGACAAGGAGTCCCCGCGCGCGGGCGAGGCCGACTTCATCGTGGCCAAGCACCGTAACGGGCCGACGGACACGATCACGGTGGCGGCGCAGCTGCACCTGTCCCAGTTCGTCGACATGGCGATCGTCTGACCCGACCGGCTGCCAACGTCCGGCCGCCCGAGCCCGATCACCCGACCGCGACCGCCCGACCTCTCGCGCCGCCCGACCACCGCAGGCTCCACGCTCGGCTGCGTCCGGCGGCACCAGGCTCGGGCCCGACCGCGTAGCGGCTCCGGACCCGCTCGGGTCGCCCTCCCCGTCGGGCGTTACCCACCCTGTTTGCGCACGGGTCCCGGACCTGCCGTCTGGTCTCGGCCCCACCGACTCCGCGCGGCCATCTGCCCGTCGCCGCAGATGACCGGCCCAGCCGCCCGCCCCGCGCGGCTGGGTCCCGCCCCCCGACCTGCCCGCCGGCCCGGCCATCCCACCCTGACATCGGCGGCGACCGGGGACACGGAAGCGGCGGCCCGTCCGTGAGGAGGGACCGCCGCTTCGACGTGCGGGAACTACTTGGAGACAGCCACCTTGACGGTGAACTTCGCCGTGACCTCCGGGTGCAGCTTGACCTGCACCTGGTGGTCGCCGAGCGCCTTGATGGCGCTCTTCAGCTCGACGCGACGACGGTCCAGGATCGGACCACCGGCGGCCTTGACGGCGTCGACGATCTCGGCGGCCGTGATCGAGCCGAACAGCCGGCCACCGTTGCCGGCACGGGCCGCGAGGCCGTACGTGCGGGCCTCGAGGGCGGCCTTGATCTCGTTGGCGTGGTCGAGGTCGCGGACCTCACGGGCCGCACGGGCCCGCTTGATCGTGACGACCTGCTTCTCCGCACCCTTGGTCCAGCCGATGGCGAGACCCTGGGGGAGCAGGTAGTTACGGCCGTAGCCGTCCTTGACCTCCAGGACGTCGCCGGGAGCACCGAGGTTCGAAACTTCCTGAGTCAGGATGATCTTCATGTCGGCCCTCCTTAGCGGGACTGCGCGGTGTACGGCAGCAGGGCCATCTCCCGCGCGTTCTTGATGGCGCGGGCGACCTGCCGCTGCTGCTGGCTGCTCACCCCGGTGACCCGGCGGGCACGGATCTTGCCCCGGTCGGAGATGAACTTGCGCAGAAGCGCCGTGTCCTTGTAATCGATGTAGGTGATGCCCTCCTTGTCGAGAGGGTTCACCTTCTTCTTCGGCTTGCGGGTCGACGGCGGCTTAGCCATGATCCCTAACTCCTTAACCTGCTACTGCAATGAGGCCGACGCCCGTCGGAGCCATCACTGGCCTAGAACGGGGGCTCGTCGCTGAACGAAGATGAGCCCGATCCCTGACCGCCACCGGAGGAGCCGCCGGCCGGAGCCGCGGAGGCCCAGGGGTCGTCGTTGGCGAAACCGCCACCACCGCCACCCTGGCCACCGGAGGCGCCGAAGCCACCGCCACCACCACCGCCGGAGCCGCGGGACATCTTCTGAATCTTCGCTGTGGCGTACTTCAGCGAGGGTCCGACTTCTTCGACGTCCAGCTCGTAGACCGTGCGCTTCTCGCCCTCACGGGTCTCGTACGAGCGCTGCTTGAGACGGCCCTGCACGATCACTCGTGTCCCGCGGGTCAGCGTCTCGGCGACGTTCTCGGCCGCCTGACGCCAGATCACGCAGGAGAGGAACAGCGCTTCGCCGTCCTTCCACTGGTTCGTCTCACGATCCATGATCCGCGGGGTCGAGGCGATGCGGAATTTCGCAACGGCCGCGCCCGACGGGGTGAATCGAAGCTCCGGGTCGTCGACCATGTTGCCGACGACCGTGATGATGGTCTCTCCTGCCACGGCTACTCCTTGTGTGTGGAGACCAGAGTCGCACCTGGGTACGACAGGACCGGGCGCCACGCGGTCGACGACCGCGTGACAGAAGTACCTAGCGGGTCTCCGGGCGGATCACCTTGGTACGGAGGATGGCCTCGTTGAGGCTGAGCTGACGGTCCAGCTCAACGACAGCAGCGGGCTCGGCCTGCACGTCGATGACGGCGTAGATGCCTTCGGTCTTCTTGTTCATCTCGTACGCGAGCCGCCGGCGGCCCCACACGTCGACCTTCTCCACGGAACCGCCAGAAGTGCGGATCACGTTCAGGTACGTGTCGAGCGACGGAGCGACGGTGCGCTCCTCGAGCTCCGAGTCGAGAATTACCATGATCTCGTAGTGACGCAAGACGTACTCACCCCCTGTGGACTATGCGGTCGCAGGCTCTCTGCGACAGGGGTCTTTGCGTAGTTCACGCGCCAGCGGCGGGGAGGTCCCCGCTCTTGACAGGTGAACTCGGTAACGATACAGCCGCGGGGCGCCGAATCCACTTCCGGGGTGGGACCTGGGGAGGAACGACCACACCTACGAGGTGATACGAGCGCCCCGCGGGGCCTATTTCCCTACCTGTTACGTGGTCGTTGTCCGAACCGTGCGCTGCGCGCCGATCGCGCGGACAGCTGCGGCTGAGACGCCGATCACACATACGGTGGCCACCATGGCCAGCAGGCTCGACGCGCGGCCCGGTACCTGACCTGCGGCAACGGGCTCGATCGCCGGCGAGTCGATCGGCCCCGAAGCCGATGACGTGGACATGCTCGGGGTCGGCTCGACCAGGTTCGGGGAGACCGCCGCGCCGGGGGCCGGGGCGGCCACCGAAGGAGCCGGCACGGTGGGGCGCGGGTTCGCCCGGGTCGGGCCGCCGCGGGGCGCGGGGGGCGCAGGTGCGGCGGGGGCCGACGTCTGGGGAGGTGCCTCGGGGCCACCCTCGGGAGCGGTGCTCGGCTCCACCTGGATGGTGACCTTCTCGTACGTGGGGAGCAGCCCGAGACCGCAGGCCGGTTCCATCAGCGCCTCGGCGGGGCCGCTGGCGATCTGGAGGTCCAGGTACGTACCCGGATTGAGGGTGTAGCGCGCGCCGCCCGGCAGGACCAGGTCGGCCCTGATCCGCAGCCCGTTGATGAACCGGACCGGGGTCATCTCCTCGACGGTGAGGTCGGCGACGCTGGGCCGGGAATGGGCTCCGATGCCCAACAGGCCGCAACTGCCGGAGAACGTGACGGTGGGCGAGTCCGCGAAAGCCGTGCCGGCCCCGAGAAGGGCACAGGCGGTGCCGAGGAGGCCAACTGTGGCGAGAGCTTGCAGGCGACGCACACTACCCCCTGTCGGTCGGAGTTTTTCTACCGAAGTCAACGACGCGCACGAGTCCAAGTAACGCACCCGGGTCCTACACTCGGCCGTATGCGAATCGGTGCCCATGTCGACGCCACAGACCCACTCGCCGAAGCGAAGGCTCGTGGTGCGGACGTCGTCCAGTTTTTCCTGGCAGACCCCCAGGGTTGGAAGGCCCCGAAACCCCGCGACGACGCGGAGGCGTTGCGGGACAGTGAGGTCGACATCTATATCCATTCGCCTTACGTGATCAACGTGGCGACCGGAAACAACCGGATCCGGATCCCCAGTCGCAAACTCCTGCTCGCCCATGCCCGGGCGGCGGCCGAGATCGGGGCCAAGGGTCTGATCGTGCACGGCGGGCACGTCAACGCCGGGGACGACATCGAGTCGGGTTTCGACAACTGGCGCAAGGCCTTCGCGTACGCGGAGTCGGAGGGCGGCTTCCCGCTCCCGGTGCTGATCGAGAACACGGCCGGCGGCGAGAACGCGTGCGCCCGCCGGTTCGACATGGTCGCCCGGCTGTGGGACGCGCTGGACGGCCACGAGGTCGGGCTGTGCCTGGACACCTGCCACGCGCACGCCGGCGGCGAGGACCTGGTCGGCATCGTGGACCGGCTCAAGGCCATCACGGGGCGGATCGACCTGATCCACGCCAACGGTTCCAAGGACGGCTTCGACTCCGGCCGGGACCGGCACGAGAACTTCGTCCGGGGCGAGATCGACCCCGAACTCATCAGTGAGGTGGTCCGGTCCTCCGGCGCGCCCGCGGTCTGCGAGACCCCGGGCAGTGTCGAGGACCAGGCCGCGGACATCGCCTACCTGCGGGAGCGCCTGCCGTGACGTCTAGCCCCAAGCCCACGTCGACGCCCGAGCACGGGACGGAGGAGCCACCGGGCGGGGAGGAGACCAGGCCGGAGGCCGTCGCGGATCCGAATGAGTCGGTGAACTCCGCCGAAACCAGTACCAAAGACACCACGGAAACCCCGGACGAGACGGGTACGCCGGACGACGGATCTCCCGACGACGGCGACTCCCCCGACAAGGACGGGGACAAGTGGGAGGCCTTCGCCCCGGACGCCCCCAAGGTCCGGCGCGGCCGGATCCGCCGCCTCGTCACTCACGAGTGGACGGTCGCCGCGGTCAGCAGTGTGCTGCTCGCGGTCCTGATGACCTGGCCGACGGTCAAGGACATCACGAAGACCATCCCCGAGGACATCTACGACCCGCTGCTCCAGGCCTGGCAGATCGCGTGGGCGGGGCACGCCCTGATCACCGACCCGGTGAACCTGTGGAACGCCAACCCGTTCTACCCCGAGCCGGCGAGCCTGGCCTTCACGGACGCCATTCCCGGGTACGCGCCGTTCGGCATGATCGGCGAGGGCTTCACGGCCGCGGTCGTCCGGTACAACATCGTGTTCGTGCTCCTGCACGCCCTGGCGTTCTTCGGCGCCTACGTGCTGCTCCGCCAGTTGGGGGCGCGCCGCCCGGGTGCCGCGGTGGCCGGCATGGCCTTCGCCTACGCGCCGTGGAAGCTCGCGCACGGCGGCCACATGAACGTGATCTCGGTCGGCGGCATCGCCCTGGCGCTGGCCATGCTGGCCCGGGGCCACGGTTTCTCGCTGACGGCGGGCTACCGCGCCGACCGGACCCGGATCGGCTGGGTGATCGGCGGCTGGCTCGTCGCGGCCTGGCAGATGACCCTCGGTTTCGCGATCGGCATCCCGTTCGGGTACGTGCTGCTCACGATCGGCCTGGCCGCCCTGGTGTCCTGGTTCGTGAAGAAGCGCCCGGTCGTCCCGTGGCGGATCGTGTTCGCCAACCTCGGCGGCGGCGCCCTGTTCGCCACGGTCACCCTCACGATCGCCTCGGTGTACTGGCACGTCCGCGACACCCACCCGAACGCCGAGCGCACAGAGGCCGACCTGGCGCTGTTCTCGCCCCCGCTGCACGGCCTGCTGACGGCCCCGTCGGAGAGCTGGCTGTGGGGTTCGGCGCACGAGCAGGCCCGCACCACGCTGCCGTACCTGGCGGAACAGCCCCTGCTGCCCGGGTTCTTCCTGATCGGCATGGCCATCGCCGGCATGTTCTTCTCGACCTGGAAACTGTCCACCCGGCTGTGGCTGGGCGGCACCACGGTCCTGATGACCTGGCTCGCGCTGGGCACCCAGTCCTGGGGCGACGGCGAGTACGGCTACCTGCTGGTCTACCGCAGCCTGCCGGGCATGGAGGCGTTGCGTACCCCGGGCCGGCTGATGCTCTGGGTCACGCTGCTCCTGGCGGTGCTCGCGGCCGGCGCGGTCAGCGCGTTCGCCCAGCAGGCGTACGAGGTGGCCCGGTCCCGGCCGCTGCACCAGCTCGGCATCCCGCTCCGACTGGCGATGGTGCTGCCCGTGCTGCTCGTGGGCGTCGAGGGCTGGAACAACACCCCGCACCCGGAGGTGCCGACCCCGCCGGTCGCGTTCAGCACGCTGAAGGCCCCGCTGATGGTGCTGCCGAGTGACCAGTTCACCGACGAGGCCGCGATGCTGTGGTCCACGGACGGCTTCCCGACGATGGTCAACGGGGGCAGCGCGTTCTACCCGATGCGCCAGGACGAGATCCGCAACGCGTCGATGAGCTTCCCGAGCCCCGAGAGCGTGCAGTACCTGCGCGACCTCGGGGTCAAGACGGTCGTCGTGCTACGCGACCGGATCCCCGGCACCGCGTGGGAGCGGGCCGCCGACGCCCCGACCGACGGCCTGGGGATCGACCGCCGCGAGGACGGTCGGACCGTCATCTTCACGCTGTAGCAGCGGTTCCCGGTCGGGTGCGCCCGACCGGGAACCGTCCGGCGCGTTGAGGCGGGTCACCCAGGGGGCGTCGGGCGCCCCGTCGAGGACGCCGCCGTCCGGGTCGTCCGGGTAGCTGTCGCGGACCACGTCCTCGCGGGGCTTGAGGATGTCGCGGACCACGAAGCCGCACAGCACCGCGAGGGTCACGAGCCGGAACCCGGACGCGGTGACGAACACCCACTCGGGGAACGCCTGCTTGCCGCCGCTCGCGCCGAGCAGTTCGCCGTAGAACGCGATGAAGTAGCCGATCTCGGCGGCCTGCCAGGCCAGGAACGCGCCCCACCGGGGCCGGGCGAGGACCGCGAGCGGGATCAGCCACAGCACGTACTGCTGCGACCAGACCTTGCCCGTGATCAGGAACGCCGCGAGCACCAGGAACGCGAGCGCCGCGAGCCGGGGCCGACGCGGGGCCATGAACGTCAGGGCGGCGATCGCGGCGCAGCAGATCACGAACAGCAGCAGGTACGCCGTGTTGAGGGTGTCGACGTTGCCGGCGATGTTCTGGAAGAACGGGATGCCGTACCGGTCACCGCCGAGCGGGAAGTGCGCCCCGATGTACCAGAGGGTGCCCCAGTCCACGCCGCGCGTGCTGTTGAGGTCCCAGAACCGCATCCAGGACTCGCGCCAGAAGTACCAGACGGGGCCGTTGATCGCGGCCCAGGTGAGCACCGCCACGGCGAGGGTGGTCAGGGCGTGGCGCAGCGGCGGGTTGAACCGCCAGAACGCCGCGAGACGGCTCTCCGTGGGCTGGTCGGGCTCCTCCGTCACGTCGGCGTCGATGGCCGGGTCGACCTTGGGCGGCACCCGCAGCGTCCGCACCACGAGCAGCAGCAGCGGACCCACCATCAACAGTGGATAGAACTTCGCCGCGACCGCCAACCCCAGGAACAACCCGGCCAGCACCGGCCGCTTCCGGGCCCAGAACAGCATCGCCGCCGCCGTCAGGCACAGCACCAGCAGGTCCCAGTTGACGGTGGCCGTCACGAGCATCGCCGGGGCGCAGGCCAGCAGGGCCGCGTCCCAGGGCCGGCGGCGGCGCAGCGCGAGCAGGATGGCGACCGTGATCACGCCCAGGATGCCCAGGACGACCGCGTTGACGTTGTAGAACAGCATCGCCTGGTTGATCGCCGGGTTCTTCACCCCGAGCGCGTGCACCGGGAGGCCGAGGAGGCCCATGAAGGCGCCGGTGAGCACCGGGTACTCGACCGGGAAGTCGACGTACGGGATCATCCCGTCACTGAGGTGCTCGGCGTAGTACAGCGCGAGGACGTCGGTGTAACAGCCCTTCTTGTACTGCACGTTGTCGACCCACGCGCCGTCCATGCACGGGGACTTCTGTAGCCAGTTCAGGGCGATGACCAGGCACGCGAGCGCCAGCACCACCCGGGCCGGGGTCCAGAACCTGCCCGGCCTGGCCGTGGCGAACCGGCCGGCGGGCCCCCCGACGAGCTGACTGAGTCCTCGGACGAACCAGTCGGTGCGGCCCGGGCTGGCGGTCCTGTGATCGACGTCGCGCATGTGCACATCTTGCCGTACGGGATGGTCCAGCGGTCACACCGACGCCGGGGCGTACTTCGCCGCGGGCACTGGTCGGGCCGGGTGCCCCCGTCGACGAACGTCGCTGGACGGATGAGAAAGGTGGCGGTGTCCCCATGTCGAGGACACCGCCACCGAGGGTCGCGCTACGGCTACCGGCGTCTGCCGGTCGGGATCGTGTTCGGGACCGGGAGACCGTTGTTCGGGTTGGGGTTCGGGGTCGGGGACCCGCCACCGCCGCCCGGGGTCTGGCCGCCGGGGCAGAACGGCGGGAACGGGCAGGACGGGTTGCCCGAGGCGGGCGGCGGGGTCGGCGGGGCCGTCTTGCCGTTGCCGGCCAGCTCGGGGTTGCCGACCGGGGTCGCCTTCGGGAAGTTGGTCGGCTTCCAGTTCATCACCTTGTGGGCGTTCTCCATGAAGGTGGCCCAGATGGAACCGGGCAGGTTACCGCCGTACATGTCGCCGGCGGTGGAGCCGTTGGCGTTCTTCACCTTGAGCGCGAACTCGGTGTCCTTGGAGCCCACCCACACGGCCGTCGCCAACTGCGGCGTGTACCCGGCGATGGAGGCGTGCGCGTTGCCCACGTTGTTGCTGCCGCTGAACTGCCAGGTGCCGGTCTTGGCCGCCGCGACCCGCTTGCCGCCGTCGAGGCCGTTGGACCACTTGCTGTCGTACGGGTGGATGTCCTTGAGCACGTCGTCCATCGCGTGCACCAGGTTGGCCTCCATGACCCGGGTACCCTGCTGGGCCTTGTCCTCGAAGATCAGGTTCTCGCTGACCTTGCCGCCGGAGTTGACCCGCTGGGTGGCCTTGACCACGAAGTGCTGCTTCATGGCGACGCCCTCGTTGGCGAAGGTCGCGAAGCCGGCGGACTGCTGCAGGACCGTGATCGGGTACTGACCGATGCCGACCTGGGCGTTGAACTTGTCACCCATCTGGTCCAACGGGGTGGCCGCGATGTCGGTGGCCGCGAACGTGCCGTCGGGACGCATGTACTGCACGCCGGTCTTACGCATCATGCCGATGATCACCGGCGGCGTGAGCTCCTCGGCCATGGCGAAGAACGGGGTGTTCAGCGACTGCACGGTGGCCTGGCGCAACGTGCAGTGGTCCCCGCACTTGCTGGTGCCGTCGGAGTTGGTCACCGGGCCGGCCGGGCTGCCCTTGACACGGCCGGTCTTCGGGAACTCCTTCGGGGAGCTGCCGTCCCACAGGGAGTTGACCGTGTACCCCTTCTCCAGGGCCGCCGCCAGCACGTACACCTTCGCGGTCGAGCCCGGCGGGTGGAAGCCGAAGCCGCCGATCGCCCCGGTCTTCGGGTCCTTGTTGTAGCCGGCGAAGTCGCTGCCGTTGACGCCGTTCGGACCGCCGTAGTAGGCGAGGACCCGACCGGTCTTGGGGTCGGTGGCCACGAGCGCCGGCTGGACCCGGGGGTCCTGGCCCGCCATCGGCCAGCCCTTGTCGGTCTTCATCGCCGCGTTCTCGGCTTCCTTCTGGAGCTTGGGGTCGATCGAGGTGACGATCGAGTACCCGCCGCGCTCCAGCTGGCTGTACGGAACCTTCTTGGCGGCCATCTCCTCGATCACGTACTTGACGATGTTGGCCACCGGCCGCCCGCCCAGCTCGGTCTCACCCTTCTTGGGCAACGGCTTCACGTCCGGGAACGTCGCCGCGGCCCGCTGTTCCTTCGTGATGGCGCCGATCTCGACCAGCGAGTTCATCACGTAGCCCCACCGGTCGACGGTGTTCGTGTTCCATTTGTCTTCCGGCTTCAGCTTGTCCGTCGGCTCGAAGTAGCCGCCGGGGCTCTTCACCATGAGGGCGATCACCGACGCCTGCTCGTAGGTGAGCTTCTCCGCGTCCACCCCGAAGTACGCCTGGGCGGCGGCCTGGACGCCGCTGGTGTTGCGGCCGAAGTCGACGGTGTTGAGGTAGAAGTTGAGGATCTCGTCCTTCTTGTATTCCTTGTCGAGCTTCATCGCGATCACGGCCTCTTTGGCCTTACGCGTGTACGAGGAGTCCTGGTTGAGGTCCGCCGCCAGTCGCGCGTACTGCTGGGTGATCGTCGACGCGCCCTGCTGGGAACCGCCGGTGAGGTTGTTCCACAGTGCCCGGATCATGCCCTTGAAGTCGACGCCGGAGTTCTGGTAGAACGACCGGTCCTCGGCGGCCACGATGGCCTGCTTCATCGGGGTGGAGATCTTGTCGAAGGCGACGATCGAGCGGTTCTCCTCGCCGATCGTGTCGATCAGGGTGGTGCCGTCGTTCGCGTACACCTTGGAGATCTGGTTCAGCGGCAGCTCGTTGGGGAGCGGGACGCTGGTGAAGTAGTAGGTGCCGCCGATGAACGCGAGACCCGTCATCATCAGGACCACGGCGATCAGGGCGACGATCCGGTTCCGCCGCTTCCGGCGCTTGCGCACCTTCGGGTCGACGGGACCCTTGCCCCGGCGGGTGACCGCGGCGACCTCGTCCAGCCCGACGGGGGCGGCGCCGCTGACGGAGGCCCGGCCGGCCGCACCGGGTCCGGGCGGGGCGCTCACGGAGGCGCGGCCCGTGGGGTTGGGGTCACCGGGGGGCGGCGCGCCGACCCTGGCCCGCCCGACGGTCGCCCGCCCGGACGTCGACGAGGGCGGCTGCTGGTAGGGCTCGTCGTAACCGCTGCCCTGCTCCCGGTACCCACTCTCGGGTTCGCGGTAGCCGCCGGGTGGCTGGCTGTATCCGCCGTGGGCCGGCTGGTCGTTCGGGCTGGACGGGGTGAGCCCCGGCACAGACGCGCGACCGGTGGGACGCTCGGGGGGATAGTCAGACATTGGGCACCAATTCAGTCTCGAGCCCGGCTTTGCCGAGCAGGTACTGCTCCACCAGGTGATTCCATCCACAGCCCTGGCACACCTCGACGACGTACACCGTGAACTCCTTGTACATCGTCGCGAGTATGGCCAGTTCCTTCAGTCGCCGGGCCTGGCCGGCGGACTGCTTCAACTCGTCACCATAGATGTAGTGAACGTTGATGAGGTGTTCCCGCCGGCATACCGGGCACAGCACCTCGGTGTGCTCGCCGTGAAACCGGGCGGCGGTTCTCAGGTACGGAGAGGCGTCGCACACCTCGTTCGTACCGACCCGGGCGGCGTGGACGTCACGCAGCAGCGCTCGCCGCTGAAGCGAGTAATCCACCACCTGCCGCTGGGTACGCATGGGTTCGAGGGTAACGGCCGATTCTGAGAGGAGCGAGGGGCCGCTTGTCGACACGTGTGGCGAGGGGATACCGTTACGATGTATCGAGCCGATACATCGAGCCGTAGCAAGGGAGGTCCGGATGCTGGAACTGGCGATCCTGGGTCTCCTGCACGAGGCTCCGATGCACGGCTACGAGCTGCGCAAACAGCTCGCGGTGAAGGTCGGGGCGTTCCGGGCGGCGATCAGCTACGGCTCGCTGTACCCGACGCTGCGCCGACTTCAGGCCGGCGGCTGGATCACCGAGGAGAACGACCCGAACGAGACCCCGACCCTGGTCGGGCGTCGCAGCAAGGTCGTCTACAAGATCACCGCAGAGGGCAAGGAGCGCTTTCAGGAGCTCCTGGTCGCGGCGGGGCCCGAGACGTATGACGACGAGGGCTTCGGCGTGCACTTCGCGTTCTTCGCGCGCACCGATCCGGCCACCCGGCTCCGCATCCTCGAGGGACGCCGGCGCCGGATAGAGGAGCGGCGCGAGGGGCTGCGGGAGACCCTGCACCGGGCCGCTGAGCGGCTCGACGCCTACACGCAGGAGCTGCAGCGCCACGGCCTCGAAGGGGCCGAGCGCGAGGTGCGGTGGCTCGAAGAGCTCATCGCCCACGAGCGGGCAGGCAGTGGTCCGTCTGTGACGGTCGCCACAGAACCCGCTCAGGCCACCGAGGCCACCCCGCCACCTGAGGCGGCGACAGACCGATGAAGAGAAACAGTGAAGGAGGCAGCGCGATGGGTTCCGTACGGGTAGCCATCGTCGGTGTCGGCAACTGCGCGTCGTCCCTGGTCCAGGGCGTCGAGTACTACCGCAACGCCGACCCCGCTGAGCGAGTACCGGGCTTGATGCACGTCAAGTTCGGCGACTACCACGTGAATGATGTGGAGTTCGTCGCGGCATTCGACGTCGACGCCAAGAAGGTCGGCCGCGACCTCTCCGAAGCGATCGTCGCCAGCGAGAACAACACCATCAAACTGTGCGACGTGCCGCCGACCGGCGTCACCGTGCAGCGTGGCCCGACCCACGACGGCCTCGGCGAGTACTACACCGAGATGGTCGACGAGTCCGACGAGGCGCCGGTCGACGTGGCCGCCGCGCTGCGTGAGGCCCGGGTCGACGTCGTCGTCGCGTACCTCCCGGTGGGTTCCGAGGTCGCCGCGAAGTCCTACGCCCAGGCCGCCATCGACGCGGGCTGCGGCTTCGTCAACGCGCTGCCGGTGTTCATCGCCTCCGACCCGGAGTGGGCCGCGAAGTTCGAGGCCGCCGGGCTGCCGATCGTCGGCGACGACATCAAGTCCCAGGTCGGTGCCACGATCGTGCACCGCGCGCTGGCGAAGCTGTTCGAGGACCGCGGCGTGGAGCTGCTGCGCACGTACCAGCTCAACTTCGGCGGCAACATGGACTTCATGAACATGCTGGAGCGCAAGCGCCTCGTGTCCAAGAAGATCTCCAAGACCCAGTCCGTCACCTCGCAGATCCCGCACGAGATGCGCGGCTCGGACGTGCACATCGGCCCGTCGGACTACGTGCCGTGGCTCGACGACCGCAAGTGGGCCTACATCCGCCTCGAGGGCCGCTCGTTCGGCGACACCCCGCTGAACGCCGAGCTCAAGCTCGAGGTGTGGGACTCCCCCAACTCCGCCGGTGTGATCATCGACGCGCTGCGTGCCGCGAAGATCGCCAAAGACCGGGGCATCGGTGGTCCGATCCTGTCCGCGTCGAGCTACTTCATGAAGTCGCCGCCGGTGCAGTACAACGACCACGACGCGCACCAGGCCGTGGAGAACTTCATCAAGGGCGAGATCAAGAGCTAGTTTCCCCTTGGTACGAGTGGGGCCGCACCCGTCAGGGTCGGCCCCTTCGTCGTACCCGGCACCGCGTCGCCCTTTGAGCTGGGCGTCTGGAACTTCGGAGGCACACGACGAGGGCCCGGGCGGTGGCCCGGGCCCTCGGTGTACGCGCGGGGTCAGTCGTAGTCGACGCGCGCGGGGTCAGTCGTAGGAGCGGCGCGAGCGGTAGCCGCCGACCGCCCGGGCACCGGCCAGACCGGCCACCAGCAGCAGTACCGTCGCGACAGCGGTCAGCCAGAAGCCGAGCTGGAACACCTGGAGCGCCGCCGGGTGCCGCAGGACATAGAGCAGCCCGCCGACGAGCGCGATGGCGAACGCGACCCACGCCAGGTCGCGCGGGCCGATGACGACGGCCATCAGGGCGACCACGGCGGCGACCAGCAGCACCATCCCGAAGGACACGTAGAAGTTGGCCGGGGCGGTGTTCGAGTTGCCCGCGAGCAGGTCGAGGGCCGGGTACTGCGACGGCAGCATGGCGTTCAGCCAGGGCTGGAAGGCGGCGAGGCCGAGCAGAATGGCGGCGATGAACGTGATGAGCCGATGGGTCGATCTCATCGGGCACTCTCCATCTCAGACGGTCGGTGGGGACCCCGGAGGAATACCCACCGGGCTTCCCAACCGCCAGGGGCACGCGCCGCCGCACCGCCGCCGGTCCGGCCGGCACAACCGACATGTGGCCGGCCCGCGCATCCCGGGTCGGCCAGGACACAGCGCGCGGGTCCGCGCAGGTGGCGGGGGTGCCCTACCGTTAGGTCGTGGGACTCGCGACGCTGATCTTCCTGTGTGTCGGTGGCTTCAGCCTGGTCATGCTCGCGCTGTCCGTCTTCGGCAGCCATCTGCATCTCGGGCACGGCGACATCGACAGTTCCATCACCCTGCCCGGCCTCGCCGGCTTCGTCGGGGCGTTCGGCTTCGCCGGGGCCATCGCGGCCGAACTGACCCCCGGGCGCTCGCTCGACGGCCTGGTCGGCGCGGGCGTCGGCATCCTCGCGGCCGTGCCCGTCGGCTACGGTGCGACCCGACTCACCCGCGCGGCGCAGCGGATGGGCACCGACTCCACCCCGACCTCGGACGCCCTGGTCGGGTCCGTGGGCGTCATCCTCACCGCAACCCGTTCAGGGGGGTACGGAGAGGTCCGGCTGACCATGGCCGGTCAGTCGATGAAGTTCAACGCCCGGTCGGAGGAGCCGCTCGCCGCCGGCACGTCGGTGCTCGTCATCGGCACCGTCAGCCCGAGCTGCGTGCTCGTCCAGCCCACTCCCCAGTTCTTCCAGAAGGACGGTCAATGAGCTCCATCCTGATCGCCGTCATCGGCGGCGCCGCACTACTACTGCTGATCGTGTTGTTCATCCTGTCCCGGATCAAGGTGGCGGGCCCCAACGAGGCGTTCATCGTCACCGGCCGCAAGGGCAAGGCGACCACCGCCGCCGACGGTACGGTCGTGACGGACATGTCCGGCCAGAAGGTCGTGATGGGCGCCTCGGTGTTCGTCATGCCGGTCGTCCAGCAGCTGTACAAGCTCGACCTGTCCAGCCGCGAGATCCCGGTATCGATCACGGGCGCGGTCAGCAAGCAGGGCATCCGGTGTGACGCGGACGCCGTGGCCATCGTGAAGGTGGGCGGCACCGCCGAGGCCATCCGGCCGGCCGCCCAGCGGTTCCTGCACCAGCAGGAGAAGATCGCCGACTTCACGGCCCAGGTGCTGGCGGGCGCGCTGCGTTCCATCGTCGGCCGGCTCACGGTCGAGGAGATCATCCGGGACCGGGCGGCGTTCGCGGCCGAGGTCGCCGAGGAGGTCGAGAACACGCTGTCGCACCAGGGGCTGGTGCTCGACGCGTTCCAGTTGGAGGACATCCGCACCGCCGGGTCGTACCTGGAGGACCTGGGCCGACCCGAGGCTGCCCGGCTGCAGCAGACCGCCGCGATCGCCGAGGCGCAGGCCCGGCAGGCCTCCGAGCAGGCCCGGATGCGCGCCGAGGAACTGATCGCCGAGGCGAATCGGAACCTGGAGCTCAAGCAGGCCGAGGTGCAGGCCGAGATCGACGCGGCCCGGGCCAGGTCCGCCGCCGCCGGTCCGCTGGCCGAGGCGGAGCGCCAGCAGGCCATCCTCATGGAGCAGCAGAAGGTCGCCGAGCGCAACGCCGAACTCAAGGAGCGCGAGCTCAACACCGAGGTGCGCAAGCCGGCCGACGCGGCGCGGTACAAGCTGGAGCAGGAGGCCGAGGCCGCCCGCAACGCCGCGGTGTTCGAGGCCGACGCCCAGCGCCAGGCGGCCGTCGCGCGCGCCCAGGCCCAGGCGGAGACCGCCCGGCTGAGCGGTGAGGGCGAGAAGTCCCGGCGTACGGCGCTGGCGGAGGCCAACGCGATCGAGGGCGCCAAGGAGGGTGAGGCCGAGAAGCTCCGTCGGCAGGCCATCGCCGACGCCGTCGAGCGCGAGGGTGCCGCCGAGGCGTCCGCGATCCTCGCCAGGGGTCAGGCCGAGGCCGAGGCGATGCAGAAGAAGGCCGAGGCGTTCGCCCGGTACGGCGAGGCCGCGATCCTCGACCTCCTCGTCACGGTGCTGCCGCAGGTCGTCAAGGAGGCGTCCGCGCCGATGGCCTCGATCGACAAGCTGACCGTGATCTCCACGGACGGGGCGTCCTCGCTGACCAAGTCGGTCGCGTCGAACGTGGCGCAGGGCCTCCAGCTGGGTACGGACCTGACCGGGATCGACCTCGCCGGGCTGCTCGCGCGCCTGGGCGGGGCGGCGGCCGACACCAAGGTCGACGCGAAGGTGCTCGACGCCGAGTAGGCGAGAAACGCCAGTTCGCGCGCCGTGACCGGTGCGACACGCACGGAAAGGGCCCCGGGTTCACCGGGGCCCTTTTTGTTGGAACCGCATCTTCTGACGCAAGCCGTACACTCGGGCGGTGGTTGCCACTCGGGAGTTGCGCGCGGTGCTGTCCCGGCGAGGGTTCCGCCGGCTGCTCGGCGTCCGGTTGTCGAGCCAGTTCGCCGACGGGCTGTTCCAGGCGGGCATCGGCGGCAGCGTCCTGTTCAACCCGCAGAACGAGACGAGCCCCGTGGCGATCGCGATGGGCTTCGCGATCCTGCTCCTGCCGTACTCGATGATCGGCCCTTATGTCGGGGTCTTCCTGGACCGGTGGAGCCGGCGCAACATCCTGGCGATGGCCAACCTGAGCCGCGCCCTCCTGATCATCCCGGCGGCGGGGCTGCTGTGGTTCGGCCACTCGGACCTGCCGTTCGCGCTGGTCGCGCTCCTGATTCTCGCGGTCAACCGGTTCTTCCTCGCCTGTCTGTCCGCGTCGCTGCGGCACGTCGTGGAGGACGAGCGGCTGGCGACGGCCAACGCGGTGGCGAACACGATGGGCACGATGGCGTTCACGAGCGGGCTGGCCACGGCGGTCGGGCTGCTCACGCTGGTCGGGGCCAAGTTCCACGGGTACGCGATCATCGTGCTCACCGCCCTCCTCGGCTACGGCGCGTCCTCCCTGCTGGCGAAGCTGCTCTTCCACTGGGAGGCCCTGGGGCCCGACGCCGCCGACCGGCTGCGGCACAGCCACCTGTCCGTCCCGCAGGCCCTGGTCGTCGCCGCCCGGGGCATGGTCGACGGCGCGCGGCACCTGTCCTCCCGGAAGAACGCGTACTACGCCCTGCTCGCCCAGGGCGCCGCGCGCGGCCTGTACGGCCTGCTGACCATCGCGACGCTGCTGTTCGCGAAGACGATGGGCCACGGCAAGGAGTTCCTCGGGCTGGTCTTCGCGTGCGGGGCGATCGGCGCGCTGGTCGCGGCCCTGATCACCCCGGCGGCGACCCGGCGCTGGGGTGGCGCGCGCTGGCTGCTGGCGCTGCTGGTCGTCGACGCGGTGGCGATCGGCACGATGACCCCGAGCTTCGAGCCGTTGCTGCTGCTCGCCGGGGTGTTCGTCCTGAACATCGCCTCGATGGGCATGAAGATCGTGGTCGACACGTCGATCCAGCACGAGTGCGACGACGAGTACCAGGGCCGGGTGTTCAGCGTGAACGACACCGCCTTCAACTCGCTCAACGTGGTGGGGCTGTTCATCGGCGCGTACCTGCTGCCGGCCAACGGCAAGTCGGTGATCACGATGTTCTGCATCGCCGTGGGGTACGCGGCGCTCGCGACCTGGTACTTCTCGGTGCAGCGGCGGGGGACGCTGATCCGGGCCTGAGTCCGGTGCCGGTCCACGCCCGGGCCCGGGGAGGGCGCGTGGGACTGTCGGCGGTCCGCGGGTGCCACCGGTGGCGCCGGTCGGCGACAATCTGGCCATGACGATGCCGCCACCACCCCCGCCGCGTAGATCCGTCTCGACCCTGGTGATCGTGCTGGTGGTCGCGTGCTCCCTGCTGATCTGCGCCGGGCTGACCGCCGGCGGGTTCGCGCTCTACTTCGTGCTGGGGTCGAAGTCCTCGACGTCGACCGCCTCCGAGCCCGTGCCCTCCGCAGTGCCGACGGCGACGGGCGGCGGCTCCACCGACGGCTGCGTCTGGACCCCGGCCGACTCCGGCGGCGCGCCCCGCAAGGCCACCGCCCCCACGACCGTCGAGCGCCGGAAGATGACGGCCGCGATCGTCACGAACCTCGGCACGATCACCGTGGAGCTGTACGGGGACAAGGCGCCCTGCTCGGTGGCCTCCCTGCGGAGCCTCGCCGGCCAGGGCTTCTTCGACAACGTGGGCTGCCACCGGGTCACCACCGCCGCCGACGGCCTCGTGGTGCTCCAGTGCGGGGACCCGTCGGGGGCGGGCACGGGCGGGCCGGGGTACCAGTTCGCGGAGGAGAACCTGCCGACCGGCCAGGCGAAGCCGTACCCGCGGGGGACCGTGGCCATGGCGAGGACCGCGACGCCGGGTACCAACGGCAGCCAGTTCTTCATCGTGGGCGCCGACGCGGACCTGGCACCGGACTACTCGGTGATCGGCACCGTGACCGGCGGGATGGAGTTCGTCGACCAGGTGATCGCCGGCGGCCACGGCACCGAGGACCAGAAGCCCAAGGTGCCGGTGACCATGACCAGGGTGACCGTCAGCTAGTCAGGCCCTGCTCGCGCGCCCAGTCCTTCAGGGCCGCGACGGCGTCGTCGTGCTCCAGGGGGCCGCGTTCCAGGCGCAGCTCCTTGAGGAACCGCCACGCCTGCCCGACCAGCGGCCCCGGCGGCAGCCCGAGCAGCTCCATGATTGCGTTGCCGTCGAGGTCGGGCCGCACCCGGGCCAGGTCCTCGGCGGCGGCGATCCGGGCGATCCGCTCCTCCAGCATGTCGTACGTGCTGGACAGGGCGGCTGCCTTGCGCTTGTTCCGGGTCGTGCAGTCCGACCGGACGAGTTTGTGCAGCTGGGGGAGCAGTTCCCCGGCGTCGGTGACGTAGCGGCGCACCGCCGAGTCGGTCCACTCGCCCCGGCCGTAGCCGTAGAACCGCAGGTGCAGGAACACCAACTGGTTGACGGCGTTGATGACGTCCTTCGGGTACTTCATCGCCTTCAGCCGCGACCGCGTCATCCGCGCGCCCACGACCTCGTGGTGGTGGAACGACACCCGGCCGTCGCCCTCGATGGCCTTCGTGTCGGGCTTGCCGATGTCGTGCAGGAGGGCGGCGAGCCGGAGCACGAGGTCCGCGCCGTCGTCCTCCAGCGCCACGGCGTTGCTGACCACGGTCAGGGTGTGCTCGTAGACGTCCTTGTGCTGGGCGTGCTCGTCGATGGACATCCGCAGGTCCGGCAGCTCCGGCAGGAACCGCTCGGCCAGCCCGCTGTCCACCAGCAGCCGGAGCCCCGTGATCGGGTCCGCGCCGCAGAGCAGCTTGTTGAACTCGTCGCGGATCCGCTCGGCGGTGATCCGGTCCAGGTCGGCGGCCATGTCCGTCATCGCCTGGCGCACCTCGGGGGCCACCGTGAACTCCAGCTGCGCGGCGAACCGGGCGGCCCGCAGCATCCGGAGCGGGTCGTCGCCGAACGAGTCCTGGGGCGCGCCGGGGGTGCGGATCACCTTGCGGGCCAGGTCCCCGAGCCCGTCGAACAGGTCGGTGAAGGCGTGCCCGGGCAGCGAGACGGCCATCGCGTTGATCGTGAAGTCGCGGCGGACCAGGTCGTCGGCGAGCGAGGTGCCGTACTGCACGACCGGGTTGCGGGACAGCCCGTCGTACGCCTCGGCACGGTATGTGGTGATCTCGACGCGGAAGCCGTGTTTGGTGGCCCCGATCGTGCCGAACTCCCGGCCGGTCTCCCAGATCGCCTCGGCCCAGTTCTTCAACAGGTCGAGGGTCTGCTCGGGATGCGCGTCGGTGGCGAAGTCCAGGTCGTCCTGCAACCGGCCCAGCAGGGCGTCGCGGACGGAGCCTCCGACGAGGTGCAGCTCGTGACCGGCGGCCGCGAAACGCCTACCCAACTCGTCGGCGACGGGGGAGATGCGCAACAGCTCGGCGACGCCCCGCTGCTGGGCGGCCGTCAACGCTCGGTGATCGTTCTCAGACATGGTTGATCCAGGGTAGTCGGCGCGGTTCGCCGTGTTCCGGGCGGCTACTGTCAGCCGTATGAGGCAGCCGGACCCAGACGCGACCGTGATGCTCCCGATCGTGCCCGAGGCCGACCCGGACGCCACCCAGTTGTTGTCGGCGATACCGGCGGAAAACCCTCAGGGGGGTACTGGGCCGGGAACGGCCGCCGCGGGCGCGGCCGGGGCTTCCGGTGCCCCGGAGAAGAGCATCGGCCGCAGCAGCGCCGGCATGGCCCTGGGCAGCCTGGTCAGCCGCGCCACGGGCTTCCTGCGCACCCTCCTGATCACCGCCGCCCTCGGCTCCCTGGTCGGCGACGCCTACACGAACGCCACCCTCTTCCCCGGGATGGTCTACGAGCTGCTCCTCGGCGGGGTGCTGTCCAGCGTGCTGGTACCCCTGCTGGTCCGGGCCCGGGACTCCGACGACGACCGGGGCGAGAAGTACACCCAGAGGCTGTTGACCGCCGCGGTGATCTTCCTGGGGTTGGCAACCGTCGTGGCCGTGGCCGCCGCGCCGCTGCTCGCCCGGATCGTCGCCAACGAGTCGCAGCTGGGGCTGACCACCACCTGGGCGTACATGGTGCTGCCCACGATCTTCTTCTACGGCCTGGCCGCGCTGTTCGCCGCCGTGCTGAACACCCGGGGTCACTTCGCCGCCCCGATGTGGGCCCCGATCCTGAACAACCTGGTGCTGTGCGCCTCGGCCGGCATGGTCCTGTTGATCACGACCGGCAAGCCCACCCTCGCGGACACCCCGACCAGCACGGTGTGGATCATCGGCATCGGGACGGCCTCCGGGATCGTCCTCCAGGCCGTCTCGTTGATCCCGGCACTGCGCAGGGTCGGCTTCCGGTGGGGCTGGCGGTTCGACTTCCGCGCCCTGCGGCTCCGGGAGATCGCCCGGCTCGGCGGCTGGATGATCTGCTACGTGGCGGTCAGCCAGGTCGCGGTGTTCGCCATCGCCAAGCTGGCCAGCTACGCGGCGGACAAGAACGAGCCCGGCATCCTGATCTACAACAACGTGTACCTGCTGATGATGATGGCGCACGGCATCGTCGCGGTCTCGATCCTCACGGCCCTGATGCCCCGGCTGAGCGCGGCGGCTGCCGCTGGGCGCAACCACGAGGTGGTCGACTATCTCGCCAAGGGCACCCGCCTGGTGATCGTGCTGCTGGCCCCGATCTCGGTGATCTACATGGTGCTCAACGTGCCGATCGGCGTCACGCTGTTCAAGGCCGGCAACTTCGAGCAGGCCGACGCGTTGTCGACCGGCATCGTGACGGCGGCGGCGGCGTTCGCGCTGATCCCGTTCGCGGTGAGCCAGTTGCAGACCTTCGCGTTCTACTCGCTGCCCGACACCCGGACCCCGGCACTGATCAACATCCCGGTGGTCGCGGTCCGGATCGGCGTGGACGTCGCCTGGCTGGGGCTGTTCTCGCTGAGTTCGCTGGCGGCCGGCCTCATGTTCGGCAACGCCGTGTCGTTCCTGGCGGCGGTCGGGCTGTCCGGTTGGCTGCTCCGCCGCCGGCTCGGCCCGATGGGGCTGCGGCCGATCGCGGTGACCGTGGCGAAGGTGGCGGGCGCGGGGCTGGCGGCGGCAGTCGCCGGGTACGCGGTGATGCTGCCGTTCGACCCGGAGACCGGCGGCAAGCTGTACAACGCGCTGATCCTGGTGCTCGGGTCGGCCGTGATCGGGCTGGTCTACCTCGGCGTCGCGCACCTGTTGCGGATCACCGAGGTGACCGAGGCGATCGGCATGGTCCGGCGCAAGCTCGGCCGCTGACCGCCCGGGGCCGGGGGCCTCTGGGCCGGCCGGCTCCCCGGAGCGGTCACACCACTGGTCGGAGGGGCTACGCCCCCAGGCAGTCGTCGGAGCTCGTCGGGTCCCAGGTATCCCCGTCACCGGGTCCGTATGTGTTCATATCCCCTCCAACGAGTCAGCGCCGTTTGCGTGCCGTACCAAAAATGGATCGGGTGATTTCCCGACCGATCGAGGTCGCCGCCGAGCGCAGGAAGCTCTTCACGGCGCTGGACTCCATGACCTGCTGGACCATGCCGGGCTCCTCCTTCGGCGCGCGGGCCTGCTTCGGCGCGGGAGCGGCCGGCGCGGGGGCCTCGGGGGCGGGCGCGGCGGCCACCTTCGCCATCAGGATCTCGTACGCGGACTCCCGATCCACCATTTCCGCATATTTTGGGTACAGCGGGGATGCCTTCACGGCCGCCTCCAGCACCTCGGCCGGCGCGGGGGCCATCAGCGACTGGGGCGCCCGGAGCTTCGTCCACGCCACTGGGGTGGGCGCGCCCTTCTCGGACAGCACGGTCACGATGGCCTCGCCGATCCCGAGCGACGTGAGCACCTGGGCGAGGTCGTAGTCGGAGTGCGGGTACGTCGACACGGTCGCCTTGAGCGCCTTGGCGTCCTCCGGCGTGTACGCCCGCAGCGCGTGCTGCACCCGGTTGCCGAGCTGCGCCAGCACGTCCCCGGGCACGTCCTTCGGGGTCTGGGTGACGAAGAAGATGCCGACGCCCTTGGAGCGGATCAGCCGGACGGTCTGCGTGATCGACTCCTGGAACGCCTTGGACGCGTCCTTGAACAGCAGGTGCGCCTCGTCGAAGAAGAACACCAGCTTGGGCTTGTCCAGGTCGCCGACCTCGGGCAGGTCGTTGAACAGGTCCGCGAGCAGCCACATCAGGAACGTGGAGAACAGCGCGGGCTGGGCCACCACGCCGGGCAGTTCCATGATCGAGACGAGCCCGCGGCCGTCGGGCGCGGTCCGGAGCAGGTCGGTGGTCACGAACTCCGGCTCGCCGAAGAACTGGTCGGCCCCCTTGTCCGCGAAGCCGATCAGCTCTCGGAGCAGGACGCCGGCCGTCTGCTTGGACAGCCCGCCGAGGTCCTTGAGCGCGTCGGCGCCCTCGTCGCTGGTCAGGTGCTGGATGACGGCGCGCAGGTCCTTGAGGTCGAGCAGCGGCAGGCCGTTCTTGTCCGCGAAGTGGAAGATCAGGTTCAGCGAGGATTCCTGCACGTCGGTCAGCCCGAGCACCTTCGACAGCAGGGTCGGCCCGAACGAGGTGATCGTCGCCCGGACCGGGATCCCGGTGCCCTTGCCACCGAGCGCGTAGAACTCGCACGGGAACGCGGTCGGCTGCCAGCTCTGGCCGATCTCCGCGGCGCGCGCGACGAGTTTCTCGTTCGACTCGCCCGGCACCGCCATGCCGGAGACGTCGCCCTTGATGTCGGCGAGGAAGACCGGCACGCCGGCCGTGGACAGCTGTTCGGCCATGACCTGCAGGGTCTTCGTCTTTCCGGTACCGGTCGCGCCGGCCACCAGCCCGTGCCTGTTCAGGACGGCCAACGGGATCCGGACCTGCGCTGTCGGCACCCCGACTCCGTCCACCACGAGCGCGCCAAGGTCGAGGGTGGGCGAATTGAACGTGTATCCGGCCGTGACCTTGTCCACCAACTCCGAAGTCATGGCATAAATCGTAGTTCTTTGTCCGCAATGTCATGAGCGTTAGGCCACATAGACGGCGATCTCCAGGAACAGGGCACCACACGGGTAAGGTCTCTTGGGGGCGTACGCCTAGGCTGTCCCTACGGCCAAAAGCGGAAGGAGCACGGGGTGACCAAGGTCGACGAGGGTCACGAGAGCTCGTCCAGCGACAGCACGGGTGCGCTCACGGTGGATCCAGAGACGACCGAGTCTCAGCCCGTTCCGAAAGAGCACAGCGAGGTCGGCGAGGTGCTGGCCGACCGCTACCGCCTCGAGGAGCACATCAACGACGACCCCGCCGGCCGTCAGGTCTGGCGCGGCACCGACGTCATCCTCCGCCGCCCCGTCGCGATGGTGCTCCGGCACCCGGGTGGCGACGCCGCCCTGGAGATGCTCCAGGCCGCCGTGACGGCGAGCCGGGTCGTGCACCCCAACCTGGCCGGCGTCTACGACGCGGTCGACGAGGGCGACCGGGCGTATGTGGTCCGCGAGTGGGTCGAGGGCCAGTCCCTCCGCCAGATCCTGCTGGAGTCTCCGCTGGAGCCCCGCCGGGCGGCCCTGGTCACGCACGCCATCGCCGACGCCTGCGCCGCCGTGCACGAGACCGGCGTGGCGCACGGCAACGTGCACCCGGGCACCGTGCTGATCGGCGACGAGGGCCGCGTGGTGCTCGCCGACGCCCGGGTCACCGACGCCACCTCCCAGGAGGCCGACGTCCGCGCGATCGGCGCCGTGCTCTACTCGGCGCTGACCGGCCACTGGCCGCACGAGATCGAGGGCTCAAAGGCCCTCCCGAACGCGCTGCGGGTCGACGGCGGCAAGATCGCCTCCCCGCGGCAGATCCGGGCCGGCGTGCCGGCCGACCTCGACGAGCTCTGCATGCTGCTCCTCGACCCCGAGGGCGATGCGCCGACCGCCGCCGAGGTGGCCACCGACCTGAGCCGGTTCGGCCCGGCCCCGCTCGACTCGCTGCTCGGCCCCGACACCCCCGTCCGGCTGCCCCGGGCCACGCCCGCCGCGATGCACACGCGCCGGATGCGGATCCGGTGGGCGCTGGCCGTCGCCGGGTTCGTGATCGTGGCCCTCACCGCCAGCCTGGTCGCCATCACGTGGCCGGCGGGCGACAAGACCACGGACCAGACCGCCCCGGGGACGACCTCACCCCGCCCCGGGCCGAGTACGGCGCCGAGCCCGTTGGTGCTCACCGGCAGCCAGGTGCGGATCGTCGCGCCGGCCGGTGACCGCGACGACGAGCTGACCGGCGCGGACAAGGCGCTCGACGGGAAGCTGGACACGGGCTGGCAGACCCAGCAGTACTGGGACCACCCGGAGTTCGGCAGGATCAAGCCCGGGATGGGGCTGCTGATCAACCTGGGGAAGTCGTACAACGTGAGCTCGGTCGAGGTGCAGTTCGACCGGCCCGGCGCGACCGTCGAGCTCAAGGCGGGCACCGAGGATCCGGGGAACAACAGCCAGGGCGACGGCAAGATCCTCTCGTCGTACACGACGGTGGAGGGCCCGGTCGACAACATCAGCAACCGGAAGCTGTTCAACGGCAAGGACGGCGTGCAGTACCTCCTGGTGTGGATCACCAAGCTCCCGCCCGTCAGCGAGGGCAGGTATCAGGTCGGAATTCAGGAGGTCACGGTCCGGGTCCAGTGACCCCGGGAAGCCGTGTGGATCGGTAGTGTGACGCCGTGCGGGACGATGCGGAGCTTCTGAGCGCCCACGCCGCCGGTGACCGGGGCGCCTTCGAGGAGCTGATCCGCCGGCACCAGAGCCGGCTGTGGGCTGTCGCGCTGCGCACCCTCGGCGACCGCGAGGAGGCGGCCGACGCCCTCCAGGACGCCCTGCTGTCGGCGCACCGGAGCGCGGCCCGGTTCCGGGGCGAGTCCGCCGTCACCACCTGGCTGCACCGGATCGTCGTCAACGCCTGCCTGGACCGGGTGCGCCGCCGCCAGGCCCGCCCCACGGTCCCGCTGCCCGAGTCTGGTCCCGACGAACCGGCCACGGACACCGACCGCGACACGCCGATGCTGGTCCGCGACGCGCTGGCCGAACTGCCCCCCGACCAGCGGGCCGCCCTGGTCCTGGTCGAGGTCCAGGGGTACCCCGTGGCCGAAGCCGCCCGGATCCTGGGCGTCGCCGAGGGCACGATCAAGAGCCGGTGTGCCCGGGGTCGCGCCCGGCTGGCTGTGCTTCTCGGCCACCTGCGGAACCCATCGCTCCTGGATGACGTCTCATGAACATGTACGACGCACTGGCCGACTACCTCGGTGGCGCCCTGGAGGGCACCCCGGAGGAGCAGGTCGTCGCGGCCCGGATCGCCTCGGACCCCGTCTGGCGCGCCGCGTACGAGGAGCTTCTCGTCGCCGATGTGGTCGTTCGTTCTGATCTGTCCGCCTTCGCCGCCGAACCGGTGGCCCTGCCCGCGGACGTGGCCGCCCGGATCTCCACGGCACTGGCCCGCGAGCTGGGCCCGTCCTGGGCCGGCACCGCGTGGGCCGACGAGGGCACGCCCGCCCCCGTCATCCCTCCGGCGGCCCGCAAGCGCTCCCGGTGGGCCCTGGCCGGCGGCGCGTTCGCCGTGACCGCGCTCGCGCTCGGCGGGGTCGGCATGCTTCTCAACGCCACGGGCCCCAGCTCCCTCACCGCGACCACCGACAAGGCGGACGCGCCGAAGTCCGAGCAGCGCGCGGCGGGCTCCGGCCAGCCGTCGGGCCCCGCCGCGGTGGCCGCCTCCCCGGAGGGCGCGCAGTCCGACTACGGCCCGCCCGACACCGGCGTGGAGACCCTCGCCAGCGGCCGCAACTACAGCGCCGCCCAGGTCAAGGGCTTCCTGGTCCCCGGGGCCGACGCCCAGGCCACCGCGCAGCACCCGCCGAGGAAGCTCGACCCGCTGCGCCAGCGGCCCCTGTTCGACGCGTGCATGAAGGCCGTGAAGGACCTGCACGGCGGCAAGCCGACCCGCGCCGACTACGCCCGGTACGAGGGCTCCCCCGCCCTGGTGATCACCCTGGACGGCGGAAACGCGGTGACAGTGATCGTCGGCCCGAACTGCGGGACCAGCGGCGCGGACGAGATCTACCCGACACCGTCCCGTTAGCGGGAATCCCCCTCCGTACGATGGCGTTGCGCCGACTGGACGCCGATCGAGGAGACTTTCCGTGGACGTACGCAAGCTGATCATCGTCGGTTCCGGACCGGCCGGCTACACCGCCGCCGTGTACGCGAGCCGCGCCAGCCTGAGCCCGCTGGTCATCGAGGGCGCGCAGTCCGGCGGCGCGCTGATGACGACGACCGAGGTGGAGAACTTCCCGGGCTTCCCCGAGGGCATCATGGGCCCGGAGCTCATGGAGGACATGCGCAAGCAGGCCGAGCGGTTCGGCGCGGAGTTCGTCACGGACGACGCGACCCGGGTCGACCTGTCGGGCGACATCAAGAAGGTCTGGATCGGCGACACCGAGTACCAGGCGCACGCCGTGATCCTGGCGACCGGCTCGGCGTGGCGGCACCTGGGTGTCGAGGGCGAGGACCGGCTCCTCGGCCACGGCGTGTCGAGCTGTGCCACCTGTGACGGCTTCTTCTTCCGGGGCCAGCACATCGTGGTCGTGGGTGGCGGCGACACCGCGATGGAGGAGGCGACCTTCCTGACGAAGTTCGCCGACACCGTGACGATCGTGCACCGGCGCAACGAGTTCCGCGCCAGCAAGGTCATGGTCGAGCGGGCGTTGTCGAACCCGAAGATCAAGGTCGAGTGGAACAGCGTCGTCACCGAGATCCTCGGCGAGGACAAGGTCAGCGGCGTCGTGCTGAGCGACACGGTCACCGGCGAGGAGCGCAAGCTCGACGTCACGGGCCTGTTCGTCGCGATCGGCCACGACCCGCGCAACGAGTTGTTCGTCGGACAGGTCGACCTGGACGACGAGGGGTACGTGAAGGTCGACGCCCCGAGTACCCGTACCAATCTCACCGGGGTCTTCGCGGCCGGTGACCTGGTGGACCACACGTACCGCCAGGCCATCACCGCCGCGGGCACCGGTTGCGCCGCCGCGCTCGACGCCGAGCGGTTCCTCGCACACGTGACAGGAGAGTAGATACACATGAAGGCTGTGACCGACGCGAGTTTCGTCGCCGATGTCCTCCAGTCCGACAAGCCGGTGCTGGTGGACTTCTGGGCGGAGTGGTGCGCGCCCTGCAAGAAGGTCAGCCCCGTGCTGGCCGAGCTCTCCGAGGAGTTCGGGGACCAGCTCACGATCGTCAAGGTCGACGGCGACGCGAACCCGGGCGTGATGCGCGACTACAAGGTCATGTCGCTGCCGACGCTGACCATCTTCAAGGGTGGCCAGCCGGTGCAGTCGATGATCGGCGCACACCCGAAGAGCAAGATCAAGACCTTCATCGAGAGCTCGATCTAGTTTTCACACTTTCTGGCGGGGAACCTCGAAGTCGTGGGTTCCCCGCCAGAATTGTGTGTATAGGACCACAGCAGGCGGGTACAGACAGAGGAACGTGGGTGGGCTGCGTATTTTGTCTGGATCAACAGCCGCTAGCCTCGTGACAGCGGTCGAACTAGGCTGCGGACACCGCGACAGGAGGAGAACGCGTGCGCTCATTCCGGCGAGGAGCCACCGGCCCGGCCGTCGTGGAGATCCGTGCGACGCTGCACAAGCTCGGGGTGCTCGACGCCCCCGACGGTGAGGAGTTCGACGCCGCCACCGAGCTGGCCGTCCGGACCTTCCAGCAGTCCCGGGGCCTGAGTGCCGACGGCGCGGTGGGCGACGAGACGTGGCGCGCGCTGGTCGCGGCCCGCTGGCAGCTCGGCGACCGCCTGCTCTACCAGACCCTGCCCGACCCGCTGGTCGGCGACGACGTGCGCCAGTTGCAGGAGCGGCTGCTGGAGATGGGCTACGACCCGTCCCGCCCCGACGGCATCTTCGGCCCGGCCACGGCCCGCGCGTTGGCCCAGTTCCAGCGCGAGGTCGGCCTCGTGCCGGACGGCTCGTTCGGGCCCTCGACGATGGCCGCACTGCGCCGGCTGGGCCGCAAGGTCGTCGGCGGCCGGCCGCAGTTCCTCCGCGAGTCGGCGAACCTCTTCCACTCCGGCCCGGTGCTCGCCGGCAAGCGGATCATCATCGACCCCGGGCACGGCGGCGCGGACCCGGGCGTGACCGGCGGCGGGTACACCGAGTCGGAGCTGATGTTCGACCTGGCCAGCCGCCTGGAGGGCCGGCTCGCGGCCGCCGGGGTGGCAGTGCACCTGACCCGGGGCCCCGACAACGGCTTCAGCGACGCCGAGCGGGCCGCCCTGGCCAACGACCTCGGCGGCGACCTGCTGATCTCCCTGCACTCCGACGGGCACCACAACCCGCTGGCCGGCGGCGTGGCGACGTACCACTACGGCGGCGACAACGCCGTGACCTCGACGGCGGGGGAGCGGTTCGCCGGCCTCGTGCAGCGCGAGATCGTGGTGCGGACCGGGATGATCGACTGCCGGGTGCACGCGAAGACCTGGGAGCTGCTGCGCCGCAGCCGGATGCCCGCCGTGCGGGTCGAGGTGGGCTACCTGACCTCGCCGAACGACCGGTCCCGGCTCGCGGACCCAGGGTTCCGGGACACCGTCGTCGACGCGCTGCTCGCCGCGATCCAGCGGATGTTCTTCTCCGTCGAGACCGACGTGCCGACCGGGACGTTCGACGTGTCCAGCCTGCGGGCGATGCTGGCCGGTCGATGATCGTCCTGCTGCCGCCGAGCGAAACCAAGAATCCGACGGGTACGGGGGAGCCGCTCGCCCTCACCGCCCTGTCGTTCCCCGAGCTGAACGCCGTCCGCCAGCGCCTCGTGACCGTCCTGACCGGACTGTCCCCGGAGGAGGGCCGCGCCGCCCTGGGCCTGAGCGAGAAGCAGGACCAGGAACTCAAGCACAACGGGGTACTGCGCGAGGCCGCCACCCTGCCCGCCCTCGACCGCTACACGGGCGTGCTGTTCGACGCCCTCGACGCGGGCACGCTCGCCCCGGCGGCGCGGGCCCGGCTGCGGATCGGTTCGGCGCTGTTCGGGCTGCTGGGCCCGGAGGACGCCATCCCGGCGTACCGGCTGTCGGGCGGCTCCCGGCTCCCGGGCGTCGGCGGCCTGCCGGCCCTGTGGAAGCCCGTGCTCGGCCCGGTGCTCCGGGGGCTGGACGGACTCGTGATCGACCTGCGTTCGGGCGCGTACGGGGCCCTGGCGCCCCTGCCCGGGGCCGTGGCGGTCCGGGTGGTCACCGCCGAGGGCAAGGTCGTCTCGCACTTCAACAAGGCCACCAAGGGGCTACTGGCCCGGGCGCTGGCCGTTCAGCCCGCCGAGACCGTGGACGAACTGGTCGACGTGGCCCTGGCCGCGGGGCTGTCCGCGACGGCCACCGGGCGTTCCACTGTGGAGATCGTGCACGCGTGACCTACCGCACCGGGTGGCGGGCGGGCTCTGGCCGTACCCGTCAAGGGATCTAGGGTTTTGCCCATGCCCCTGAGACTCTTCCGGTTCGCCGCACTCGCCGAGGCCTGCTCGTGGATCGGGCTGCTGGTCGGGATGTTCTTCAAGTACGTCGTCGTGCACAACGAGATCGGCGTGAAGGTGTTCGGGCCGATCCACGGCGCGCTGTTCGTGCTGTACGGGGTGTCCGTGCTGCTGTGCGCCCGGAACTACCGGTGGGACGCGAAGACGGTGCTGCTGGGGCTGTTCGCGGCGATTCCGCCGTTGGCGACGTTGTGGTTCGAGCGCAGGGTGGGTCGGCGGGACCTCGTCAGCGACTGAGGTGGCGCCCCGGGCCTGACGCGGCCTGCCCGGGCTTCCCTGTCCGCACCGGGTCTGTCGCGGGCGCGGAGCCGGGCCGACGCCGCCGGCCCGGTTGTGGCGGCCTCAGCGGCGCGGTGCCGCCTCCGACCGGAACTGGGACGGCCGCAGCGCCTGCTCCGGGCTCATCGTGCCCAGCAGCTTCTCCAGCGCGTACTCCACGTCGCTCTTCCAGCCCAGCGCCGTGCGCAGCTCCAGCCGCAGCCTCGGGTACCTCGGATGCGGACGAACCGTCTTGAAACCGACGGACAGGAAGAAGTCCACCGGGGCCACGCACTCCGGCTGCTCCCACTTCGCGTCCCCGAACGCCTCGATCGCCTTCACGCCCCGCTTCGTCAGCTCCCGGGCCACGCCCTGCACCAGCATCCGCCCCAGGCCGGCCCCCGCGAACGACGGCACCACGTGCGCGGTCGTCAGCAGCACGGCGTCGGGGGAGACCGGACTCGTCGGGAAGGCCATCGAGCGCGGGACGTAGGCCGGGGGCGCGTACATCACGTAGCCGGCGGGCAGGCCGTCCACGTACGCGAGCTTGCCGCACGAGCCCCACTCCAGCAGGGTCTGCGAGACCCAGGACTCCTTCGCCAGGTCGGCGGTGCCGTTCGCGCACGAGCGTTCACCCGCGATCGGGTCCAGCTCCCAATGCACGCAGGAACGACACTTCCTCGGCAGCTCCTCGAGCGTGTCCAAGGTCAAACTGACCAGACGGCGCGACACGTGCACCCCCAAAAACCTCAACGGGCCCACATCTGCACAGGTCAGCGAACCTAGCGTAATGCCCAGGGGTACAAGTCTAAGGTGCCTCTCCTCCGAACAGCCGAGAGTTGACACGTTTCGGCCCGGTAGAATCAGACGATCCGTGCGCCCCGCGCTGGGTCACCGTCGCCCCAGCCTTGGTGCCCTCCTGCGCGAACGGTTCGGAGGACCCTCAGTGACCGGCACGACGCTTGACGACTACACCGATAGGTACGCCCAGCGGGTCAAAGGCATGACCGCCTCCGAGATCCGGGCTCTCTTCGCAGTCGCAAGTCGGCCGGAGGTGGTCAGCCTCGCCGGCGGATCGCCATTCGTCTCCGCACTCCCGCTCGACGCCGTGGGGGAGATGCTCGGCGAGCTGATCGCCAAGAGCGGCGCCTCCGCCCTCCAGTACTGCATCGGCCAAGGTGACCCCGCGCTGCGCGAGGTCATCTGCGAGATCATGGCGCTCGAGGGCATCGACGCGCGGTGTGGAGCGTCGCCCGACGACGTCGTGGTCACCACGGGAGCCCAGCAGGCCCTCGACCTCGTCGCCCGGGTGTTCCTCGACCCGGGCGACGTCGTGCTCGCCGAGGGCCCGTCGTACGTCGGCGCGCTCGGGGTGTTCCAGGCGGCCCAGGCGGACGTGGTGCACGTACCCATGGATGATCTCGGTCTGATCCCTGAGGCTCTGTCAGCGGCCCTGGAGGACATGGCCAAGGCCGGCCGGCGGGTCAAGTTCCTCTACACCGTGCCGACCTACCACAACCCCGGCGGCGTCACCCTGCCCAACGAGCGCCGCGACGAGATCATCGAGATCTGCGCCCGCGCCGGGCTGCTCATCCTGGAGGACAACCCCTACGGCCTCCTCGGCTTCGACACCGAGCCGCTGCCCGCGCTGCGGTCCCGGGTCCGCGAGGGCATCATATACCTCGGCACCTTCTCCAAGACCTTCGCCTCCGGGGTCCGGGTCGGCTGGATCCTCGCCCCGCACGCCGTCCGCGACAAGCTCGTCATGGCCTCCGAGGCGCAGATCCTCTGCCCCAGCATGCTGTCCCAGTCGGCCGTCACGACCTACTTCACGACCATGCCGTGGCAGGAGCAACTCAAGAAATTCCAAGGGGTGTACGCGGAACGCCGCGACGCCGTCCTGTCCGCCCTCGACGACTTCATGCCCGCCGGCACCCAGTGGACCAAGCCGGCCGGCGGTTTCTACGTCTGGCTGACCCTGCCCGAAGGGCTCGACTCCAAGGCCATGGTCCCGCGCGCCATCAACAACCGCGTCGCGTACGTGCCCGGCACCGGGTTCTACGCCGACGGTACGGGCCGCCAGAACCTCCGCCTGTCGTACTGCTTCCCGCCCCCCGAGCGGATCCGCGAAGGAGTCCGCCGACTGGCCACCACCATCGAGGAAGAGCAGGCCCTGCGCGCTACCTTCGGAGTAGCGTCATGACCATGAGCTTCGCCCACGTTCTCGTCCTCGCCGGAGGACTGTCCTACGAGCGCGACGTCTCGCTGCGCTCCGGTCGCCGGGTCCTCGACGCTCTCCGTCTCGCCGGCCTCGACGCCGAACAGCGCGACGCCGACGTCACCCTGCTGCCGCTCCTCACCAGCACCCCGCCCGACGCGGTGCTCATCTCGCTGCACGGCGCGACCGGGGAGGACGGCGCACTCCGCGGCGTCCTCGAACTGACGGGCGTGCCCTACGTCGGCCCCGACGCCCGCGCCGCCCGGCTCGCCTGGGACAAGCCCACGGCCAAGGCGGTCCTCCGGGACAACCACCTGCCCACCCCGGACTGGATCACCCTCCCGCAGGAGACCTTCTCCGAACTCGGGGCCGGGGCGCTCATGACCGAGATCATCGAACGGCTCGGGCTGCCCCTGATGGTCAAGCCCACCCAGGGCGGGTCGGGCCTCGGCGCGCACGTCGTCCGGGAGGCGTCCGAACTGCCCGCCGCGATGGTCGGCTGCTTCGCGTACGGCGGGACCGCCCTCATCGAACGCTTCGTCACCGGCACCGACATCGCGGTCACCGTCCTCGACCTCGGGGACGGCCCCGTCGCCCTCCCCGCCGTCGAGATCGTCCCCGCCAACGGGGTGTACGACTACACGGCCCGCTACACCGCCGGCGTCACCACCTGGCACGCGCCGGCGCGGCTGTCCGAGGAGGTCACCGCGAAGGTGGCCGAGATCGCCGTCGCGACGTACAAGGCGCTCGGGTTGCGGGACCTGTCCCGGGTGGACCTGATCGTCGACGCGGGCGGGGACGCGCACATCCTGGAGGCGAACGTGTCGCCGGGGCTGACGGAGACCTCGCTGGTGCCGATGGCCATCGAGGCCGCCGGGCTGGACTTCGGCGAGGTGCTGGGGAAGCTCGTCCAGGTGGCGATCGACCGTAAGTCCTGAGCTGTTCGGCTCTCGTAGCTGAGCCCGGTTCCTCTGGGGAGGGACCGGGCTCCTTCGTGCCTGGGCTCGGGGCTCGGCGCTCGGGGCTCGGGGCTCGGGGCTCGGGGCTCGGGGCTGGGAGCTGGGCTCGGGGCTCCGGCGGGTGGCCGCAAGATCTGGTCTCCCGGACCCGGCAACCCTTTGATCCGAGGGCGACGTCTAGCCCAGTGTCCGACGCTGAACCCCTCTCCCCGGAGCGACCACGTGCCATCCATCGCCGACGAGTTCGACAGTTTCGTGCGAACTCGAACCCCGGCACTCCTCCGCTCGGCGTACCTTCTCACCGGCGATCAGCACCTCGCCGAGGACCTCGTCCAGAGCGCCCTGGCCCGTACCCACCGGTCCTGGAAGCGGCTGCACGAGGTGGGCAACGCCGAGGCGTACACCCGCAAGGTGATGTACCACCTCCAGGTCAGCTGGTGGCGCAAGCGCCGGGTCGCCGAGTCCATGCCCGGCGACCTGCCCGACCGGGGCGGCGCCGACACCACGACGGCCGCGACGCTCAAGATCACGCTCCAGCAGGCGCTGCTCAAGCTCACGGACAAGCAGCGTGCCGTCCTCGTCCTGCGGTTCTTCGAGGACCACACCGAGGCCGAGACCGCCGAACTCCTCGGCGTCGCCCTCGGCACCGTCAAGTCACAGACCGCCAAGGCCCTCGCCCGGCTCCGGACGGTCGCACCCGAGCTCGCCCTCGCCAACGGAGACGTCCGATGAACGACGACCTGCCCGCCCGACTCACCGCCCTCGCCGAAGACGTCACCCCGGTCGACCTGCACAGCCGGGTACTCGCCACCTCCCGCAAGCTCGCCTGGCAGCGAAGCGCCCTCGCCGGCAGCGTCGCCCTGACCGTCGTCGGCGTGATCGCCGGCTCCGCGCTGGCCCTGACCCCGACCTCCCAGACCGTCACCCCCGCCGACAGCCCGAGCCCGGCGGCACCGCAGACCACGGACACCCCCACGCCGGCCGCATCCCTGTCGGCGCGCCCCAGCCCGACCGGCACCGCGATCGACCTCGCGAACTCCACCCTGGACATCCCGGCCTGGCCCGGCGACACGTCCCCACACTGCCAGGGCACGAAGACCCTGACCGACGGCGTGGCCCCCGGCGCGGCCAGCGGCCCGACCCGGCACATCGTCCTGGGCAAGGTCGTCACCGGCGACGTCAACCACGACGGCACACTGGACACCGTCGCGGTGATCCGGTGCCGCACCGGGCAGAACCCCATGTCACAACTCGTCGCGTTCGAGGCCGGCCCGTCCGGTGGGGTGCGCACCATCGGGCGGATCGTCGGCCCGGCGCGGCTCCAGACGACAACCGAACTCTCCACGATCTTCGACCTGAAAGTCAGCGACGAGGGCGACATCCAGGCCGAGGTCGGAGACTTCACCGGCCTCACGGACCAGGACTCGGCGCAGTACTCCCAGCACCAGTTCCGCACCTACCGCTGGGACGGCCAGAAGTTCGCCCAGCACGCCGGCCCGACCAGCTTCGCCAAGAACCCGAACTTCTCCCGGCTGACCGTCACGACGACCGACCTCCAGTTCGGACCCCTGACCGGCGGGCAGCGGACCGGCACCCTGAAGGTCACCGTGCACAACGACGGGGCAGGGCCGGCCTGGGGGACCACGCTGTCCATCTGGGCCCCGGGATTCGTCCTCCGGTCCGGAAGCGGCTGGGACGGGTGCACCCCCTACCCGAGCGGGCCGGACCGGGTCGGCGCGAAGTGCGTCATCGGCAAGCTCCAGCCGGGGGAGACCCGGACGTTCACCTACGGGTTCAGCACCGGCAGCGGGAGCGTGGATCCGGCGGGGGCCGAGACGTATGTCCACGGGGTGGCGGAGGACGGGGAGGATCCGGAGGGGCCGCGGCCGGGGAGTACCTCGGAAGCGAAGTTCAAAGTCACGGCCAGCTAGGGGTACCCCTTGGGTGGCTGGGCGGCTGGGCGGCCGACTCGTCCGGGCGTGGCTGGCCCGGCCAGTCGGTCGCCCGGGCGGGCCTGGTTCGGCCAGCCGGTCGCCCTGGGCCGGCGGGTCTGGCTCGGACAACCAGCCGCCCAAGCGGGTCTGACTTGACCAGCCGGTGGCCCCGAGCGAGCGGGCCTGACTCGGACAGCCCCTCCCATGCGAACCGCCGGTCCGCCCTTCCGGGTGGGCCGGCGGTTCCGATCGGCGGCTGTTCCGCAAGGGCGGGTCCAGCGGGTCGGGCGATCTCGGCCTGGGCGGCGAGCCTTCACGGGCCGCAGTCCAGGGGTGACGCTCCCAGGGGATTCTCGCGAGTCGACAGACCCGCACGGGCCGACATTCCCGCAGGGACCGGCGGACCTGTTGGGCCGACGCCCCTACGACCGACCGTCACTCTGGTTCCCCGCAGAGTCCAGGGGCTAGCGCTGCCGCACCAGCCAGCGCAGGCGGGGGATCGCGAACGCCATGTGCAGAACGTTCAGCCCGACGAGTACCCAGCCGACCAGCGGCGCGCCCGCGAGCACGAAGGCCACCGCCCCGCCGAACAGGACGAGCAGTTCAATCAAGAGCCGCACGATTCCGGGTACCGGCACCGGCGCCTTCCCACTCCGACTCGGATCCCCGGGTACCGCGAAGACGCCCCACAACGTCGCCCCTGCCAGTGGCCCGACGATCGCGAGGACCAGGGCGAGGGCGCCGTCCGCGAGATGCCAGCCCGCCCAACCGAACCCGACGAGGGCGGCGAGTTCCAGGCACAGGCGGAGCGCCAGGTTCCACGCGGGAGTCGACGCCCCGGCAACCGAAGAGTTGATCATCAGCCGGACTGTAGCCGACGTACACCCCCAACGGGACCGCCTGGAATGGCTGACCAATCGTCCGCCCCCCACAGCCGCCCGCCCTCCTGCAATCGAGGTCGGTGTTTCACGTGAAACATCAAGTCAGCATCTGCAGATGGCTCACCTCAGATGCTCGACTCGGACTGCCTGCCCGGCCCGACCTGCTCGACCCGGCCCTGCCCTACCCGGCCTTCTCACCTCAGCTCGGCTTGGTCCGACTCTCGGCTTGGTCCGGCCCGGCTTGGTCCGGCTCGGCTTGGCCCGGCTCGGCCTGCTCACTCGGCTCGGCTCGGCTGAACTCGAATGGCCCGGCGCGGATATTGGGCCGAAGGGGGAGGGGGTAACGGAACCAACGTCTTGGTGGAGTGTTCGGCCCCAGGCGTCGACGCCGGCTCGGACCTCGGGGATTCATCTGAAGGTCGCGGTGCGGGTCCGTATCGCGGCGACCAGCTGACGCGGGTGCGTTCGAGCATCTCCTGGAAGCCGGGCTGGTCCCCAGTTCGGTGGCGATGTTCGGACGAGGCCGCCGATGATCGTGCCGACGGCCTAACGGGGATTCGACGAGGAACAGATCCACACCCGGCGCCCGACACGATGTTTCACGTGAAACACGCCTCGTCCTCGCCCGTCGCACGGGGGAGTCCGATCGACAGGGGCGGGCTACCCAGTGCGCACCACCCCAGGGCGCACCCCGCCAGTGCCGTGCGCCGCCAGGTCATCCCGCCGCACCATCGCACCCAGCGCAAGGCATGTACTTCACCACAGAACTCACCGCCGACATCACCGCGGCCTTTCGCGGTGGAATTGAGGCTGCGCCCCATGGCAGCCGACCTGTCCGCATGGCTCCTCCCAGCATCCCGCCGCCGTGCCACCACAACCGCGAAGACCAGACCGTAAGCGCGCCGCTGAGGACGGGCCGCGCACCGGACGACCTCCATCAAGCAACCCACCCAGACGACCTCGTCGGCTGAACCACTGCCGCTGGTGCACTGCACGACACCGGCAATCGCGTTGGCGTTGGCGTTGGCGTTGGCGTTGGCGTTGGCGTTGGCGTTGGCGTTGGCGCCGAGGATGCCACTGGCGCGGGCGGCTTCCCAGCGGGCAGGTAGTGGAAGCGGGGAGTCTCCGGTCTCCGGTCTCCGGTCTCCGGTCTCCGGTCTCCGGTCTCCGGTCTCCGGTCTCCGGTCTCCGGTCTCCGGTCTCCGGTCTCCGGTCTCCGGGGAACAAACCACGTGTGGGGTGGGAACGCCAATGTTTCACGTGAAACACGAGCCACCGCCGTGCCCACGGCCGTTGTTTCACGTGAAACAACGACAGCCCACCAGACCGGCGCCACCCCACCTTCCGCCGATTGCCAGCCGACTCCCGACTCCCGACTCCCGACTCCCGACTCCCGACTCCCGACTCCCGAGTGAGCATGCCCGCCGTGGGTCGCGCGGGGAAGTCTGAGGCCACACATTGCCCAGCCGCGACAGAGCTCCGTGCCTGTTGGCAAAGGACCGAGTGGTGGCGCGGGCGCACAACTCTTGGCGCACACGGCCGCCTCACCCGGGGCCGCGTGGGTCGAGAGATGGCGGGCAACTGCCGATCGCACCTTCCGCCCGTACAACGAAAGGAGCCATGTTTCACGTGAAACATGGCTCCTTCAAACAGGACACTCAACAGCGGACCTCTACTCCGAGGCACCCCAGTCAATCGGCGGCGGCGCCATCACGGCCCGCCCGCCATGCTCGGCAAGGTACGCCGCGACGAACGCCAGGTTCTCCAACCACGGCCGTTCCGCGACCGGAGGAAGTACGTCATCCCAGAGCGAGAGGAACGTCCCCCGCAGTTGGAGTTGCCCGTACGGGCGGGCCAGGAACCAGAGGTGCAGGTGCGCGGAGCCGTCGCCCCAGCGGTTCACGTGAACGCGGGCGACCCCGTCGAGGCAGCGGATGGCCCGTTCGAGGCGGACGGTGAGGACGCCCATCTCGGTGGCCAGGAGGTTGGGCAGATCGCCGAGGTCGAGGTGCGACCGGGTTTCGAGCATCAGCACCATGGGCAGGCCGGTCGGCCCGAGCGCCCGGAGTCGCCAGCGCTCGTCGACCCAGATGTAGTCCTCGTCGGTACGTTTGCATGCGGTGCAGGTGCTGGGATCCTCGCCTTCCCGATCGGGCTCAAGCTCGACCGGTGGATCAAGGGCGCGAATCTTGAACTCGCCCTCGAAGGGAAACGTCGGCCAGGAAACGAAGTCCGGAAGTTCTCTGTCGTGGGGCACAGCTGGGGTGTCGTCGGCCACAATCGGACCTTATCCGAGTCGCGCCAGGATGGACACACCGCAGGTGCGACGAACAGTATCGTCACCGTGACGTCAGTCCCGAGGGTTAGGGGATAGGGCAAAAATAGGCCCTAGTTTGATAGTAATTGTCATATCTCAGTGGAGGCTCGACGATTCAGCGATATCTGTCGATTCCACAGGGGATTCTCGCGAATTTCGGAGTGCGCTCGTCCCGCGAATCCACCGGACCCGAACCAGCGAAGCCCCGGGGCAAGTCCGGCGACGATCCGAAGTCGACCCGAGGCGACGCGAGCACGATCCGCGGACGCCCTCGAGGCCACGCGAGCACGACGCACAGAGGCCCCGAGCCGGACTGGCAACGACCCTCGGCCACGCCGACGCGACCCGGAGGAGGAACCGGCGCCGGCCGACGGGTGACTGTCTCGCCGTTCCGCAAAGACGAACCGACGACGCCTCAATCCGAGACCGACACCGCCCCACAGCCGACCCGAACCAGACGCCGCCGGCGTCGGCGTCGGCGCCGCACCGCACCGCACCGCACCGCACCGCACCGCACCGCACCGCACCGCACCGCACCGCACCGCACCGCACCGCACCAAGAGCGTCCCGGAGCCCGATCGGCAACGACCCACGCCCAACCCAGATCCACACCGGCAACACCTCGGCGGCAACCGGCGGCAACCCGGCGCCTTCCCAACCAACTCAAGGACGCCCAGCGCCCGCCCGAACCGGTCCGCACCCAAAGGCCGCCCCCGGCGCCAGCGCGATCCGGGTTACCCGTGCCCACGTCCTGGCGACAGTCATGTCGACTCCTTTGACATACCCCTTCAGCCCCCCGTAGCCCCGCCGCGCCCACCGCTGACGGCCCCACGTCCGCAGCCAATGCAGCAAAACCCCGGCCGCCGCCGACGGCCCCACCTGCCGACGCACGGCCTCCACCGCTGCCAGCCCCACCTCCCAACACACGGCCTCCACCGCCCACACCACCGGAGCGCGCCCCGGCAACCGATCCCGCCAGCCCACCCCGGCACGGAAGAGCCCCGGACACCAGAAGGCGCCCGGGGCTCAGTACCCAACAAATTTGATCTATTCTTCCGGGCGGTCCAACCCGATCACGCCGACGATCCGCTCCAGATCATCCACGGTCGCGAACTCGATCGTGATCTTGCCTTTGCGCTTGCCCAGATCGACCCGCACCTTGGTGTCGAACCGGTCGCACAGCTTCTCCGCCAACTCGCCCAACGCCGGCGCGTGTGCCTTGGGCCGCCGCGCCGCCGGGGCCTTCCGGGTCTCCGGCGCGCCGAGCGACACCAGTTCCTCGGTCACCCGCACCGACAGCCCCTCGGCCACGATCCGCAGCGCGAGCGCCTCCTGGGCCTCGGCACTGTCCAGGCCCAGGAGCGCCCGGGCGTGCCCGGCCGAGAGCACCCCGGCCGCGACCCGGCGCTGCACCCCGGCCGGCAGGTTCAGGAGCCGGATGGTGTTGGTGATCTGGGGCCGGCTGCGGCCGATCCGCCGGGACAGCTCCTCGTGCGTGGCCCCGAACTCCTCCAGCAGCTGCTGGTAGGCCGCGCCCTCTTCCAGGGGGTTCAGGTTCGCCCGGTGGATGTTCTCCAGGAGCGCGTCGCGGAGCATCGCGTCGTCGGCGGTCTCCCGGATGATGGCCGGGATCGCGGTGAGCCCGATCGCCTGGGCGGACCGCCACCGGCGCTCACCCATGATCAGCTCGTACTTACCCGGGGCCGTCTCCCGCACCACGATCGGCTGGAGGAACCCGACCTCGCGGATGGACGCCTTCAACTCCTCGAGCGCGTCCTCGTCGAAGATCTGCCGGGGCTGCTTGGTGTTGGGCACGATCGAGTCGATCGGCAGCTCGCGGAACCGGGCACCGGGCACGGGCGCGAGCTCGTCCCCGGCCGACTCCTCGACCCCCGAAGCCGGAACCGGAGCCGATTCCGAGCCAGCGACCGAGGCCGGAGCTGGGGCCGGAGCCGAGGCCGGGGCCGGGGCCGGAGCCACAACAGCCGGAGAAGCCGCCTCAGCCACCGGAACCGACGCCGGCACAGCCTGAGTCGGCACAGACGCCACCGGGGCCACGGGGGCCGCTGGGGCCTCCGGAGCAACCTCCGGGGCAGCGGGCCCCGACGGGATCAGCGCGCCGAGTCCACGGCCGAGACCGCCCCGTCGGTTGGTCTTCATGCGCCGCCTCCGAGTTTCGCGCCGCGCTGCGCGATCTCCTGCGCCGCTTCGAAGTAGCTGGTGGCTCCGCGGGAGCCCGGGTCGTACGTCATCACCGATTGACCATAGCTGGGAGCCTCCGAAACCCGGACATTCCGGGGGATGACAGCCTGGAGGACCTTGTCGGTGAAGTAGCTGCGGACCTCCTGCTCGACCTGGTCGGCCAGCCGGGTGCGGCGGTCGTACATGGTCAGCAGGATGGTGGAGACCTCGATCTTCGGGTTCAGGTGCGCCTGGACCAGGTCGATGTTGCGGATGAGCTGGCCGAGGCCCTCCAGCGCGTAGTACTCACACTGGATCGGGATCATGACCTCTTCCGCGGCCACGAGCGCGTTGACCGTGAGCAGGCCGAGCGACGGCGGGCAGTCGATCAGGACATAGTCCAACTCTTCCGGGTACGCCTCGATGGCGCGCTTCAGTCGCGACTCGCGGGCCACGACGCTGACCAGCTCGATCTCCGCACCGGCCAGGTCGATCGTCGCGGGGGCGCAGACCAGGTTCGGGATGCCCTCGACCCGCGCGACCACCTCGTGCAACGGCACGTTGTCGATCAGCGACTCGTAGATGCTCGGTACACCGGCGTGGTGGTCGACGCCGAGCCCGGTGGACGCGTTGCCCTGCGGGTCCAGGTCGATGACCAGCACCCGGTTGCCGTGCAGAGCGAGTGACACGGCGATGTTAACCGTGGTGGTGGTCTTACCCACCCCGCCCTTCTGGTTCGCGACAGCCATGATGCGCCGCCGGGTCGGGCGGGGGAGTTGGGCCCCGCCACCAGGGTTGAGCACCTGGACGGCCCGCTTCGCCTCTTGTGCGAGCGGAAGATCTTCATCTATGTCGGCGGCACGTGTTTCACGTGAAACATCGCCGAGCCGGGGGTGGGGGATGTCGCTCGTTTCACGTGAAACATCGCCGTAGCTGTCGTCCTGCACCGTGTCCACTCCGCTGGATTCGGCACCCTGAGCCGCCGTCGACTCCGAATCTCCGGCGTGTCCGGGGGAGTCCGCGCCGACCGGTGCCGGCACTGCGTCTCCGCCCGATCGGGGGGCGCCCGGCAAGCCTACGGGGGCGGAGCCCCTGTCGTCATCAGCGCCCTCGGCGGAATCCGTCTCAACCGAAGAAACGAGCTCCAATATGGGTACTTTGTCGGGGTCGGGGCGCGGCCCGAACACCCCGGGCACCTGGGGTCGTGGAACCGACACCTCAGGCCTCGCCACGCCTCGCGTCATCCGCCCCGTACGCACCTGAACGTCATCAGTCGTCGCGTTCTCGATCGACTGGCTCAGCCTGCCCGTGACCGCACTGCGCAGCCACCCCAACGCACTGACTCGCTTCCGGCCCCCCGCCATCAGCCCCCCTATGCGTAGCTACCGGCCTCGGCTGCGCCGGCTTCCTCCCTGCGAGATCACGCGCTCCCGGACCACCTCGACCACTGTCGTCTCGGGGTCGATCAGTCCGGCGCCGCAACTCAGTACCCGTGCCTGTCCACCGCCAAGCCTGAGCATCACATTGCGGTGCTCAGCGATCTCCTCGGCAGCCGTCGAACCCTTCATCGCCAGCATCCGACCACCGACCGCCGCCAGCGGCAGGCACCAACCGGCGAGCCGGTCGAGCGGCGCGACCGCGCGGGCGGTGACGATGTCGGCGGGTGCCAGGCGACCCACCAGCTCCTCGGCGCGGCCCCGGACCACCGTGACCCCGGTCAGGTCCAGCTGGTCGACGACCTCGTCCAGGAACGCGGTACGACGCGCGAGCGGCTCCACCAGGGTCACCTGCAGATCCGGTCGGGCCACAGCTAGGACGATACCGGGCAATCCAGCCCCAGAACCGACATCCACGACAGACGCGCCTAACGGGATCAGTTCGGCCACGACGGCGCAGTTGAGCAGGTGCCGGTCCCAGATCCTCGGGGCCTCCCGGGGCCCGATGAGCCCCCGGACGACGCCCTCGGTCGCGAGCAGCTCCGCGTACGCGATCGCGGCGTCGAGCTGGTCGCCGAAGACCTTGCGCGCGGCGGTCGGCGGCGGGCCGGGCACGGGGTCAGCCGCCGGGTCGGACGCATCCGGTCGCGGCGAGGTGGTCGCCGACCCCGGGTCGCCCGCTGATGGAGCGCCGGTGGCCGGCACGGAGCCCGCCGTAGTCTCTCGGTCCGAAGACGAACCCGGAACGGCCCCGGCACCGGAAGACTGCCCGGAGCCGGGCTCAGTGCCGGACAGCGACCCGGAACCCGGAGCGGCCCCGGTGCCGGGGTTCGGCCCCGGACCCGACGGGTCCGCGGAGTCGGACAACGCCCCGGAACCCGGGAAGTTCTCGGAACCCGACGAGGAAGCGGTCACTCCGGCAGCACGACGACGCGACGGGCCGGCTCGGCGCCCTCGGACTCGCTGCGGACCCCGTCCATGGCCGTGATCACGTCGTGCACGCACTTGCGTTCGAACGCGCTCATCGGCTCCAGCGTCACCGCCTCGCCGTCCTTCAGGACCCGCTCGCCGGCGGTCTTGGCGAGCGCGCCGAGCTCCTTGCGCCGGCCGTCGCGGAAACCGCCGACGTCGACGAGGAGGCGGCTGGGGTGGCCGGTCTGCGCGTACACCGCGAGGCGGGCCAGTTCCTGGAGCGCCTCCAGGGTGGCGCCGCGCGGGCCGACCAGCCCGTCGAGGTCCTCGCCGACGATCTCGACCAGCGGACGGCCGTTCTGGACGACCTCGTCGATGTCGCCGTCGTAGTCGAGGATGTCGAGCAGACCCTCCAGGTAGTCGGCGGCGATCTCGCTCTCCCGGAACAGGGTCTCCGCGTCAGCCTGAGCCCGAACCGGCTTCTCGGCCACCACGACGTCGTCGGTCTCGGCCTGCGGGGTGCTCGTGTCGGTCACTGTTGTTCTCTCCTAGCTCCGGCGTCGAGGCGCCAATGGTCTTGGGGCGCCTAGCGCCGGGCGCCGCGCTTCTTCTGGTTGGCGGGCTTCACACCGGGCTTCGGAGCCTCGACGGTCAGCTTGGCGGCGGCGTCCACGTCCTTGGACTTCTCGCCGATCTTGACCGCGGCGGGCGGCGGCGGGTACTTCTTCAGCACCCAGAACTGCTGGCCCAGCGAGAACAGGTTCGTGGTGACCCAGTAGATGATGACGCCGATGGGGAAGAGGTAACCCGAGATCAACAGCGTGAACGGGATGCCGTACAGCATCAGGCGCTGGATCATCTTCTGCTGCGGGTCCTCGGACCAACCGGTCTTGAGGATCATCTGACGGCTCGTCAGGAACGTGGTCGCCATCATCATCAGGATCAGGATCCCGGCGACGATCTTGATGTTCAGCGGGCTGGTGCCCATGTCGGTGAGGAAGCCGCCCTGGTCGGGGAACTTCGCCGCGATGGGAGCGCCGAACAGCTTGGCGTGCGAGGCCTTGTCGAACTGCTCAGCCGTCCAGGTGTACAGCGTCGGCTTGTGCGTGCCGTCCGGCACCAGGCGGCGCAGGACGTGCAGCAGGCCCAGGAAGACCGGCATCTGGAGCACGAGGGGGAGGCAGCCCATGAGCGGGTTGGCCTTCTCCTTGCGGTAGAGCTCCATCATCTCGCGCTGGAGCGTCTCCTTGTCGCCCTTGTGCTTGAGCTGAAGCTCCTTCACCTTGGGCTGGATGGCCTGCATCGCCCGCTGTGACCGGATCTGCTTCACGAACAGCGGGAACAGGATGATCCGGACCGTGATCACGAGGAAGACGATCGCGAGGACCCAGGACCAGTTCGTGCCGAGGACGACCTTGTCAGGGACGATCATGTCCCAGAGTTCGTGCCAGCGCAGAAGTAGCCACGAAATGGCAATGTAGATCCAGTCGAGACTCACGTCGCGGCTCCAGTCACGTCGCCTGGGTGGCGGTTCGCCGGGGGTACCGGGTCATAACCGCCGGGGTGGAATGGTTGGCAGCGCAGCAGCCGCCGGAGCGTCAGCCAGGCCCCTCGAAGAGCACCGTGCGTGGCCAACGCCTCTAGAGCGTAGGCGCTACAGGACGGGTGGAACCGACAGCGCGCCGGCAGCGCCGGACTCACCCATCGACGGTACGCGACGATAGGAAACGAGAGCACACGGGCCACGGGTGTCACCGCTCACCGCCGCGGTGCCGCCGGGCCCGTGCCGCGGCGAGAGCCTCGTCGAGGTCGGAACCCAGTTGGGCGTACGTACGGTCGGCCGCCGCCGGCAACGCGCGCACCACGACCGCGTCGTCCGGGCCGAGGAGCCCGAGCCGGTCGCGCATCAGGTGCCGAAGACGGCGTTTGACCCGGTTTCGTACCACCGCGTTGCCGACCGCCTTGGACACGACAAAGCCCGCCCGGGGAGTGTGTCCCTCCGGGCGGGTTGTCGACTGCTCGGTGGCGGTGCCGGCCAGGTGCACCACGAGGGCGCCCCGGCTCGCACGTCGGCCGCCGCGGACGGTCATGCTGAAGTCGATGCGGCGGCGCAGCCTCGATGCGGCAGGCAGCACTTTCAACGGCTCCGTATGACCGGGCCTGTGCGGCTTAGGCCGACAGAGTGACGCGACCCTTGGCGCGACGCGCCGAGAGGATGGCGCGGCCGGCGCGGGTCCGCATGCGAAGCCGGAACCCGTGGGTCTTCGCGCGCCGGCGGTTGTTCGGCTGGAAGGTGCGCTTGCTCACGTCACGGTCTCCGTACTCTCAGGTGGTACTCATAAGTCTTCGTGGTGGTCCACGTACGCGGACACGCCGCGTCGTCCACCCTAGCAAAGGGTCTCGCCGGCGACCCTTCAGGGTAGACCTACGCCGCCGTGCCGTCCGACACACGAAGCCCGGACACGCCGCGAGGGGCGTGACTATCATGCCTGAGTCCTGCGGGGTTGAGGACCTGTGGAAAACTCGCCACAGCACGCAATCAACCAGGGGGAGGCGCGGCGGTGACCGACAATCCGGTCGACCTCGCGAAGGTTTGGACGTCGGCGACCGAAGAGCTCTCCGACGGACTGATCTCGCCCCAGCAGCGTGCCTATCTCCGGATGACCCGGTTGCGGGCGCTCGTGGAGGACACGGCGCTGATCTCGGTGCCGGACACGTTCACCCGCGACGCGATCGAGACGAAGCTGCGTCCGGCGATCACCGACGCGCTGTCCCGCAGGCTGGGCCGGCCGATCCAGGTCGCCGTGACCGTCCGCCCTCCGGACCCGGTCGTCACCGACGCGCCGGCGCCGCAGCTCGCCCAGCCCCAGCCCCAGCCGACCCCGCCTCCGGTCGAGCGCGAGCGGACCCCCGCGTCCGCCCCGCCCGGGGTGCTGCCGTTCGAGGCCCAGCCCGAGCAGCCCCCGGCCCGGCCGCGCCGGTCCCGCCGGACGGCCGAGCACCCGCCGGCCGAGCCGCCCCAGCAGTCGACCCAGACGTTCACGCTGCCCGGCCTGTCGAACCCGACCGAGTACGACCAGGTGATCGCCAACCACGCGACCGCCGACGCGCTGGAGGCCGAACGCAAGGGCGGCACCGCCGCGTTCGCCGAGGTCGCCCCGCCGCTGCCCTCCCAGGCCCAGGGCCTGTCGCACGGCAGCGGGGGCAGCGCCCAGGCGGCCGTGGCCCGGGCGACCGACCCGGCGCGCGGCGAGCAGCCGCACCCGGCCGACTACGTCCGGCGCGGCTCGGCCGGCCGGGACGCCAAGGCGGACAGCGGGCTGGCCCGGCTGAACCCGAAGTACATGTTCGAGACGTTCGTGATCGGCTCGTCCAACCGGTTCGCGCACGCCGCGTCGGTGGCGGTGTCGGAGTCACCGGCGAAGGCGTACAACCCGCTGTTCATCTACGGGCACTCCGGGCTGGGCAAGACCCACCTCCTGCACGCCATCGGGCACTACGCGACGACGCTGGGCAACGCCCGCAGCGTCCGGTACGTGTCGACGGAGGAGTTCACCAACGACTTCATCAACTCGCTGCGGGACGACAAGACGAGCGCGTTCCAGCGCCGGTACCGCGACGTGGACATCCTCCTGATCGACGACATCCAGTTCCTGGAGAACCGGGAGCGGACCCAGGAGGAGTTCTTCCACACCTTCAACACGCTGCACAACGCGAACAAGCAGATCGTGATCAGCTCCGACCGGTCCCCCCGGCAGCTGGCGACCCTGGAGGACCGGCTGCGGACCCGCTTCGAGTGGGGCCTGCTCGCCGACATCCAGCCGCCGGACCTGGAGACCCGGATCGCGATCCTGCAGAAGAAGGCCGCGCAGGAGCGGCTGTTCGCGCCGCCGGAGGTGCTGGAGTTCATCGCCTCCCAGATCTCCTCGTCGATCCGCGAGCTGGAGGGCGCCCTGATCCGGGTCACCGCGTTCGCGAGCCTGAACCGCACGTCGGTGGAGCTGTCGCTGGCCCAGGAGGTCCTGCGGGACCTGATCCCGGTCGGCGAGGCGGCGGAGCTCACGGCGGACCAGATCATGCAGGAGACCGCCGAGTACTTCGGGGTCACGATGGAGGACCTGCGGGGCCACTCGCGCTCCCGGCTGCTGGTCGGCGCCCGCCAGGTCGCCATGTACCTGTGCCGCGAGCTGACGGACCTCTCCCTGCCCCGGATCGGGGCCGCGTTCGGCGGACGGGACCACACGACGGTCATGCACGCGGACCGCAAGATCCGTCAGCAGATGGCCGAGCGGCGTTCGCTGTACAACCAGATCGCCGAGCTGACCAACCGGATCAAGCTCCAGGCTCCCTGATGCCCCCGGCACTCCGCGGGGCACCGAACTCCGCGACTCCATCCATGATCACCTATCTAGGCGGATTCGCGCCTCCACAGCCTGTGGATAACTCTGTGGATATACCTGTGGACGACCTGTGGATAACGTCCTGTTCCTGTGGACAACGGCCCAAGATCTGTGGATATCCCTGTGGACGGGGTTATCCACAGTTTGTGCAAAACCCTGTGGATATCCTGTGGATAACTAGGCTCTGCCTGTGGACAGGATGTGGACAACTTTGGGCCTGTGGAAAACTAGGGCAGTTACCCACAGCTGCGTCCACAGGTTGTCCACAGGGTATCGACGGTGCTCACCTGCGGAAACGACGGTTATCCACAGTATCCACAGGACCGATTACTACGACTGTTAGTTCTTAGAAAGAAAGAAAAGATCAATAACAGGCTGGGGAAACCTGTGGAGAAGCGTTCTCCTCGACACCGCAGCCAAGCAATCTACAAAGCTCGATGAAGGGGGCAGCATGAAGTTCCGGGTGGAGCGAGACGCGTTCGCCGACGCGGTGGCGTGGACGGCCAAGAGCCTGCCGAACCGACCGCCGGTGCCGGTGCTCGCCGGAGTGCTGCTGCGGGTCGCGGACGGACACCTGACGGTCTCGGGCTTCGACTACGAGGTGTCGAGCCAGGTGCGGGTCCTGGTGAACGCCGAGTCCGACGGCGTGACGCTGGTGTCCGGTCGACTGCTCGCCGAGATCACCAAGTCGCTGCCGAACAAGCCGGTCGACCTCGCCGCCGTGGGTTCGCACCTGGAGCTCACGTGCGGCAGTGCGCGGTTCACCCTGCCGACGATGCCCGTCGAGGACTACCCCACGCTCCCTGAGATGCCCCCTACGGCCGGTCAGATCGACGCTGCGGCCTTCGCAGCCGCTGTTGCACAGGTGGCCATAGCCGCGGGCCGTGACGACACCCTGCCGATGATGACGGGCGTCCGGCTCGAGTTCGAGGGCGAGACGCTCACGATGCTCACCACCGACCGGTTCCGGCTGGCGCTGCGCGAGCTCACCTGGAACCCGGGCGAGCCCGGCGCGAGCTTCCAGGCGCTCGTCCCGGCCCGCACGCTCGCGGACACCGCCAAGACCCTCGGCCCGCTCGGCGGCAACGTCACGATCGCGCTGGCGGCCGACGGCGTGGGCGAGGGCATGATCGGCTTCGCGGGCGAGGGACGTCGGGCCACCAGCCGGCTGCTCGACGGGGACTACCCGAAGCTGCGGTCGCTGTTCCCGGACTCGTACAACGCGCAGGCCCGGGTCAAGGCCTCCTCGCTCGTCGAGGTCGTCAAGCGCGTCGCCCTGGTCGCCGAGCGGTCCACCCCGGTGCGGCTCAGCTTCAGCGAGGACGGCCTGGTCGTCGAGGCCGGCGGCACGGAGGACGCGCGGGCCAGCGAGGCTCTGGACTGCGAGTACACCGGCGAGCCGATGACGATCGCGTTCAACCACCAGTTCCTGCTCGACGGCCTGTCGGTGCTCGACGCGCCGATGGCGGTGCTGTCGTTCACCAACGCGATGAAGCCCGCGGTCCTGTCGGCGGGGGTCGAGGACGCGAGCGGGGACGCGGACGCGAAGGCGGCGTACCGGTACCTGCTGATGCCCATCAGGTTGAACAGCTAGGGTCATCGGGTAGGCCACGCGGAAGGGGCGGACATGCAGCTCGGGCTCGTCGGACTCGGGAAAATGGGCGGCAACATGCGCGAGCGGTTGCGCCGCGCTGGGCACGAGGTGGTCGGTTACGACCGCAACCCGGAGGTCTCCGACGTCGCGAGCCTGGCCGAGCTGGTCGAGAAGCTGGCCGCCCCGCGCGCCGTCTGGGTGATGGTCCCGGCCGGCGCCCCGACCCACGACACGGTCGTCGAGCTGGGCGAACTGCTGGGCGAGGGCGACATCGTCATCGACGGCGGCAACTCCCGCTTCACCGACGACGAGGCGAACGCGGCGTACCTGGCGCCCAAGGGCGTCGGGTACGTGGACGCTGGCGTCTCCGGCGGCGTCTGGGGCCTGCAGAACGGCTACGCGCTGATGGTCGGCGGGGCGGACGCGGACGTGGCCCGGCTGATGCCGATCTTCTCCTCGCTCAAGCCCGAGGGCGAGTACGGGTTCGTGCACGCCGGCAAGGTGGGCGCGGGCCACTACGCGAAGATGGTGCACAACGGCATCGAGTACGGGCTGATGCACGCCTACGCCGAGGGCTACGAGCTGCTGGAGGCCTCCGAGCACGTCACGAACGTGCCGGAGGTCTTCAAGTCCTGGAAAGAGGGCACGGTCGTCCGGTCCTGGCTGCTGGACCTGCTGGTCAACGCGCTGGAGGAGGACCCGCAGCTGGCCGGGATCAAGGGCTACGCGGCGGACTCGGGCGAGGGCCGCTGGACGGTCGAGGAGGCCATCCGGCTCGGCGTCCCGCTGCACGTGATCACCGCCTCGCTGTTCGCCCGGTTCGCCTCCCGCCAGGACGACTCGCCGGCGATGAAGGCCGTCGCCGCGCTGCGCAACCAGTTCGGCGGCCACGCCGTCAAGACGAACTAACCGTGTACGCCCGTCACCTCGAGCTCGTCGACTTCCGCAGCTACGAGAAGCTGTCGATCGAGCTCGAGGCCGGGCCGAGCGTCTTCGTCGGCCCCAACGGCCAGGGCAAGACCAACCTGCTCGAGGCGCTCGGCTACGTCGCGACCCTCGGCAGCCACCGGGTCGCCACGGACGCGCCGCTGGTCCGCTCCGGGTCCGACCGGGCCGTGGTGCGCACCGCGATCGTGCACGACGGCCGGGAGCTGCTGGTCGAGCTGGAGATCGTCCCGGGCAAGGCCAACCGGGCCAGGCTGAACCGCGCGCCGGCCAGCAGACCGCGCGACATCCTCGGCGCCCTGCGGATGGTGCTCTTCGCCCCGGAGGACCTTTCGCTGGTACGGGGGGACCCGGGTGAGCGCCGGGGCTTCCTGGACGAGCTCCTGGTGGCCCGCCAGCCCCGGTACGCGGGGGTGCGCGCCGACTACGACCGGGTCGTCAAGCAGCGCAACGCGTTGCTCCGCACGGCGTACCTGTCGCGGAAGACCGGGGCCGGCTCGCGGGACCTGTCCACTCTGGACGTGTGGGACAACCATCTCGCCCAGCACGGGGCGGAGCTGCTCGCCGGCCGGTTGGAGCTGGTCACGGCGTTGCGCCAGCCGGTGGAGGACGCCTACAACGCGGTGAGCCAGGGCAAGGGCACCGCGCTCATCGAGTACCAGTCGAGTCTGGGTGAGGATCTTCCGGGTTCCGACCGGGGGCTCCTGACGGCCCGGCTGCTCGACGCGCTCGCCCAGGCCCGCAGCCAGGAGATCGAGCGCGGCGTGACCCTGGTCGGCCCGCACCGCGACGAACTGAGACTCCAACTCGGCGACCTGCCCGTGAAGGGCTATGCGAGCCACGGCGAGTGCTGGTCCTACGCGCTCGGCATGCGCCTGGCGAGCTTCGAACTGCTCCGCTCGGAGGGCATCGAGCCGGTGCTGGCCCTCGACGACGTGTTCGCCGAGCTGGACACCTCCCGGCGGGACCGGCTGGCCGAGCTGGTCGCCAGCGCCGGCCAGACCCTGGTGACCTGCGCGGTCGCCGGGGACGTCCCGCCGGCCCTGCAGGGGGCGCGCTACGACGTGGCCGGCGGGGAGGTGCGCCGTGTGCTGTGACCAGTCCTCGCCGCGCGCGTGGCGCGACATCGCGGACGTCGAGGTGCGTCGTGCCCTCTGACGAGACGGCCCGGCCCGAACGCCGGCATCCGGTGACCCCGGGCCAGCCCGCCGCCACGCCGCCACCGACCGCCAAGCCGGCCGGCGAGCCGCTCCGGGGCCCCGACCTGGCCCGGGCGGCCCTGGAGGCGGCCCAGAAGCGCACGGCGGAACGGCGCGCGACCCGCAAGCCGCCGGGCGCGCTGGAACGCCGCAAGCGCGGCTACAGCGGTCCTGGCCCCGACCCCCGCGACCCGCAACTGATCGGGGCGCTCCTCGGCAAACTGATCAAGGATCGGGGCTGGCAGAAGCCGAACGCCGAGGCCAAGGTCTTCGGCTCCTGGGAGAAGGTCGTCGGCCCGGACATCGCCGCGCACTGCCGGCCGGTCAAGCTGGACGACGGCGAGCTGACGGTCGAGGCGGAGTCCACCGCGTGGGCCACCCAGCTCCGGCTGATGACGGCCCGGCTGCTCGCCCAGATCGCCAAGGAGATCGGGCACAACGTCGTCAAGCGGCTGAACATCCACGGGCCGAGCACCGGCCGCGGCTACCAGGGCCCGCGCTGGGTACGGGACCGGCCGGGGCCGCGCGACCAGTACGAGTAGCGCCGGCTTGACACCGGCCACATCCTGGACGCTATGAGCGTCATCGGCATCCTCGTGCTGTTCGTGATCCTGTTCGCCGTCGTCGCGGCGCTCGGGGCGGTGGTCGCGGCCCTCGTCGCGGCCTCGAAGAAGTCCTCCGGCGGCCAGCCGGGCGGGTACCGGCAGTCCCCGGGCTACCTGAACACCCTCTACCCGCAGCACGGCTCCACGCCGCACGGTGACCCGAACCAGAACCAGGCCGCCGTGCCGTACTACGACCCGGCCGTGGGGTACAACCCCGGAAGCCCCCAGGTGGACTACACCTCCCAGCCGGCGGATGTCGGCTCGTGGCAGGACCGCCCGGCGCAGGATGTCGGCTCGTGGTCGGACTCGGGTTCGTCGTCCAGCTCGTCGTCGGACTCGGGTTCGTCCTCGTCGTCCTCGGACTCCGGATCGTCCTCCTCGTCGGATTCCTCGTCCTCGTCGTCGAGCTCGTCGAGCGAATGACCCCAGCTCGTCGAGTGACTGACGGCGCGCTCTGGGTTACGCGTACAAAATCGGATTTAGGGTTCTTAAATAACTAAAAACCCTCAGTGGCAGGGTCGCGGGTGTCATTATCGGCCCCTGGGCAGACTCCGACCCGAGCAACCTGGCCCGCGTGGGGGGATGCCAACCTGGGTCAGTTCCGGGCCCTACGGCGACTTGAGGGCGTCTGGTGCATGTTCTGTCGGTGGGGCGCAGTAGGATTACTGCGAAGCAGCCGATCAGATCCGCGCGTACGGGCGTCGGGGGTGCCCAGCGCCCTGACTTGACGCCGTGCCCGTGCCGACCTGCCGCCCCCGACCGGGGCGGAGAAAGCGACCAAGGGTGGCAGCGCCGAAGCAACAGCAGGACGACTACAGCGCCAGTTCACTGACCGCGCTGGAGGGCCTCGAAGCCGTCCGCAAGCGGCCCGGTATGTACATCGGTTCCACCGGTGAGCGGGGCCTGCACCACCTCGTGTGGGAGGTCGTCGACAACTCGGTCGACGAGGCCCTCGCCGGGTTCTGCGACACGATCCTCGTGACCCTGCTGCCCACCGGCGGCGTCCGGGTCGTGGACAACGGCCGAGGCATCCCGGTCGACATGCACCCGAAGCTGAAGAAGCCGGGTGTCGAGGTCGCGCTGACCATGCTGCACGCGGGTGGCAAGTTCGAGGGCAAGGCCTACGCCGTCTCCGGTGGTCTGCACGGCGTCGGTATCTCGGTGGTGAACGCCCTGTCCACCGAGGTCGAGGTCGAGATCAAGAAGTCCGGCCACGTGTGGCGGCAGTCCTACCGCAACTCCAAGCCGTCGACCGAGCTGGTCAAGGGCGAGGCGACCACCGCGACCGGTACGACGATCACGTTCCAGCCGGACCCGAAGATCTTCGAGGTCACGGTCTACAACTTCGAGACGATCTACCGCCGGATCCAGGAGTACGCGTTCCTGAACCGCGGCCTCACCATCGTCCTGCGCGACGAGCGGGTCGAGGGCGACGAGGAGCCGCGCGAGGTCGTCTTCTGCTACAAGAACGGCATCTCCGACTTCGTCCGGCACCTCAACGCCAGCAAGAGCCCGATCCACAAGACGCTGGTCGAGTTCGACGCCGACGGCGAGAACATGTCGCTCGAAGTGGCGATGCAGTGGAACGAGTCGTACGGCGAGAGCGTGTACACGTTCGCCAACACGATCAACACCCACGAGGGTGGTACGCACGAGGAGGGCTTCCGGGCCGCGCTGACGACGATCGTCAACAAGTACGGCGCGGAGAAGAAGTTCCTCAAGAGCGACGAGAAGCTCACCGGTGAGGACATCCGCGAGGGCCTCGCCGCGATCATCTCGGTGAAGCTGGCCAACCCGCAGTTCGAGGGCCAGACGAAGACGAAGCTCGGCAACACCGAGGTGAAGAGCTTCGTGCAGAAGGCCTGCAACGAGTGGATGGTCGACTGGTTCGAGCGGAACCCGACCGAGGCCAAGACCATCATCGTGAAGGCCTCGCAGGCCGCCCGGGCCCGGGTCGCCGCCCAGCAGGCCCGCAAGCTCGCCCGGCGCAAGAGCCTGCTCGAGTCCGGCTCGATGCCCGGCAAGCTCGCCGACTGCCAGTCGACCGACCCCCGGCTGTCGGAGATCTTCATCGTCGAGGGTGACTCGGCCGGTGGCTCCGCCAAGCAGGGCCGCGACCCGAAGATCCAGGCGATCCTGCCGATCCGGGGCAAGATCCTCAACGTCGAGAAGGCGCGGATCGACCGGGCGCTGAAGAACAACGAGGTCCAGGCGCTGGTCACCGCCCTGGGCACCGGGATCCACGACGAGTTCGACGCCGAGAAGCTGCGGTACCACAAGATCGTGCTCATGGCCGACGCCGACGTCGACGGCCAGCACATCAACACGCTGCTGCTGACCCTGCTGTTCCGCTTCATGCGGCCGCTGGTCGAGCTGGGCCACGTCTACCTCGCGCAGCCGCCGCTGTACAAGATCCGGTGGAACAAGAAGGGCGACGACATCCAGTACGCGTTCTCGGACCGTCAGCGTGACTCGCTGATCCGGGAGCGCCAGGAGTCCAAGCCCAACGCCAAGCCGGACGAGATCCAGCGCAACAAGGGTCTGGGCGAGATGAACCACCACGAGTTGTGGGAGACCACGATGAACCCGGCGACGCGCACGTTCCTGAAGGTCACTCTGGACGACGCCGCAACCGCCGACGAGCTGTTCAGCGTCTTGATGGGTGAGGACGTGGAGTCGCGCCGGAACTTCATCCAGCGCAACGCCAAGGATGTCCGGTTCCTCGACATCTGATCGCTCTGTCGACTAAGCACATACGAGTGAAGGGTTACCTGTGACGGAGACGACCATCCCGCCGGCCGGCGGTGCCATGCCGGAGGAAGGCGATCGGGTCGAGCTGGTCGGCATCGAGGTCGAGATGCAGCGCTCGTTCCTCGACTACGCGATGAGCGTGATCGTGGCCCGTGCGCTGCCGGACGTGCGCGACGGACTCAAGCCGGTCCACCGCAAGATCCTGTACGCGATGTACGACAGCGGCTACCGGCCCGACCGGGGCTTCGTGAAGTGCTCGCGCGTCGTCGGCGACGTGATGGGCCAGTACCACCCGCACGGCGACTCGTCGATCTACGACGCCCTGGTCCGGATGGCCCAGCCCTGGTCCCTGCGGTACCCGCTGATCGACAGCCACGGCAACTTCGGCTCGCCGGGTAACGACCCGCCGGCCGCCATGCGGTACACCGAGGCGAAGCTCGACCCGCTGGCCATGGAGATGCTCCGGGACATCGACGAGGACACGGTCAACTTCGGCCCGAACTACGACGGCCGCGCGACCGAGCCCGAGGTCCTGCCCGCCCGGATCCCGAACCTGCTGGTCAACGGTTCCGAGGGCATCGCCGTCGGTATGGCCACGAAGATCCCGCCGCACAACCTGCGCGAGGTCGCCAAGGCCGTGCACTGGTGCCTGGACAACCCGGACGCCGACGAGGCCGAGACGCTCGACGAGCTGGTCAAGATCGTCCAGGGGCCGGACTTCCCGACCCACGGGCTGATCGTGGGCCGCCAGGCGATCGAGGACGCGTACCGCACGGGCCGCGGCTCGATCCGGATGCGCGCCGTCGTGGAGGTCGAGGAGGACGCCCGCGGCCGCGCCGTGCTCGTCGTCACCGAGCTGCCCTACCAGGTGAACCCGGACAACCTCGCCGAGCGGATCGCCGACCTGATCAAGGACGGCAAGCTCACCGGCATCGCGGACATCCGCGACGAGTCCAGCGGCCGGACCGGCATGCGGATCGTCATCGTCCTCAAGCGGGACGCGGTCGCGAAGGTCGTGCTGAACAACCTGTACAAGCACACCCAGCTGCAGGAGACGTTCGGCGCGAACATGCTGGCCCTGGTCGACGGCGTGCCGCGCACGCTGAACCTGGCCCAGTTCCTCCGGCACTACGTGGCCCACCAGCTCGAGGTCATCGTCCGCCGCACCCAGTACCGGTTGCGGAAGGCCGAGGAGCGGGCCCACATCCTGCGCGGTCTCGTCAAGGCGCTCGACGCCCTCGACGAGGTCATCGCGTTGATCCGCCGCTCGATGAGCACCGAGGAGGCCCGCAACGGCCTCATGGAGCTGCTCACCGTCGACGAGATCCAGGCGACGGCGATCCTCGACATGCAGCTCCGCCGCCTCGCGGCCCTGGAGCGGCAGAAGATCATCGACGAGCTCGGCAAGATCGAGCTGGAGATCGCCGACTACCTGGACATCCTCGCCAAGCCGGAGCGCCAGCGGAAGATCGTGCGCGACGAGCTCAACGAGATCGTCGAGAAGTGGGGCGACGACCGGCGCACCCGGATCATCCCGTTCGACGGCGAGGTCTCGATGGAGGACCTCATCGCCCGCGAGGACGTCGTCGTGACGATCACCCGGACCGGGTACGCCAAGCGGACCAAGGTCGACCTCTACCGCTCGCAGAAGCGCGGCGGCAAGGGCGTCTCCGGGGCCACCCTGCGCCAGGACGACATCATCAACCACTTCTTCGTGTGCTCCACCCACGACTGGGTGCTGTTCTTCACGAACAAGGGCCGGGTGTACCGGGCGAAGGCGTACGAGCTCCCCGAGGCGTCGCGGACGGCCAAGGGCCAGCACGTGGCCAACCTGCTGGCGTTCCAGCCGGACGAGCAGATCGCCCAGATCATCGAGATCCCGAACTACCAGGTCTCCCCGTACCTGGTGCTGGCGACGAAGGCCGGCCTGGTCAAGAAGACCAAGCTGGAGGACTTCGACTCCAACCGTTCGGGCGGCGTCATCGGGATCAACCTGAAGGACGACGACGAGCTCGTCGCGGCCCAGCTGATCTCCCCGACCGACGACCTGCTGCTGGTGAGCAAGAAGGCGCAGGCCATCCGGTTCGAGGCCACCGACGAGGCGCTCCGGCCGATGGGACGCGCCACGTCGGGCGTCATCGGTATGCGCTTCGGCGAGGGTGACGAGCTACTGTCGATGGAAGTAACTCGGGAGGGAATGGACATTCTCGTAGTTACCGACGGTGGATTCGCGAAGCGGACCCCCATCGAGGAGTACCCGGTGCAGGGCCGGGGCGGCAAGGGCGTGCTCACCGCCAAGATCACCTCACGCCGGGGTGGCCTCGTCGGAGCCGTCGCCGTCCAGCCGGAGGACGAGCTGTTCGCGATCACGTCGAATGGCGGAGTTATTCGGACTCCGGTGAAGCCCGTGCGCAGGACCCGTGATCGGAACACAATGGGTGTCAAGTTGATGGAACTTCCCGACGGTGTGACGATCGTGGCTGTTGCCCGTAATGCCGACGAGCCGGACGAACAGGAATAGCCGATGACGGAGACACAGGCGAAGAGCTCGGCGTCGACCGGGTCTACGGGGGACCCCGGGGAGGCCGGCGCTGCCGGCCGCGCGGCGGTAGGGCGCGCCACAGTCCCCGGAGAAGCGGCACCCTCGACGGCCAAGTTCACCCGCCCGCCGGGCATGAACCCGCCGCCGGACAGCCTGCCGGCCAACGCCCCCGTGGCGGTGGCCCGGCCGGTCGGGACGGCGCAGGCCGCCCAGCCCATGCCCGCCGGCGGTGTCGGCGCCAAGGGGCCGGTCGCCGAGGCCGTCCGGGCGGCGCGGGCCACCGTGTCCGCCGCGGCCTCGCGTGGGCCCAGGCGGGCCCGGCTGCACCTCAAGCGGATCGACCCGTGGTCGGTCATGAAGTTCTCGTTCGCCGTGTCGGTGGTGCTGTTCATCGTCATGGTCGTGGCCACGTCGGTGCTGTACCTGGCGCTGGACGCGATGGGCGTCTTCGACACCCTGAACAAGACCCTCGCCTCGCTGATCGGTTCGACCGGCGGTGAGGCCAAGGGTGGCGCGAGCTTCAAGATCACGGCACTGGGTGTGATCGGTACGTCGGCGGTGCTCGGCGTGGTGAACATGGTGCTGTTCACGGCCCTGTCCACGCTGGGGTCGTTCATCTACAACGTGTGTGCCGACCTGGTCGGTGGAGTGGAGCTGACTCTCTCCGAGAAGGAGTGAGTCGGGGGTACGTTTCGGGAAGGGTCCTCGCCGGTGGCGGGGGCCCTTTTCGTGTGCCTGGGAGCGGGTGGGGCCGGTGGGGGCTGGGAGCGTCAGGTGGGACGTGGGGCGGGCTGGCAACGTCAGATGGGGCAGGGGGAGCCCGGCAACGTCAGATGGGGCAGGGCGGGGCCCGGGTGGGGAGGGCCGGCCGGTAGGCCTTGGGGGCGGGTGCGCGGGCCGGTCGTCGGTCAGCGGGTCGGTCGGCACACGTAACCGTCCAAGGGTTCGGCTCGTGACATCGCTCGGAAACGGGTGCGTAACAGGGGCTGCCTAGCGTCGGGGGCATGGAGATCCAGCCGCGCCCGGCCGACAGCCCCGACGTCGCCGCCCTGGTGGCCGCACAGCAGGCGGAGATCGCCGGGCGGTACGCACCCGAGGAGGAGTCCGGCGGCTTCCCTATGGACGCCACAGCCCGGTTTCTGGTCGCCTTCCTCGACGGTGCCCCGGTCGGCTGCGGTGCGATCCAGACCCTGGAGCCCGGGGTGGCGGAGCTGAAGCGGATGTACGTCCGGCCCGACCACCGCGGACGAGGGCTGTCGCGAAGGCTCCTGACCACATTGGAGGATGCGGCCCGGGCGGAGGGGCACGCGGAGATCCGGCTGGAGACGGGAACCCGGCAGGGCGAGGCGATCGGGCTGTACTCGTCGGCGGGGTACGCGGAGATCCCGTTGTTCGGGCACTACGTCGGGTCGGAGTTCAGCCGGTGCTTCGCCAAGCGGCTCTGAGCGCCAGGTCCCGAACGGCCCGCGACCAGCGCGGGAACCCGGGGCGACCAGGGGCCGTCAACGGGGGTGGGGTCCCGATTTGAGGGCCGGGAGGACGTGGGGTAAAGTTTGCTCTCGCGTGTCACGGGGCTATAGCTCAGTCGGTTAGAGCGCAGAGCTGATAACTCTGAGGTCGCTGGTTCGATTCCAGCTAGCCCCACCCAGGATTGAACAACGCTCGATCGCTTAGGGAGCTACCCCGATGCTGAAGAAGATCATCATCATCGCCGGCATCCTCGGGGTCGCCGCGTTCGTCGTCAAGAAGGTCAAGGACGCGAACGACGAGCGCGCCCTGTGGCACGAGGCCACCACCTCGCCCGACCTGCGATAATCAACCCCGGCGCCCGGGGCACCACACGGCCGCCGCGGGGACGTAGCTCAATTGGCAGAGCACTGCCTTTGCAAGGCAGGGGTTAGGGGTTCGATTCCCCTCGTCTCCACCAGTACGACGCACCGGCACCACGCCGCACCGCACCAAGTCGCAGTACGAACCACGCTTACGATCCGTCATCCCGTTATCCACACAGGCTGTGGATAACTCTGTGGATAACCATCAGCACCCTGTGGACAACCCACGGGGTGCGATCTTCTGCACACATGTTTATCCACAGGCTGTGGACAACTTCTGGGGACAATGCCCCCTTCGTTACGCCCCACTTTAGGGGGATCTGAGCGCTCCGCGTGGGGGTTTCACGTGAAACAAGCAGCCTCCTGGGGCCAACGGTCCGAAATCAGCCTTCTGTGAAGTACAGCCCCCGGTGTCGGGAGACACCGAGGGCTGTGGACAACGCGAGGCTGTGGATAACTAGAGAAGCCTCACAGTCAGTGACTCCAACGACACGTCCTCGCGGGTACCCGACCGGCGGTTGCGGAGCTCGACGAAGCCCTCGGCGTACCGGCGGCCGAGTACGACGCACGTCGGCGCGCCCAGGAGTTCCGCGTCGGTGAACTTCACCCCGGCGGACACCCCCTGGCGGTCGTCGACGAGCACGCGCAGGCCCACAGACTCCAACGAGGCAGCCAGTTCGAGGGACGCGGCCGTCTGCTCCTTGCCGAGTGCCACGATGTGCACCTGGAACGGGGCCACCTCGCGCCCCCAGCACAGCCCGCGCTCGTCGTGCTGCTGCTCGGCGATGGCGGCCACCACCCGGGACACCCCGATGCCGTACGAGCCCATCTGGATCCGGATCCGCTCGGAGTCCGGGCCCAGGGCGTCGAGCCCGAAGTCGTCGGAGAACCGGGTACCCAGCGCGAAGATGTGCCCGATCTCGATCCCGCGCTCCATGGCCAGCCCCTCGCCGCAGGTGGGACAGGGATCCCCGGCCAGGACCGCGGCGGCCTCGATCGTGCCGTCCGGGGTGAAGTCGCGCCCGCAGACCACGTCCACGGCGTGCCGGCCGGCCGCGTTGGCCCCGGTGACCCAGGCGCTGCCGGGCACCACCCGGGGATCCACCAGGTAGCGGACCCCGGTCAGGTCCTGCGGCCCGATGTAGCCGGGCACGAGCTGGGGGTACGCGGCGAAGTCCTCGAACATGGTGACCGTGGCGGGGAAGAGCGCCGCCTCGACCCGCTTCATGTCCACGTCGCGGTCGCCGGGGACGCCGATGATCAGGGGCGTGGTCGTGCCGTCGGTCGCCCGTACCGCCAGGACGACGTTCTTCAGGGTCTGAGCCGCCGTGATGTCGAAGCCGAGGGCCCGCACGACCGTGACCAGGGACTCGATCGTGGGGGTGTCGGGGGTGTCGATCACCGTGAGCGGGCCGGCCGCCGTGACGGGCGCGGCGGGCACCCGGGTCACCACCGCCTCGACGTTGGCCGCGTAGCCGCACTTCGAGCAGCCCACGAACGTGTCCTCGCCCACCTCGGCGCGCGCCAGGAACTCCTCCGACCCCGAACCGCCCATCGGACCGGACATCGCGTCGACCACGGCGTAGTCGAGCCCGAACCGGTCGAAGACGCGCTGGTAGGCGGCCCGCTGGGCGGCGTAGGAATCCAGGAGCCCCGCTTCGGAGATGTCGAACGAGTACGCGTCCTTCATCAGGAACTCCCGGCCGCGCAACAGCCCGCCCCGGGGCCGCCGCTCGTCGCGGAACTTGGTGCCGATCTGGAACAGGGTCAGGGGGTAGTCGCGGTAGGAGGAGTAGAGATCCTTCACGAGCAGCGTGAACATCTCCTCGTGGGTGGGGCCGAGCACGTAGTCGGAGCCCCGGCGGTCCCGGAGCGTGAACATGTCCTCGCCGTACTCGGTGAACCGGCCCGACGTGTCGTAGACGTCGCGGGGCAGCATCGCGGGGAAGGACACCTCCTGGGCGCCGGCCGCGGCCATCTCCTCGCGGATCACCCGGGACACCTGGTCGAGCAGCAGCCGACCCAGCGGCAGCCACGTGTAGGAACCCGGGGCGACGCGGCGGACGTACCCCGCGCGCAGCAGCAGTCGGTGGCTCGGCACCTCTGCCTCGGCGGGGTTCTCACGGAGCGTGCGCAGGAACAAGGTCGACATTCTGTTCACCATGCCCGCTGAGTATTCGCTGTAAGGAGGGTCATTACCAGCGAGTTAGGCGTTGGGGCCGACCGAGTTGTAAAACTGTCTTCATGCGCTGGTCCAGCTTTGTCGCGGTGGGAGACAGCTTCACCGAGGGGATGGATGACGCCCTGCCCAGCGGGGCGTACCGGGGCTGGGCCGACCTCGTCGCCGCCCGCCTCGCCCAGGAGGGCCCCCTGCGCTACGCCAACCTGGCCGTGCGCGGCAAGAAGTTCGACGCCGTGGTCGACGAGCAGGTCCCAGCGACGCTGCGGATGCGCCCCGACCTGGTCAGCTTCGCCGCCGGCGGCAACGACGTGCTCCGCCGCAAGGTCGACCTGCCCAAGTTGATCGAGCGGTTCGACGAAATCGTCCGGATGCTGCGGGCCAGCGGGGCGGACGTGCTGCTGTTCCAGTTCGCCGACTTCGGGGCCCGGCTGCCCGGCAAGGCGCTGATGCGGGCCCGGACCCAGACCATGAACGAGGCCGTCCGGGCGGCGGCGAAACGGCACGGGGCGCACATCGTCGACATGCACGGCGACCGGAGCCTGGACGATCCGCGCCTGTGGAGCATCGACCGGCTGCACCTCAACGCCGCCGGGCACCGCCGGGTCGCCGCCCACGCCCTGGAGGCCCTGGGGGTCCCGCCGGAGCCGGCCTGGCGCGCGGAGCTGCCCCCGGCGGCGCCGGCCCCGTGGCTGACCCGGCGGAAGGCCGACGCGCTGTGGGTGCGCGAGCATCTCGCGCCGTGGATCCAGCGCCGTCTGACCGGGCGGTCGTCGGGGGACGGGCGGGACGCCAAGCGGCCGGAACTGCTGCCGTTCGACTAGGCGAGCCTCAGGGCGTGACCACCAGCGCCTGCACCACCCGCAACCCCAGTTCGACATTCCCCAGGTACGTCACCGGCGCCCGGTTCGGCGGCAGCCGCCCGCTGCACAGCCGGGCGAACGTCTCCCAGCTCGTGTTCAGCACCACCGACGCGTGCCCGGTCGACGCCCGCGCCACCCCGAGCCCGTCGGGATCCACCGCGATGTCCGTGTCGAACGACAGCTGCCCGGTCACCTCCAGCCGGACCACCTGCCCCGGTTCGGCCCGGGCCTCCCTGGCCACCAGCCTCGGCAGGGCGTGCAGCAGCTGAGACCGGACCACCCGGGCCGCCGAGGAGTCCAGGTTGCCGGGCCGGCCGACCGCCCGGCGCAGGTCCTGCTCGTGGGTCCAGCAGTCGTACACCCGGGTGGCGACCGCGTGGTCCACCGGAGCGTCGAAGCCCCACGGGGTCGGGACCTCGTCCGCGCCGTCCTGGGCGGCGAGCTGGGCCGAGCGGCGCTCGTACACCTCCTGGAACTCGGCCAGCAGGGTCGCCGTCGGCACGTCGCGGCGTTGCAGGACGTGCACCTCGGTCCACCGGTCGAAGTCCGTGCGCACGTGGTCCAGGTCCGGCAGGTCGTACTCCGGGCGGTCGCCCAGGACCCACTGTTCCGCGCCGATCAGGTGGGACACGATGTCGCGCACCGACCAGGCCGGGCACTCGGTGCTCCGGTCCCAGTCGGCCGGACTGAACTGGTGGGCGAGTTGCAGGGACGCGCCGTAGGTGTGGCGCCAGGCGTCGGCGTGCTTGGGGGAGGCCATGACATCAGCCTCCCTCTGTCCGCTTGTTCCGACAAGGGTTCCGGGCACACTTGCCAGATGCACCGCACATGGGACACCTGGGGCGAGGTGATCGTGCCCGCGCTGGCCGCGCTGCCGCTCGCCGCGCTCGCCGCCTGGGCGCTGGCCGCGTGGCGGGGCTCCTGGCGCACCGCCCTGTGCGACGTGGCGATGGTCGTCGGTACCGTGCCGTGGGTCTGGATGATCCTCAGCCCCAACGGGACCGGGCGGTCGCTGTCACCGGTGCCGTTCACCGACCTGCCCGGTCAGATCTTCGGGGGTACGAGCCTGCTGGTCGAGCAACTCGGCGGCAACCTCCTCGTCTTCGCCGCGCTCGGGTTCTGCCTGCCGGTGCGCTGGGCCTGGTTCGGCCGGTGGTGGCGGCTCCTGCTGGTCGGCGCCGCGGCGTCGGTGACCGTGGAGGCGTTGCAGTACGCGCTGTCGATCGGACGGCACTCCTCCGTAGACGACGTGCTCGTCAACGGGGTCGGCGCGCTGCTCGCCGGGCTGTGTTCGCGGAACTGGTGGCGGAGCAGGCGGGCGAACTTCGCGCGGGGTGGGTACCGTGGTCGCCCGTGGAGCGAACATTCCAGGTAGACCTACGCGGTATCGTCGATTTGCTCAGTCATCACCTCTATTCGAGTCCCCGGGTGTACGTCCGGGAGCTGCTCCAGAACGCCGTCGACGCGGTGACCGCGACCGGGGCGGAGTCGGCTGACATCGAGATCGGCACGGACGGGGCGCGGCTCACGATCGCCGACCCCGGCATCGGCCTGACCGAGGCCCAGGTGCACGAGCTGCTGGCCACCATCGGCCGCAGTTCCAAGCGGGACGAGCTGGGCTTCGCCCGGCACGAGTTCCTCGGCCAGTTCGGGATCGGGCTGCTGTCCGCGTTCCTGGTCGCCGACGAGGTGCGGGTGCTGACCCGGTGCGGGGACGCGCCCACTGTGGAGTGGCTCGGGCGCTCCGACGGCACGTACCAGGTGCGGGTCGTCGCCGAGTCCCGCCCGGAGCCCGGCACCACGGTGACCCTGGCCGCCCGCGCGGGCAGCGAGCAGTGGTTCGAGGCGCCCACGGTCCTGGAGCTCGCGAAGCTCTACGGCTCGATGCTGCCGTTCCGGGTGCTGGTCAACGGCGCGCCCGTGACCGGGGACGGCCTGCCGTGGGCGGCGGAGGAGCCGGCGATGCGCCGCGCCGACCTGGTCGGGTACGCGCAGGACGTCCTCGGCTTCACGCCCTTCGACGCGATCGAGTTGAAGGTGCCCGGCTCGGGGCTGACCGGGGTGGCCTACGTGTTGCCGTTCCCGGCGAACCTGGCAGACAAGGCCGGGCACCGGGTCTACCTGAAGCGGATGCTGCTCAGCGAGGCCGTCAAGGACCTGCTGCCCGCCTGGGGCTTCTTCGCCCGGTGCGTGATCGACGCCGGGGAACTGCGGCCGACGGCCAGCAGGGAGGCGCTCTACCAGGACGGGCACCTGGAGGAGACCCGCGAGGCGCTCGGCGACCAGCTGCGCGGCTGGCTGGTCGGCCTCGCCCAGCGGGACCCCGACCGGCTCGGCGAGTTCCTCAACATCCACCACCTCGGCGTCAAGGCGCTCGCCCTGCACGACGACGAGATGCTCCGGCTGGTCGAACAGTGGTGGCCGGTGGAGACGAACGTGGGCCGGATGACCCTCGCGGACTTCCGCGGCCGGTACGGGCTGGTCCGGTACACCGCGACCGCCGACGAGTTCCGCCAGCTCGCCGGCGTGGCCGCAGCGCAGGACATCGCCCTCGTCAACGGGGGGTACGTCTACGACGCCCAGCTCATCGAGCGCCTGCCCGCCCTCGAACCGGGCCTGCGGGTCGAACGCCTCGACCCGACGGACCTGGCCACCCGGTTCGAGTCGGTGGAGCCCGGGGTCGAGCTGTCGTTGCGTGCGTTCCTCGGTGCCGCCCAGCGCAGCATGGACAAGCTGGGCTGCGAGGTGGTGATCCGGACGTTCGAGCCGGCGACCCTGCCCGCGCTGTACCTCCTGGACCGGTCTGCCGCCTTCGCGGCGGAGCTGCGTCACACCCGGGACAAGGCCGACGAGCTGTGGGCGGGGGTGCTCGCCGCGTTCGACAAGCCCGCCGACCAGCGGCCACAGCTCGTGCTCAACCACCGCAACCCGCTGGTCCGCCGGATCGCGGGCCTCGGCGACTCCGAGCTGGTCGGCCTCTCGGTCGAGTCCCTGTACGGGCAGGCGCTGCTGCTCGGCTACCACCCGATCCGGCCGGCCGACGCCGCGCTGCTGAACCGTTCCTTCCTGGGGCTGCTGAACCAGGCCGTACCGACCGCCGAGGAGACCCCGTGAGCGAGCGTCAGCGAGCGAACCAGAAACACTGTGCGTCCGGCTCGCCGGCCGCCGAGCGCAGCGAGGTGGTCGCGTGAGCCCCACTGAGGCGCAGCTGCGCGACATGATCGGCGACGCGTGGTCGTTGCCGTACGGCACCGGTCAGATCGCGGCCGTCGAGGAGATCATCCGGCACGCGGACGCCCAGGGGCTCAAGGAGATCCAGTACGCGGCGCGGATCCTGGCCACCGGCGCGTACGTCTACGGCGGCGAGCGGGTCAAGTCGTTCGTGCCGTTCGCGTGGTGTCTGGCGGCGCACGACCGGGGCGAGGGCGACGACGGCCTGACCCACCAGCTGCTGTGGCACATGAAGGACATGGTGTCGGGGCTGACCCAGTTCCCGGAGGTGGAGCTGGAGCGCACCCGGGCCGTGCTCGCCGACATGGAACGCCGCTACCGCGAGGCCAACACGAGCCTGCACCCGGTGCACCACTACCGCTGGGTCCTCGCCCACCACCTCGGGGACGACGCGGCCGCCGCCGAGCACTTCCGGCAGTGGCAGGCCACCCCGCGCGGGGAGTTCTCCGACTGCGCCGGGTGCGACCCGACCGCGACCATGACCCATTTCAACCACATCGGCAGGTACGAGGAGTCCGTGGCGCTCGCCACCCCCGTACTCGCCGGCACCCTGAGCTGTCGGGAACAGCCCCAGCAGATCCTCACCGGCCTCCTGGAGCCGTACGTGCGCACCGGCAGGCTGGAGGAGGCCCGCGACGCGCACCGCCGCGCGTACCGGGCGATCCAGTTCAACCGGTCCGACCTCGACTCGGTCGGCGACCACCTGGTGTTCTGCGCGCGCACCGGCAACGAGGCCCGCGGCCTGGAGATCCTCGAACGGCACCTGGGCTGGCTGGACGCCCCGGACACCCCGGCCGCCGACATGTGGTTCTGCGCGTCGGCGGGCCTGCTGCTCCGCCGGCTGGACGAGGCCGGGCACGGCGCGACCCCCGTCGGCCGGGCGGAGAAGACGGTCGCGGAGCTGCGCGTCGAACTGACCGACCGGGCGCTGGCCCTGGCGGCCCGGTTCGACGCCCGCAACGGCACCCCGGCCCAGGGCGACCGGGTCCGGGCCCGGCTGGCCGCGGAGCCGCTGGTGGAGCACCTGCCGCTGTCCGCGGTGACCCCGGCGCCGGCAGTGGTCCGGCCCGCCGCCCCGGTGGAGGTGGACCCGGGGTTGAGCCCCGAGGAACTGGTCGAGCGGGCCGAGGACACGTACGACCTGGCCCGGGCGGCGCAGCTGTGGGCCCGGTTCGACGAGGTGTGCCCCGAGCCGGAGGGCGCGCTGCGGGCCCGCCGGGTCAACGCGCGCGGCGCCGAGCTGATCGACGCCGACCCCGAGGCGGGTACCGCCGCCTGGCAGGAGGCCGCCGAGCTGTTCGCGGCGGCCGGCGACGAGGTCCGGCACCGGTCCGTACTGGGCCGGCTCGCGCTGCACCGGGCCCGGTCCGGGGACGCGGCGGGGCAGATCCTGGAGTTGTCGGGCGGGGCGGAGTACATCACCCGGCACGGGACGGGCGAGCAGGCCGCGAACGCGCAGAGCCGGCTCGGGCTGGCCCTGCTGTTCGCCGGCCAGCCCGGGGAGGCGTCCGCCGCGTTCGCCCTCGCGCACGAACTGGCCGCCCCCCTGGGCAAGGACGAGCTGACGGCCGTCATCGCGCTGTACTGGTCGCAGACCGAGGCCAACCTGGGCACCGAGGAGGGCCTGCGGTCCGGGATCGAGCACGCCGGCCGGGCCATCGCCCTGACCACCAGCCCCGAGCCGCTCGCCGGGGCCCGCCTGATGCGCGGCAACATGCTGCTGCACCTCGGGGACCCCGAGGGGGCCGTCGCCGACTTCCGGGCCGTCATGGCCGGCCTGCCGGGCACCACGATGGCCGGGGCGGCCGGCATGGAACTGGCCAGCTGCTACCTGAACGCCGGGCGCCCCGACGAGGCCGCGCTGGCCGCCGAGGACGCGGAGCCGCTGCTGGCCCGGGCCGGGGACGTCGACGGGGCGGAACGGGCCCGGTACATCCTGTCCAAGGCGTACGCGCTGATCGGGCAGGTCGACCAGGCGCTCGCCATCCTGGAGGAGCTGATCGACAGCTGCCTGGCGAGCGGGAACCTGGCCGGGGAGGCGCAGCTACGGGAGGAGTCCGGGGAGCACCTGGACACCGTGGACCGGGACGCGGCGGCGGCGGAGAGCTTCGCGGGGGCCGCGGCGGCGTACCAGAAGATGGGTGCTGATCTGGACGAACTTCGGGCCCGGCGCCGGGCCGCGCTGTCCTGGCAGTGGGCCGGCGAACCGGACAAGGCGATCGAGGGGCTGACCGAGGCCGACGCGGTGGCCGCGAAGGTGCCGGCCGACGAGCCGCCGCAGATCTTCGAGCGGGCGATGCTCGGCTTCGACGCGGCCCGGATCCTGGCGAACAACGACCGGCCCGCCGACGCCCTGGACCGGGTCACCCCGGTGGCCGAGGCCCTGGCCGGGATCGGGGCGGTCTACGAGGCCGTCACCGCCGACACGATGCGCGGTCGGCTGCTGATCCGGGTGGGGCGGCCGGCGGAGGCCGTGCCGGTGCTGGAGCAGGTGCTCGGCGTGCTGCCCGAGGAGGCGCCGCAGCGGGAGCACGTCCGGGAGCTGCTGGCGGAGGCCCGGGGGTAGGCGCCGGGCCCGGCCCGCGACGCCCGCCGTGGCGCGCCGGTCCGGCGGCGCGGCCCGGTTGCGCGCGACCCGGGCTAGCTGAGGACCTCGACCTGGTCCCCGACGCGGATGACACCCACCGTGTCGGGGATCAGGTGCACCCCGAACCAGGTCTTCCCGTCCCACCGCCGGCGCCGCGCGAGGGTGCGGACCGGTTCCTTGCCCGTGGCCAGGGTGTCCGGGTCGACCGTGGTCATCACGCACCGGTCGACCAGCTTCGCCACCCGGAACTCCACGGCCCCGATCCGGATCCGCTTCCAGTGGTCCTCGGCGAACGGCTCCTCGCTGTCCACCACCACATTCGGCCGGTACCGGACCATCGGCAGCGCCGTACCGCCGTCGGCGACGATCCAGTCGTTGAGTTGGCGGAGCGAGCCGGTGGTCGCCAGGACGACCGGGTAGCCGTCCGCGTAGCCGGTGCTGTCGCCCGTCCGGCTGAAGTCGGGGTTCAGCGCCCGCCGGGTCGGGTCGTCGCACCAGACCAGCCGGACATCGACGCGGCCCAGCAGCTGGCCGAACCACGCGTCGGCCTCTGGACCTGCGGGAATGCCGAGCAGGTCGTGCCGGGAGTGCCGCGCCGGAACGTGCGGACCGGTCGGCCGGGCGATGGTCGGCCCGCCCTCGATCGCGATCCCGTCGGCCGTCGGGCGGACACGCACGGTGAGCATCCGGTGTTCCTCGCGGGCCGTGACCGACCGCCCGTCGCCGTCCACGAGCATCCACCGCCGGTCGCCCGCCAGGCCCCAGGGCTCGACCTCCGCGCTGTCCAGGGAGAGCGGCCGCGTCGACTTCACCGGGTGGATGTTGATCTCCAGTGCGCGCATACGGGCAAGTCTGGCACGGGAGCCAGGAGTTCCCGGGCTGGTTACCCGCGAGTTACCCTGTGCGGGTGACTGAACGCCTGGCGCTGCCCCGTCGCCGTACCCGCCGCGAAGAGATCCTGGAGATCGCGGTGGAGCTGTTCGCGACCCGGGGGTACCACGGCGTGTCGATGGACGACATCGGCGGCGCGGCCGGGGTGACCGGTCCGGCGCTGTACCACCACTTCGCCGGCAAGGAGGCCATGCTGGCCGCCGCGTTGACTCCGGTGAGTGAGCAACTCCTGGCCGGCGGCCGGGACCGGGTCGCCGAGGGGGGTACGCCGGAGGAGGCGCTCGCCGCGCTGATCGGTTTCCACGTGGAGTTCGCGCTGGAGCACCCGGCGGTGATCGCCGTGCACCTGCACGAGCTGGACCGGCTGCCCCCGGAGCCGCGCCGGGAGATCCGCCGGCTCCAGCGGCTGTACGTCGAGGAGTGGGTCGCCGTGCTGATCAAGCTGCGGCCGGAGCTGGACCCGGCGGAGGCCCGGGTGCTCGCGCACGCGGCGTTCGGGTTGATGAACTCGACGCCGTTCCTGGGCGGGGAGGTCGACCGTGAGCGGCGGTCGGTGCTGTTGCGGGCTTCGGCGTTGGCGGCGCTGCGCGGCTGAGGCCGGGAGCCGGTCCCGCCACGCCGGGCCGAGCCGCGCCGGGCCGAGCCGCGCCGGGCCGAGCCGCGCCGGGCCGAGCCGCGCCGGGCCGAGCCGCGTCGAGGTGCGTGGCGCCGGGCTGAGCCGCGCCGCCGGGCTCTGCGGCCTAGCTCCGCCTGTCCGGATCCCAGGCCTGGACGGTCCGCTGCTCGGACGTGTCCGCGTCGTACCTCCGGTGTTGCTGCGGGATCTTGGGCTCTTCTTCCTCCGTGCGCAGTTGCTTCGGGTGCTTCCGGGCGGCCTTCCTCAGCCGGTCGAGATCCTTGGCATAGAGTGCTGTGTATCCGCATTCGAGACAGGCGAGACAGCGCAGGTCAACGACGTGCCGGACGGGCCAGCTGCCGCGGCCGATGGCGACGTCGCCGTAGAGTGGCGCGGATACCCGGGGGCCGCCGCACTCGGGGCAGGGCGAGATCATGTCTCCGGGTATAGCAGGTCTGTAGACCGCTGAGATAACCTAACGATCGTTCAGTCTGTGGTTTTCGGAGGATAAACGTGATCGAGTCGCTGCTGGTCGCCAACCGGGGCGAGATCGCCCGCCGGATCATCCGTACCGCGAAACGGCTCGGTATCCGCGCCATCGCGGTGTACTCGGAGGCCGACGCCGACATGCCGTTCGTGCTCGAGGCCGACGAGGCGGTGCTGATCGGCCCGGCGAGCCCGGCGGAGTCGTACCGCAACGGTGAGGCGGTTCTCACAGCGGCCAGGAAGACCGGCGCGCAGGCGATCCACCCCGGTTACGGCTTCCTGTCCGAGAACGCCGAGTTCGCGAAGAAGGTCGCCGAAGAGGGCCTGATCTGGGTCGGCCCGTCCGGCGAGGCGATCACCGCCATGGGCGACAAGATCAACGCGCGGAACCTGATGCAGGCGGCCGGCGTGCCCGTCGCGCCCGGTACGCCGGACCCGGTCGACACCGTGGAGCTCGCGCTCGCGGCCGCCGAGGAGATCGGCTACCCGGTCATGATCAAGGCTTCGGCCGGCGGTGGCGGGATGGGCATGGCCCCGGCGTACGACGCGGCCCAGCTCAGCGTGGAGTACGACAAGGTGCGCGGGTTCGCCGAGCGGATGTTCGGTGACGGCAGCGTCCTCGTGGAGAAGTACTTCCCCCGGATCCGGCACGTCGAGGTGCAGATCCTCGGCCTGGCCGACGGCACGGTCGTCGCGCTCGGCGAGCGGGAGTGCTCCGTGCAGCGCCGCAACCAGAAGCTGGTCGAGGAGTCCCCGTCGCCGGGCATCTCCGCCGAGACCCGTACCCGGATGCTCGCCGCCGCCGTGAAGGCCGGCGAGGCTGTGGACTACCGCAACGCCGGTACCGTGGAATGCCTGCTCGACCCCGCCACCGGTGACTTCTACTTCCTGGAGATGAACACCCGCCTCCAGGTCGAGCACCCGGTCACCGAGGCCGTGTTCGGCATCGACCTGGTCGAGGCGCAGCTCCGGGTGGCCTCGGGCCTGCCGGTGGAGGTGCCGACCACCCCGCACGGGCACGCCATCGAGCTGCGGGTCAACGCCGAGGACCCGAAGCGGTTCCTGCCCGGCCCCGGCGTGGTCAAGGAGTGGATCGAGCCGACCGGTGACGTGCGGGTCGACGCCGGCTACGGGCCGAACACCACGGTGACCCCGTTCTACGACTCGCTGATGGCCAAGGTCATCGTGCACGCCGACACCCGTGAGGGCGCGATCGAGAAGGCCAAGGCCGCCGTCGCCGGGTTCACGATCGTCGGGCCGAAGAACAACCTGCCCTTCTTCGCGGAGCTGCTGGAGAACCCCGAGTTCCTCAGCGGCGACTACGACACGGGCATCGTGGGGCGGATGCGCTAGATCACAGGCCGGCCCGGGGCGCACCCGGGCCGGCCGTCCCGCTGCGAGAGACCATGGAGAGCGGGGCTCCGGCCCCGGGCATCAGGGAGGCACAGTGAACCTGCCGAGTCAGGTCTCCATCCGCGAGGTGGGCCCGCGTGACGGCCTGCAGAACGAGGAAGTGGTCTCCACCGAGGCCAAGGTGCGGCTGCTCGACTCGCTCTCCCTGACGGGGGTGCGCAGGATCGAGGCCGTCAGCTTCGTGCACCCGAAGGCGATCCCGCAGATGGCGGACGCCTCCGAGGTGTGGTCGGCGGCCCGGAAGGCCGACGGCGTGCGCTACTCCGCGCTCGTGCCCAACTCGAAGGGCGCCGAGCGGGCGCTGGCCGCCGGCTTCGCCGAGATCGAGGTCGTGGTCTCGGCGTCCAACACCCACAACCTTCGCAATGTGAACCGGAGCACCGAGGAGTCGCTCGACGACATCGCCGGCCTGATCGACCTGCTGCACGGGGCGGGCGCGACGGCAGAGGTGATCATCTCGACGTCGTTCGGCTGCCCGTACGAGGGGGACGTGGACCCCAAGCGGGTGCACGCGATCGTGGACCGGGTGCTCGCCGACGGCGCGGACCGGATCTCCTTCGGGGACACCACGGGCATGGCCACGCCCCGCCGGGTGCTCGAGGTGGTGGACCCGGTGCTCCAGCGGCACGCGGACACTCCTCTCCTCCTGCACTTCCACAACACCCGGGGCACGGCGCTCGCCAACATCCTCACGGCCCTCCAGCTGGGGGTCACCGAGTACGACGCGGCGATCGGCGGCCTGGGCGGCTGCCCGTACGCCCCGGGGGCCACGGGCAATGTCGCGACCGAGGAGGTCGTGCACATGCTCGAGGACATGGGAATCGACACCGGCATTGATCTCGCGGCGCTGATTGAATCCGCGAAAATCGCTCAGGAGATCGTGGGTCGCGAGTTGCCTTCGGGGGTCCTGAAAGCCGGCCCGAGAATCTAATATCTTTTTCCCGAATAACCCGTGACGCCCGAGTTGGCCCCTTCGTTGAGTCAGTAGTTGCGAAAGACCAACGAAGGGGACGATTCAGCGATGACCACGCCGAAGACCGAGCGCGTAGCGCGGTCCTGGCGTGCGCACGCTCTGAAGGCGCTCACCATCGCGGGTTTCGCCGCAACCGCCTGGCTGCTCTCCGGTTCCGCCGCCCAGGCGGACCCCGGTGTCCAGGCCGACGCACTGAACGTCGCGCCGATGACGGAGACCGTCACGGCGCCGCTCGGCGCACCCGACACCGCCAAGGACGCCGGACTGGCACCGGCGAACTCCCAGGTCAAGGCCGCAGTTGAGCCGATCCTGGGTATCGTGCCCAGCATTCTGAGCACGGGATCCGAGGCGGACCGGGCATCTTCCCCCGGCACCACCAACCAGGTGGTGACGGTTCTCGCGCAGACCACGCGGGCTGTGGTCTCGGTCGTCACCGAGACCCCCGCCGAGACGGGTGACTCCTCTCTCCTGGCACCACTTTCCACGCTCACCGCGCCTGTGACGGACATGGTTCGTCCGCTCACGCAGCCGGTGTCGCGGACGCTGGGGCTGGGACTGGACAGGGGCACCGACGACACGCCGCGGTTGGTCATCCCGGCGAACAACGGTCAGGCACCCTCGCCTCTCGAGGCGAGTGCTCGTGCCGTCCGTGGCGGCCCCCCGGCCGCCCCGTGGGAGCGGACGCTCCCCGAGTACGACAGTGCGGCTCGCGACCTGGTCGCAGCTGTCGGCGACGCCACCTCACCGGTGGCGCCGCGCCCCCTGCCCGCACCGACGCCATTCGGCCACGGCATGGGCTCGACGGGAAGCACGGGCAGCCTGCCCGGTTCCCAGCAGGACGGTGGCTCTTTCGCCTCGTCTCCTGCCTCCGTCACACACGGTGCCCCGGTTTCCGGAGTGCTGCCTGTGACGTCCTTCATCGGGATCTCGCGGGACTCTGCCGCGGACCCGATGGTCTCGCCTGACTAGTTGACTAGCACTCTGCTCGCGCGGTTCTTCATTCCGCGGTAGGAGACCGTGCGCGCTGGGGCGAGACTTCTTTTCAAGAAATAGAAAATCTGTTCGCGACTATTCGCGGCCGGATGAATTGCGCACCAATAAAAAGCAAACCAATTTCTCAGTACCTTTATTGAAAGGTTCTACTTCAGTCATGAAGACTTGGATCCGCAAGACCATCAACGTCGGTGTTCTCGCTGCTGGCGCCATCCTGCTGACCGCCGGTGCGGCGTCGGCGGCCCCCGTCGGCGGCGGCCACTCCGCGGCTGGCAAGCCCACCCAGATCGCCCAGCCCGCCCGGCACGGCGGCGGACACGGTGGCGGCGGTGTCGCGCAGATCTCCTCGGACAACGACGGTGTCCTGAACGGCAACCAGGTTTACATCCCGGTGCAGGTGCCGGTCAACGTCTGTGGCAACGGCGTGGGCGTCGTCGGCGTGGGCGTCGGCCTCGCGGGCTGCTCCAACGGCGCGCAGAACAACGTCGACACCGAGTCGGCCCGCACCGAGGGTGCTGGCGTCGCGCAGGTCTCGCACGACAACGACGGTGTCCTCAACGGCAACCAGGTGTACGTGCCCGTGCAGGTCCCGGTCAACGTCTGCGGCAACGGCGTGAGCGTCCTGCTGGTGGCCGGCATCGGCATCGGCTCCTGCTCCAACGGCGCGGTCGACAACGTCGACAGCGGCGACCACAACGGCGGCCCGGACTACCGGCACAACAAGGAGGCCGGCGCGACCGACGCTCTGCCCTTCGCGATGCCGGGCGGCGACGGCAACATGCTCGGCAAGCTCCCGCTGGCGGGTGCCCTGGGCAACCTGACCCCGGGCAGCAACGCTGTGAACGTGGGCGGCCTGGACGCGGGCAACCTGCTGAGCAACGCGGGCGGCAGTGTTGCGCCGACCGAGGCTGCCAAGGACAAGAAGGCCAAGAAGGCCACCAAGGCCCCGGCCGCCCCGAAGATGAACCCGCAGGTCTCGCAGATGGCCAGCATCCTGCAGCCGGCTCCGGCCGCGCCGAAGGCCGCTGCCCCGCAGGTCGCCCCCGCGCCCCGCTACGACGGTGGCGACCACGGTGGCGCCGGCGTCCTGCAGCTCTCGGACGACAACGACGGTGTCGCGAACGGCAACCAGGTCTACGTGCCGGTCCAGATCCCGGTCAACGTGTGTGGCAACGGCGTGGGCGTCGTCGGCGTCGGCCTCGGCATCGCGGGCTGCTCCAACGGCGCGGTCGACAACGCGCAGGAGTCGGCTGGCCTGACCGAGGGCAACTTCCTCGCCGAGACGGTCACCGCCACGCGCGAGCTGTTCTAAGCACCACTGAGTTCCTTCTGAGCACGACGCACTGAGCACGACGCACTGAGCACGTAGCACTGAGCATGTAGTTCCCGGCGGGCCGGTCCGCGCTGGCCCGCCGGGAACCAGAAACTTCTTCGCTCGAGTACGGCCCTTGAGTACGACCCTCAGCAGACTCGCGAAGCCGCGCCGCCAGCACGGTAGACGTGTATCGATAAATTCGGGTGCAAGGCCCCAAGTTGGGGCCTTGCACCTTTTTTAACTTTTTACGGATATCACAGACTTTCAGGTCATGTATGTGTAAAGTTCCCCTGGTAAGCGAGGTCCCTCAGTAGTTCTGTCCTCCGAGAAAGGCATCTCTCTCATGAAGCCGTGGATCACCAAGAGCATCAGCGTGGGCATGCTGGCCGCCGCCATCGTGGCCGGCGGCGCGACGCAGGCCTCCGCTGCCGTCGTGACCGAGGGCGCTGGCGTCCACCAGGTCTCGATCGACAACGACGGCGTCCTGAACGGCAACCAGATCTACGCCGTGGTTCAGGTCCCGATCAACGTCTGTGGCATCGGCGTTGGCGCGGTCATCGGCCTCGGTGTCGGCGCCGCCTCCTGCAACAACGGCGCGTGGAACAACGTCGACGCCGGCTAGTCTGGCCCTCTTCGCCAGCTAATTTGTCCCTCACTGCCGGGTAACCAGCCCCGGTCGCACGTCGAAGGCGGGTCTCCTCGGAGGCCCGCCTTCTTGCGTGGGCGCGCCTTCTTGCGTTTGGCTGTACGCTGACCTAACGATCGTTTAGGAGGGCGGCAGCGGTGGAAGGTCTGGAGCATCTGCGGAAGCGGATCCAGGCGGGCGGCGCGGAGAAGTACCACGCGGCGAACGCGGCGAAGGGCAAGCTCTTCGCACGGGAGCGGGTCGCCCTGCTGGTGGACGAGGGCAGCTTCGTCGAGGACGGGATGTACGCGAACGCGCTGGCCGAGGGCCTGCCCGCCGACGGTGTCATCACCGGCTCGGCGACGGTGGACGGCCGGCCGGTGTGTCTGATGGCGAACGACTCGACGGTCAAGGCGGGCTCCTGGGGCGCGCGGACCGTGGAGAAGATCATCCGGATCATCGAGCGGGCGTACCAGACCGGTGTCCCGATGGTCTACCTCGTCGACTCGGCGGGCGCGCGGATCACCGACCAGGTCGACCTGTTCCCGGGCCGGCGCGGCGCGGGGAAGATCTTCTACAACCAGGTCAAGGCGTCGGGTTCGATCCCGCAGGCGTGCGCCCTGTTCGGGCCGAGCGCGGCCGGTGGTGCCTACATCCCCGCGTTCTGCGACGTGGTGGCGATGGTCGACGGCAACGCCTCGATGTACCTGGGCTCGGACCGCATGGTCGAGATGGTCACCGGCGAGAAGACCACCCTGGAGGCCATGGGCGGCGCGTCGGTGCACTGCAAGGAGTCCGGCGTCGGGCACTTCCTGTGCAAGACCGAGGCCGACGCGATCGAGACGATTCGCGCCTACCTGTCCTACCTCCCGTCGAACTGGGAGCAGGCCCCGCCGGTCGCCGAGCCGGTCGCGGCCAACGGCGTCGACCTGGCCGCGATGGTGCCGCCGAGCGAGCGCCAGGCGTTCGACATGCGGCGGTACGTGAAGGGCATCGTCGACGAGGGCACGTTCTTCGAGATCCACGCGCTGTGGGCCAAGGAGCTGACCATCGGCTTCGCCCGGCTCGACGGCGAGGTGATCGGCGTCGTCGCGAACAACTCGATGTTCAAGGGCGGCGTGCTGTTCATCGACTCGGCCGACAAGGCCAGCCGGTTCGTGCAGCTCTGCGACGCGTTCAACGTGCCGCTGCTGTTCCTGTCCGACGTGCCCGGCTTCATGGTCGGCTCCGTGGTCGAGCGGCAGGGCATCATCCGGCACGGCGCGAAGATGATCACCGCGATCAGCGAGGCCACGGTCCCGAAGATCTGCGTCGTCGTCCGCAAGGCGTACGGGGCGGGGCTGTACGCCATGGCCGGCCCCGGCTTCGAGCCCGAGGCGACCATCGCGCTGCCCACCGCCAAGATCGCGGTGATGGGCGCGGAGGCCGCCGTGAACGCGGTGTACGCGAACAAGATCGCAGCCCTTCCCGAGGAGGAGCGCGACCAGTTCGTGGCGGACCGCCGCCGGGAGTACGACGAGGACATCGACGTGGTGCGCCTCGCCAGCGAGCTGGTCATCGACACGATCGTGGAACCGGCCGACCTGCGGGGCGAGCTGATCCGCCGGTACGCGGCGGCCCGCACCAAGGACCGCTCCTTCTCCCGTCGCCGACACGGCGTCACCCCGGTCTAGGGCGCGACCCGCCCTCCCACCAGCCCAGCCGCCCGGCGGACCCCGGTCGCGGCCACGCCATGAGGAGTACACAATGGACTTCAAGCTCAGTGACGAGCACGAGGCCCTCCGCCAGAGTGTCCGCGAGTTCGCCGAGAAGGAGATCGCCCCGGTCATCGGGGACTACTACGAGCGGCACGCGTTCCCGTACGAGATCATCGCCAAGATGGGCGAGATGGGCCTGTTCGGCCTGCCGTTCCCCGAAGAGGTCGGCGGCATGGGCGGCGACTACCTCGCCCTCTGCCTCGCCCTGGAGGAGCTGGCCCGGGTCGACTCCAGCGTCGCGATCACCCTGGAGGCCGCGATCGGCCTGGGCGCGATGCCGATCTACCGGTTCGGCACCGCCGAGCAGAAGGCGCAGTGGCTGCCCGACCTGCTCGCGGGCCGCAAGCTCGCCGGCTTCGGGCTGACCGAGCCCGGCTTCGGTTCCGACGCGGGCGGCACGGCCACCCGGGCGGAGCTCGACGGCGACGAGTGGGTGATCAACGGCTCGAAGGCGTTCATCACCAACTCGGGTACGGACATCACGTGCCTGGTCACCGTCACGGCCGTCACCGGGATCGACGCGAACGGCAAGAAGGAGATCTCCTCCATCATCGTGCCGTCGGGGACGCCCGGGTTCACCGTGGCCCCCGGGTACTCGAAGGTGGGTTGGAACGCCTCCGACACCCACGAGCTGACGTTCGACAACGTGCGGGTGCCGGCGTCGAACCTGGTCGGCGAGCGGGGCCGGGGCTACGCGCAGTTCCTCCGGATCCTCGACGAGGGCCGGATCGCGATCTCGGCGCTGGCCGTCGGGCTGGCGCAGGGCTGCGTGGACGAGTCGGTCAAGTACGCGAAGCAGCGGCACGCGTTCGGGCAGCCGATCGCGAACTTCCAGGCGATCCAGTTCAAGATCGCGGACATGGAGCTGCGCGCGCACACCGGCCGGCTGGCCTACTACGACGCGGCCGCCCGGATGCTCGCCGGCGAGCCGTTCAAGCGCCAGGCCGCGATCGCGAAGCTCTACTCGTCCGAGGCCGCGGTGACCAGCGCCCGCGAGGCGACCCAGATCCACGGCGGCTACGGCTTCATGAACGAGTTCCCGGTCGCCCGGTTCTGGCGGGACTCGAAGATCCTGGAGATCGGCGAGGGCACCAGCGAGGTGCAGCGGATGCTGATCGCGCGGGACCTGCTGGCCTGACGATCGACGCGGCGGCCCCCGACCGTGGGGGCCGCCGCAAACCTCTTGACGGGTACTGGGCCGCGCGCGGCCGGTCATGGTGGCGCGACGACGCAGGTACCCGTGACCCCGACACGTGCGGCCCCAGCCGTCGGATGTTCGCCGGCAGCGCGGAGACGCCGTGACACGTCTCCGGCGGCCCGAAACGTTCGGTGATCCCGCCACGGAGCGCCCGTCCGATGACCGGCTGGGCGGAGTCTCAGCGCCGGCCGACCGACTCCGCGATGGCTGCCGCGGCGGCCCGTAGCCTGCCGGCACTGACATTCCCGTAGCCGATGACCAGGCCCGGAAAGGGCGCGGTCGTCATCGCGTACGCCGACAGCGGCGCCAGCAGGATCCCGTCTTCGGCCAACCGGTCGGCCAGCTCGCGGTCGTTCGTACCGGGCGGCAGGCGCAGCACGACGTGCAGGCCGGCCGCGATGCCGATCGGCTGCCAGTCCGGGACGCGGGCCGCCAGTTCGGAGAGCAGGGCGTCGCGGCGTTGCCGGTAGAGGCGCCGGGTGCTGCGCAGGTGCCGGTCGTAGCCGCCCGATCGGAGCAGCTCGGCGAAGCCCGCCTGTTCGAGTACCCCGTTGCCCCCTTCGTGCAGCCGTTTGCTCTCCACGATCGGCGCCCGGTGCGGCCCCGCCAGGACGAGCCAGCCGAGCCGGAGACCCGGTGCGAGCGTCTTGCTCGTCGTGCCGAGGTACGCGACCCGGTCGGGGGCGAGCGCCTGGAGGGCCGCGTGCGCCGGACGGTCGTAGCGGTGCTCCGCGTCGTAGTCGTCCTCGATGATCGTCCCGTCCACGGTGCCGGCCCACCGGACCAGCGCCCGCCGACGCCGGGGACTGAGCGCCACGCCCAGCGGGTACTGGTGCGCGGACGTGACCACCACGGCCCGACACCCCGTGCGCAGCAGCTCGGCGACGTTCAGTCCCTCGTCGTCGACCCGGACCGGCACCGGACGCAGCCCGTGCTCGATGATCAGTTCGAGCTGGCCGGGGTAGCTCGGATCCTCGACGGCGAGCTCGGTGTGGCCGGCCTCCCGCAGCGAGCGGACCAGGAGCGCCAGTCCCTCCGCCGAGCCGTGCGTGACCACCACGTCCTCGGGCCGGACGGCCATCGCACGGACCCGGGCCAGGTAGCCGGCGAGTTCCCGGCGCAGCGCGGGCAGGCCGGCGGCCTCCGGGTAGCCCAGGTCGTGATCGGACAGGCCGTTCAGGGCGGCCCGACAGGCGGAGCTCCACGCGGTCCTGGGGAACGCGCCGAGCGCCGGCATCCCGGTCCGCAGCTCGTGCTCCCAGCGCACCGGTCGCGCGGCAGGCGTCTCGGCGGCGGAGGTGACGGCGGCGGCGAGGGCGATCCGGGTGCCCGAGCCGCGCCGGGCCTCCAGGTACCCCTCGGCGGCGAGCTGGTCGTAGGCGGCGGTGACGGTGCCCCGGGCGATCCCGAGCTGCCCGGCGAGGTCCCGGGTGGAGGGCAGCCGCATGCCCGCGGGCAGGTGCCCGGCGCGGATCGCCTCCCGCAGGGCGCGCTCCAGGCCGCGGGGGCCAGCGGTGGGCAGCAGCAGTTCCCGGAAAGTGGACCAGTTTTCCTTCATTGAAGTGGAGTTTACTTTCGGTCCACCGGAAAACAAGATCACAGCCATGGAATCCTTGACCCGCTGGCTGCGGGAAACCACCGGCGGACTACCCAGGACCTTCTGGTACCTGTGGAGCATCACGCTGATCGGCAACATCGCCTCGTTCGTGCTGATCTTCCTCACCTTCTACCTGCGGAGCGCGCGGGGCTTCACGGCCACCGAGGTCGGCGTCGTGCTCGCGGTGGCCGGGGTCGGCAGCGTCATCGGCAGCACCCTGGGCGGCGTGCTCGCCGACCGGTGGAGCCGGCGCCGCACCGCGATCACGGGCTACCTGATCTGCATGGTGTCCCTGATCGGCACCGGACTGAGCCCCGACCTCCCCGTCGTCCTCGCGATGATGCTGCTCAACGGGCTGGGAATGTCGGTCGCGGGCACGGCGAGCAGCGCGCTCGTCACCGACGTGGTCGCCGAGGCCGACCGGACCAGGGCGTTCAGCATCAACTACTGGTCGATCAACATCGGCACCTCCGTCGCGGCCCTGCTCGCCCCGCTCGCGATGCGGGCGGATTTCTTCCTGCTCTTCGCGGTCGACGCGGCGGGGGTCGCGGTACTCGCCACGATCATGTTCGCCCTGGTGCCGGAGACCCGACCGGTCGCCGCCGGGTCCGGGCCGACCGCCCCGGGTTCGCTGCGCGACGTCCTCACCGACCGGGTCTTCCTGACCTTCGTCGTCCTCTTCTTCGTCTTCCAGCTGATCTTCAAACAGAGCAACGCCGGGCTGCCGCTGGCCGTGCAGGGCGACGGGCTGGACGCGACCGCCTACGGCTGGATCTACGTCGTCAACACCCTGCTGATCGTGGTCGGGCAGCTCTTCCTGCCCCGCCTGATCCGCGACCGGGCCCATTCGAAGGTCCTCGCGCTCGGGGTGTTCCTCGTCGGGGCCGGGTTCGGGCTGACCGCGCTGGCCGACGTGGCCTGGTTCTACGCCGTGACCGTCGCCGTCTGGACGCTCGGCGAGATGGCCTACTTCTCCGTGCTCGACGCCAGCGTCGCCGGCCTGGCCCCGGGTCACCTGCGCGGCCGGTACTTCGGGATCTTCTCGTCGGCGAGCCAACTGTCGAGGTTCGCCGCGCCGCTGCTGGCCGGGTACCTGCTGCACAGCCACGGCGAGGCGCTGTGGATCCTGTGCCTCGTCCTGGGCGTCTCGGCCGCCGTGGCCTACCTGGTCACCGCGCGGCTCCGGGAGCACCGGATCGCGCAGCTCCGGTCCGCCGAGCTGACGACCGTGGCATCGCCGTGAGCCCGACCCGGGCTCGGCCGGACCCGACCCGGGCTCGGCCGGACCCGACCCGGGCTCGGCCGGACCCGACCCGGGCTCGGCCGGACCCGACCCGGGCTCGGCCGGACCCGGCCCGGGGTGCCGGTCGCCCGACTTCGGACCGTACCCGGAGCCGCCGGCACTCTCCGTAACCGACTGGTGTCGATCTCCCCGGTCCGGTGCTGGTCCTCCCGCCTGCGCGCCGTTTGCTGGACCAGCGTCCCTTTCCTGGCGTCACGCTCCGTCGCATACCCGACCGGCGCTTCCACCCCCCGCCCCGGTGTGTTTTAGTGCCGGGGTGCTGGGTCGAGTTGGGTACAAGTTCCGCCACGGTGTCATCGCCTTCTGGCTGGTGGTCGCCGTGCTCGGTGGCACCCTCGGCGGGGGCGTTTTCGACCACCTGGGCGAGACCCCGACCCTCAGTCCGCACGCGGAGTCGAAAAAGGCCGCTGACCGGCTCGAACGGCTCATCCCCGAGGGTCCGGTGATCATCGCGGTGGTCGGCGGGCTGGACGTGTACGAGGAGCCGTTCGGCCGGGCCGTGCAGGACATCGTCACCAAGATCAAGAAGCTCGACCTCGTGGTGGACGTGGACGACCTGTACTCCTCGCCCGGCGGTCAGGTCAGTGGCGACAACCGGACAACGACGGTCCGGGTGACCCTGCGCCAGAACCTCACCGAGGACGAACGGCACGGCGTCGAGGACGAGGTGACCGCGCTTCTGCACACCATTCCGGCACCGAGCGTGCTCGTCGGCGGCAAGGAACTGGCCGAGCGCGCGTTCGAGGAACAGTCGGTCAAGGACCTGGCGGTCGGGGAGGGCGTCGCGTTCGCGCTGCTGGTCGTCGCGCTGTTCCTGATCTTCGGCGGGTTCCTGGGGGCGGCCACCCCGCTGCTCGTCGCGCTCGCGTCGATCAGCGCCACGTTCCTGGCCCTGGTCGGGCTGGCCCGGGTCGCGCCGGTCAGCGAGTACACCGTCAACATCGTCACGCTGCTGGGGCTCGGCCTCGCCGTGGACTACTCGCTGCTGATCGTCGCCCGGTTCCGGGAGGCCCGCGCCGCCGGGGCCGACGTCCCCGACGCGGTCGCCGAGGCCGGCAGCCGCGCGGGCCGCACCATCGTCGTCTCCGCGCTCACCATCGCCGCCGCGCTGCTCGGCCTGCTCGTGTTCGCCGAGCCGCTGCTGGTGTCCATGGCACTCGGCGGCTGCGTGGTCGTCCTGATCGCCGCGGCCACCGCCGTGACCCTGGTACCCGTGCTGCTCGGCGTGTGGGGGCACCGGATCAAGCCGGCGAAGGTGACCGACTCCGTGCTGCCCCGGCTCGCCGCGTTCGCCCAGAAGCGCCCCGGGCCCGTCGCGCTGTGGACCGTCCTGGTGCTCATCCTGCTCGCCGTGCCGTTCGCCAGCGTGAACCTGGAGAACTCCGACGCGCGGGCGCTGCCCCAGAGCCAGGAGGCGCGCCGGGCCCACGACGCGTACCAGAAGCTCACCGGGGGGCTCGCCCGGCCGGTGGAGATCGTCGCCGAGGTGGACGACGCGAAACCCGAGCTGCGCGCCTACCTCAACCAGCTCCAGCGCCTGCCCGGCCTGCACCGGCTCGCTCTCGACTCCGACGCGCCCGACGGCGCCACGGTCATCCAGCTCACCCCGAAGGGCGACACCGCCGGGGCCCAGGCCCGCAATCTCGTCGAGGCCGTGCGCGCCGTTCCGACCCCTTTCCGGGTACTGGTCGGCGGAGAGGCCGCCGAGATCGTCGACTACAAGTCCTCGGTCGCGCAGCGGCTGCCCTGGGCGGTGCTGATCGTGTTCGTGGCCACGTTCGGGCTGCTGTTCTGGTTGACCGGCTCGCTCGTCGTACCCGTCAAGGCCCTGGTCTTCAACGTTCTCAGTGTCGGCGCGACCTTCGGGCTGCTCAGCCTCCTGTTCGGCCGCCTCGACCTGACCACGCCGGTACTCCTCTTCGTGTTCGTCTTCGGGCTGTCCTGCGACTACGAGGTGTTCCTGCTGTCCCGGATCACCGAGGCGTGGCGGCGCGACCCGAACACCGACCGCGCCGTGCTCGCGGGCGTGACCAGCACCGGACCCGTCGTCACCGCCGCCGCGCTGTGCATCTGCCTCGTGTTCGCCGGCTTCGCGGTCGGCCAGCTCAGCGCCGTGCGCGAGATCGGGGTCGGCATGCTGATCGCCGTCGTCCTGGACGTGACGGTCGTGCGCGGCCTGCTGCTGCCGGCGTCGATGACGATGCTGGACCGCTGGAACTGGTGGCCGGCCAGGAGCAGGACATGACCTTCGCGGAACGGCTCAAGATCCTGCGCCGCGCGGCCGGCCTGACCCAGGTGGAACTCGCCACCCGGGCCCGGGTCGGCATCCGCACCCTCCGCGACATCGAACGCGGCCACGTCGCCCGCCCGCAACGCGCCACCGTCGAACTGCTCGCCGACGCGCTCGCCCTGACCGGGGTGGACCGGGCCGAGTTCGACGCCGCCGCCCGGGGCCAGGCCATCGTCGTGCAGGGCGCCGACCGCAGCCTGCCGCCCGTGCAGCCGCTGATCGGCCGGGACGCCGCCATCATCGAACTCGGCGACCTGCTCGTCGTCGCGGACATGGTCACCCTCGTCGGGGTCGCCGGGGTCGGCAAGAGCAGCCTCGCGCTGGCCGCCGCGCACCGGGTCGCCGACCGGTACCCGGGCGGGGTCGCCTGCGTGCCGATCACCGACGCGGCCGGGGACGCCGACGTGCTCGCCGCCATCGCCGCCGCCTACCAGGTGGTCCGGATCGAGGAGCTGCCCGAACGGCTCCAGGGCCAGCCCGCGCTGCTCCTGCTCGACGCCGTGGAACGCTCGCCGTCCGCCGTGGTGGAAGCACTGCGGGTACTGCGCCGGCACGTGCCCGGCATCCGGATCCTCGCCACCGGCCGGCACCCGCTCGGCCTCGCGGGGGAGTACCAGCGCCCGCTCCCGCCCCTGGAACCCCAGCCCGCCGCGCTCCTGTTCCTCGACCGATTACGCCGGGTCCGCGCGCACGAGGTGTCCGACGACGAACGCGACGCGCTCGGCGAACTGGTCGAGCGCCTCGGCGGCCTGCCGTACGCGCTCGAACTCGCCGCCGCCCGGGGCCGGGTCCTCAGCGTCGTGGAGATCCTCGCCCGGTACGGCAGCCGGGTCCTCGACCTCGGCGCCGGCCTGCGCGTGGCCGTGGCCAGCAGCTACCAGCTCCTCGACGAGCAGGAACGGCACGCCCTGCGGCTGCTGTCCACGTTCGCCGGTCGGTGGTCGATGGAGCTCGCCGAGGCGCTGGCCGAGACCGACATCGTGCCCACCGTCGACCGGCTCGCCTCGCTGGGCCTGGTCACCCTGCTGCCGGGTACCGACCTGCGGTTCCGGCTCCTCGACGTCGTCCGCGACTACGCCGTCGAGTGCACCTCCCCCGAGGAGCTGCGCGCACTCCGCGCCCGGCACGCCGCGCTGATCGCCGACCAGGTCGTGGCCCTGTCCGCCGGGCTGACCGGTGCCGGCCAGAAGGCGGCCATCACCCGGCTGTCGGACATCTACAGCGAGATCCGGTACGCGCTCGTCTGGGCCTCCGGGGAGGACCCGTGCGCGGCGCTGCGGATCGCCGCCCGCCTGCCCCGGTACTGGCGCGCCCGCGGCCGGAGCGAGGAGGGCGAGAAAGCCCTCGCCGGCCTGCTCGCGGACCCCAGGGTCGCCGATGTCGACCGGCTCACCCGGGCCTGGGCCACCCTCGGCCTCGTCATGCTCGCCCACGAACCGGGCCGGGCCAACGCCGGACTACCCGCGCTGCACTCCGCCATCGCCGTGTTCGTCGAGGCCGGGGACACGGCCGGCGAGCTCCAGGCGCACGGCATGGCCGCCGGGGTGTGCCAGGCGCTCGGGGACCACGCCGGGGCGTACCACCACGCGCACGCCGCGGTCGGGGTCGCCCAGCGCACCGGCCAGCCCCGGGACGCCGTGGTGGCGCAGAACAACCTGTTCTGGCACGACATCCGGGCCGGGGACCTCGCGGCCGGCCGGACCAGGCTCGAAGCCGCCGAACGCCTCGCCCGGCAGATCGACGACACCCGGCTGATCGTCATCGTCCGGATCAACCTCGCGGAGGTGGCCCGCCTCGACATGCGGTACGCCGACGCCATCCTCATCGCGCGCCAGGCCATGCCGCTGCTCGTGGACCTCGGCGAACCCGGGCTGCACCTGCGCCTGCTGTGCACGGCCGCGCTCGCGTACGCCCAGGACGGCCGGGTCGCCGACGCCGTCGCCGTGCTCGCCGACCTGCGGGCCCGGCCGGGCTACGACACCAACCGGGCCGTCCGGGGCCTGTGCACCTCCGTCGAGGGGTACGTGGCCCTGAGCCGGGGCGAACGGCCGCTCGCCGCGCTCCGGTTCGCCGCCGCCGTCGAGCAGCTGACCGAGCAGCACGACGCGCGCGACGCCCTCGAGGCGCTCGTCGGACTCGCCGTGAGCACCGAGGACCCGGCTGAACGGTCGGACGCGCTGACCCGGCTCGACCGGCTACGGAGCGTGTTGGCGATGAGCCTGGTACCCCGAGAACAGAAGGCACTTACCCAGCTGTTGTGACGTTTACCTGACGCCGGGGATTCGCGCAGCACTCGCGACCGGCAGAACTAGCGGCAGAAGTTCCGCCGGTTGATCTTCAGACGCCATCTTTTCGGGCAAAGCGGGGAATTCTCCCGGCTAGTGTCCCTTCCCGAGGGCACGTACATGGGGCCGAGTGGGTGGATTGCTGGGGGCATCACGGGGGTGACACCCACTCGGGAATGAGCTCCGGTTGGTCCTGGAGACGTCTTGGGGGCATCTCCAGGCCAACCGGAGCGTTACCGCCCGTCGCCGCCGCTGGCTAGAAGCCGAACTCCGCCACCAGAATCGCGCGCCCGATCGTGTGCGCCGTGACCGTGAAGCCCACCGACGGCGGCCGTGCTTCCTCCGACAGACCCAGGGTCGGCACATCCAGCGCGTGCACCGCGAACACGTACCGGTGGGCGGGGCCCGGCGGCGGGCACGGGCCACCGTAGCCCGACTGGCCGTAGTCGTTGGGGGTCGTCACCGAACCGAGCGGCCCGGCCGCACCCGCATCCAGACTGGTCACGTCGGCCGGCACGTCGAACAGCAGCCAATGCCAGAAACCGCTGCCCGTCGGGGCGTCCGGGTCGAAGCAGGTCACCGCGAAGCCCTGCGTCTCCGCGGGGAAGCCCGACCAGGACAGCTGGGGGGACACGTTGCCCCGGTTGTAGACCTGGGCGTCGGGAACCCGGCCGCCGTGCACCAGGTCGTCGCTCTTCAGGGTGAACTCCGGCACGGCCGGCAGGAACTCGTACGGAATAGGTGCTCTCATACCTCTTTGGTATCAGACCCCGTGACCGGACGGCGGGCCCGCCGCGAGCCGGGCGGCGCTGGCCTCGAAGATCTGCTCCTTCTCCAGCCCCCAGTTGGCCTCCAGCCAGAACGTGACCCCCGCGTCGGCCCACTGCCGGACCTGCTCGGCGGCCGCCGCCCGGTCGTCGGTGGGCGTGTGGCCCTCCATGACGATCTCGAACCCGTCGAGGGAACCGCGCTCGCTCCGCAGCCACTCGACCGCCTTCGGCACCTCCTCGACCGGGGGGATCCCGCCCTCGGAGGCGTCCTTCGGCAGGTAGTTGGGCAGCCAGCCGTCCCACCGGGCGGCCCGGCGCATCGACTTCGGCCGGGGCCACGCGCCGACCACCCAGACCGGCACCCGGGGACGCTGCACCGGCGGCGGCGGGACGTAGAAGTCGGTGGGCCGGACCTGGTAGTGCTTGCCGTCGTAGCTGAACGGGTCGCCCGACCACAGGCCGGCGACGATGTCGAGGCCCTCGTCGAGCTTCTCCGCGCGGGTCCGCAGGCCCTCGTCGGCCTCGAACGCCTTCCAGCCGTCGTGCAGCGCGCCCATGCCCACCGACAGGATCACCCGGCCGCCGGACAGGTTGTCGAGCGTCGCGACCTGGCCGGCGAGGTCCCACGGCTTGCGCCGGGCCAGCGGGGTGAGCATGGTGCCGAGCCTGATCCGCTCGGTGCGCGTCGCGGCGGCGGTCAGCGCGACCCACGCGTCGATGCCCCACACCGGCTCCCAGACGAAGAACGCGTCCCAGCCGGACTCCTCGGCGATCACGGCCAGCTCGGCGGTCTGGCGGGCGTCACCGTACGGCAGCACGAACCCATATCGCATGGGCCGACCGTAGCGGTGGGGTGTGACAATTCGCGGGTACACCCGGATTTCGTGTCCGGGTGTACCCTGGCCGGCCGTCGGGCACCTGTTCTGTGGGCGGGCGTGGCGCGTTCTGGGGCGGGCGTGGCGCGGCGGCATCCCTGGGCCGGGTCGACACGCCGGCCGACCTCCCGGTCCGGGCAACCCGGTCGCCATGTCCGGCGGGACCCCCACCTGACCTGACAATCTGAACGTCGACAACGCGAGAGGTGGGAACAGGTGACCTGGCACCCGGTGGAGATCGGCAAGTCCGGCGCGGTGGTCGAGTGGCGGGAGGGCATGTTCCGCAAGACCTCCGACGATCCGCGGCTGGACCTGGAGGCCGAGGGTGCCCGGCTGCGGTGGCTGCGCGACGCCGGCATCCCGACCGCGGAGGTGCTCGACTGCGGCCCCGGCTACCTGATCACGGCCGAGGTGCCCGGCCGGTCGGCGGCCGACCCGTGGCCCGTCGAGCTGCGGCCCCGGGTGATCGACGCGCTGGCCGACCTGCTGCTGAAGCTGCACGCCCTGCCGGTGGAGGAGTGCCCGTACGACCGGTCGCTGCACGTCACCCTGCGCGAGGCGCTCAACGCCGAACCCGACCTCGACGACCTGGACGTGGAGCGGGCGGGCTGGACGCGCGACCAACTGGTCGAGGAGCTGGGCCGGACCCAGCCGGCCGACGAGGACCTGGTCGTCACGCACGGCGACCTGTGCCTGCCGAATGTCCTGTTCGCGCCGGACACCTGCCGGGTCACGGGTGTGATCGACGCGGGGCGGATGGGCGTCGCGGACCGGTGGGTGGACCTCGCGATCGCGACCCGGTCGATGACGAGCGAGATGAACGCGCAGTTCGGGCCGTGGGCGGCGGAGCGGTTCCTCAGCCGGTACGGGGTCGAACCCGACCCGGCGAAGATCGCGTTCTACCGGCTGATGGACGAGTTCTGCTGATCGGCCGCGCGGCGACCCGGGACCGGGCGGGCAGCGATGGCACGGGCGCGGGCTGTCCGCCCATGGCTGCGGGGCCGCTCGGCAGGGGCTGACGCGGGTCGCGTGCCGCGCCTCCACCGGGCATGGGAGCCGACCCGGTCAGGCCCCGGCCGTCGCCCCGGGGTGCACCTCGTCGCGGATCACGCGCAGCGTACCCAGGAAGGTCTCCAGTTGTTCCGGGTCGAGCAGCCCCGTGAACCAGCGGTCAATGATCTTGACGTTCTCGGCGGCCAGCTCGTTGACCAGCGTGACCCCGCTCGGCGTGAGCACGGCGAACGCGCTGCGCCGGTCCGTCGGGCACGGCTCCCGCACGATCAGGCTCCTGGTCTCCAGCCGGTCGACGAGCCGGGTCACCCCGCTGGTCGACAGACTGGTCTGGGTGGCCAGGTCGGAGAGGCGGAGCTTCTGGCCGGGGCTGCGGGCCAGCCGGATCAACACGCTGAACTCGGGGGCGGACAGGCCACGGCCGGCCGGGTCCTGGGACAATCGGATCATTAGTCCGTTATGCACCTCAGTGAGCAGGCCGAACGCAGTGATGCGGGGGTCCTCGTACGCGTTCATGTGACCAAGCCTATCAGTAGTTGACAAGTCAATGATTGCTGTGTGTATAGTTGCCTGAGCAACGAAAACTTCGGACATTGAAGAGGGCATCCATGAGCAACGAAGCCGCCGCGATCGTCACCCGCGACCTCAACGGCCTGACCATCCCCACCGCCGGCACGTTCGCCCTGGATGTGGCGCACAGCCGGGTGGGCTTCCTCGCCCGTCACATGATGGTGAGCAAGGTCCGCGGTTCCTTCGGGGAGTTCGCCGGCGAGATCACCGTCGCCGAGAACCCGCTGGAGTCCTCGGTCAACGTGACCATCCAGGCCTCGAGCTTCACCACCAACAACGAGCAGCGCGACGGTCACGTCAAGACCGACGAGTTTCTCGGGATCGACACCTTCCCGACGATCACCTTCGTCTCCACCGGTGTCAAGGACGTGGACGGCAACGAGTTCGTCCTGGACGGCGACCTCACCATCCGCGGCGTGACCAAGCAGGTCGAGCTGGCGGTCGAGTTCGAGGGCATCGCCAAGAGCCCGTGGGGCCAGGAGGTCATCGGGTTCTCCGCGACGACCGAGATCGACCGCGAGGAGTTCGGCATGACGTTCAACGCCACGCTGGAGACCGGCGGCGTGCTCGTCAGCAAGAAGATCAAGATCGAGATCGAGGCCGAGGCGATCCGCTCGTAACTCCAGGTCAGCAAGGCAAGTGGGGCACCCGAGGGTGCCCCACTTTTTGTCCGATTAGCGACATGAGTGAATACGCTATGCGATTGGGTACTAGCCGTGGGTGCGCGATCCCCCTAACCTAGGAAGCTCACCGCCGCGACCGACCATCCAGGAGAATCGATGGGCAGGGACGTCCAGCAGCGTGAGTTCACACATGACGATCGGCAGAGATACCGACAGAAGGTCCGCCGTTGCCTCGACGTGTTCGCTCTCATGCTTGACGAACTTCGATTCGACGCAGACCGTCCGCTGACGGGGCTGGAGATCGAACTCAACCTTGTGGACGGAGAATCCAACCCGGCGATGAAGAACGCCGAGATCCTGACGTACATGGCCAGCCCGATGCTCCAGACGGAGCTGGGCCAGTTCAACCTCGAGATCAACGTCCCACCCCGGCTGATCGCCGAGGACGGTCTCGCCGCGTACGAGGCGGGGCTGCGCGCCACCCTCGCCCAGCTGGAGGAACGTGCCGCCAAGGCCGACGCGGGAGTGGCCCTGATCGGTATCCTTCCGACGCTGGAACCCGAGCACACGGTGCTGGAGAACCTGTCGGCGAACCCGCGCTACCGCCTGCTCAACAGCCAGATCATGAACGAGCGCGGCGAGAACATGGAGATCGACATCCGCGGGGTCGAGCGGTTCACGACCACGATGGACTCGATCGCCCCGGAGGCCGCCTGTACGAGCATCCAGTTCCACCTCCAGGTCTCCCCCGAACAGTTCCCCGCGTACTGGAACGCCTCCCAGGCCATCGCCGCCGTCCAGTTGGCGGTGGGCTCCAACTCGCCCTACGCGTTCGGGCACCGGCTGTGGTCGGAGACCCGGATCGCCCTGTTCACCCAGGCCACCGACGTGCGCCCCGAGGAGTTGCGGGTGCAGGGGGTCCGGCCGCGGGTCTGGTTCGGCGAACGCTGGATCACCTCGATCTTCGACCTGTTCGAGGAGAACGTCCGGTACTTCCCGCCGCTGCTCCCGCTGATGGAGGCCGAGGACCCGCTGGAGGTACTCCGCTCCGGCGGCATCCCCCGGCTCGGCGAACTCCGGCTGCACAACGGCACCGTCTACCGCTGGAACCGCCCGGTCTACGACGTCATGGACGGCCGCCCGCACCTGCGGGTCGAGAACCGGGTCCTCCCGGCCGGCCCCACGGTCGTCGACATGATGGCCAACGCCGCCCTCTACTACGGCCTGGTCCGCACCCTGGCCGAGGAGGACCGTCCGGTGTGGACGAAGCTGCCGTTCACCGCCGCCGAGGCGAACTTCTACTCGGCGGCCCGGCGCGGTATCGAGGGCGTCGGGCAGTGGCCGGGCGAGGGCGAGGGCCGGTTCTCCGACCTGCTGCTGGAGCGCCTGCTGCCGCTGGCCTACGAGGGGCTGGACCGGTTCGGCGTGGATCCGGAGGTCCGGGACCGGCTGCTCGGCATCATCGAACGGCGGTGCGCGCTGCGCCGGACCGGGGCGACCTGGCAGACCGCGATGGTCAACAAGCTGGAGAAGTCCGGGCTCGACCGGTCGGCGGCGCTCCGGGAGATGCTCGCCAGATATCGACGGTACTCAGCTGCGAATGCGCCCGTGCACACCTGGCCGCTCGAATAGTCTGAGATGGTGTCGCCGACGCGGGGGGTACTCGCCGTGGCCGTGGTCCTGGTCCTCGGTGGGTGCTCCTCGCCGGCCGGCACCCGTTGGGGCGCACCGCGACCGACCGCCGTCGCCTCGGCCGCCTCGACGTGGACCCCGCGCGAGTTCACGGTGCTCGGCGCGGGGGACGTGCTGCTGCACGAGTCGCTGTGGAACACGGCCAAACAGGACGCCGGCGGCACCGGGTACGACTTCGGGCCGATGTTCGCGGCCGTGAAGCCGGTGGTGTCGGCGGCGGACCTGGCGATCTGCCACATGGAGACCCCGCTCGGGGAGCCGGCCGGGCCGTTTTCGGGCTATCCGCTGTTCAACGTGCCGCCGCAGGTCGCGGTGACCCTCGCCGACGTCGGTTACGACTCGTGCTCCACGGCGTCCAACCACACGCTCGACGTCGGGGAACGGGGCGTGTACCGGACCCTGGACGTGCTGGACGCCGCCGGACTCCGACACGCCGGCAGCTACCGTGACCAGCGCGAACACGACACTCCCACTCTGGTGTACGCGCGAGGAGTCCAGATCGCGCACCTGTCCTACACGTTCTCCTTCAACGGCCTGCTCCGGCCGGAGGGCAAGGAGTGGATCGCCAACGCGCTCGACGTCCGGGCGGTGCTGGACGAGGCGCGCCGGGCCCGGGCGGCGGGGGCGGAGGTGGTGATCGTGAGCGTGCACTGGGGGACGGAGTACCAGCACGAGGCCGACGACTTCCAGCAGGCCACGGCGCGCGACCTGCTGGCCTCCCCGGAGGTGGACCTGATCCTGGGCGCCCACGTGCACGTCGTGCAGCCGTTCGAGGAGCTCGGCGACAAGTGGGTCGCGTACGGCATGGGCAACCAGGTCGCGTGGCAGAACCAGTCGCTGGTCACCCGGGACGGGGTGATGCCCCGGTTCACGTTCACCGAGTCCGCGCCCGGGGTGTGGCGGGTGTCGAAGGCCGAGGCGCTGCCGACGTGGATGCGGCTGGACAGCGGGCCGGGCCGGCTGGAGTACTGCCCCGGATCGGCCGGCGAGGCGTGCGCCGCCTCGGCCCGGAGATCGATGGAGATCGTCCGTTCGATGGGGGCTACCGTTCAGTAGGTTGGGGGCTACCGCCCGGTAACAAACGGGTCTACCCTGCGAACATGACGATTGTCTATGAGCGGCGCGGGAGCGGCAGCCCGTTGGTTCTGCTGCATGGCATCGGTCACCGGTGGCAGGCCTGGGAGCCGGTGATCGACCGGTTGGCCGAGGTGCACGACGTCATCGCGGTGGATCTGCCGGGCTTCGGAAGTTCGCCCAGGCTGCCGGTCTACGGCATGCCGCAGATCGTCTCCGCGCTGACCACGTTCTTCGCCGGGCTGGGGCTGACCCGGCCGCACGTCGCCGGCAACTCCCTCGGCGGGGCGCTGGCCCTGGAGCTGGCGGCCGGCGACCACGTCGCGAGTGCCACGGCGCTCGCCCCGGCCGGCTTCTGGACCACCTCCGAGAAGGGGTACGCGCTGAGTGTCCTGCTCACCCACCGGGCGCTCGGCTTCCTGCCCAGGCCGGTCGTCACCCCCTTCCTGAAGACGCCGAAGCTGCGCCGGATCAGCTGCGGGATGCTCTACGGCCGCCCCGAGCTGCTGGACCCCCTCGTGCCCTACGACGACCTGCGCGGACTGCGCGGCGGCCGGGGCTTCAACCCGGTGGCGTGGGCGAGCCGGGGGTACCGCTACACCGGGAAGCCGACCGCGCCCGTCACCGTCGCGTGGGGGACGAAGGACCGGATCCTGTTGCCCCGTCAGGCGGAGCGCGCCGAGGTGCTGCTCCCCGACGCCCGGCACGTCCGGCTGCCCGGCTGCGGCCACCTGCCGATGCACGACGACCCGACCCTGGTGACCAAGGTGATCCTGGAGACCACCGCCACCTGACCCCGGACTGGTCAGTTGGGTTGGGAGCGGGGCATCGAACGGCGGGGCTTCGACCGGCGACGGTGACCGGGACCGGGACGCCGGCCGCGCAGCCGACGGGCCGGGATCCCCGCGACCATGGCCTGGTGCAGCAACCCGGCCAGCGGATACTCCGGATCATCGGCCCGGGCGCGTTCCAACGCGAGGCTGGCGAGCGCCCCCTGCCCGTCCAGATACGCCGCGTACGCCAACAGGGTGGCCACCGGCGCGACCAACCCGGGCTGGGCGCGCCGGGTCAGGTCCGTCCACAGGGGAAGGTGCGGGTCGTCCGGCCGGTGCTCGACCAGGTGCGCGGCGGCGTCCCGCACGGGCAGGAGCAGCAGCAACGCGCACAGCCACGCGGCCTCGTCATCGGTGAGCGTGCCGCCCGCATAGTGCCGGTTGAGGGCCGCCTCCACGAACGCCGGCCCCTCGGCCGCCAACGCCGCCTGCCCGCCCGCCCCCTCCAGCGCCGCGATGAACCGGGACTCCGCGCGGTCCGTCGCCTCCTCCATCGCCTCCCGGACGGCTCCCGACACCGGTGCGATGACCTGCGCGAAGGCCGACCGGTCGGGCAGGGCGACCTTGCCGGCGAGCGTGGCCTCGGCGGCGACCACGGTGCTGCCCGGGTCGTACGCCCGGCCGCCGGGTGGGCAGCAGTCACCGCTCTCGCAGACGTACGAGAAGTAGCGGTTCTCGGTCACCCGGAGCGCGTCGATGATCGGGATGCTCCGGCCGGCCAGCGCGCGCCGGGCCGCGTCGACCACGGGGGTGACCTGGGCCGGCGCGCCGTAACCGATCACCACGGCCGCGTCGGCCCGCTGGTCGTGCAGCACCTCGGCGAGGTGCAGGGCCGCGTGGTCCGGCTCCTCGGCGCACTCGTCGAGGTCTACCCGGACCGCGAAGTGCAGCTTTCTGGCCCGGACACCGATGACCACGAGGCTGTCGGTCGGATGGAAACCGAGCACGTACGGCACGGAGGCCAGGAGCTCGGCGGGTTGGCTGACCCGGATATTCGGCATGCCGCGACAGTACTCAAAAAAGAGGTTTGTCTATTTTATCCCTGTGGACAACCCGACCCGATGGCCCGGGCCAGCGCCTAGTTGTCCACAGCCACGAGCCGGTGCGCCCCGGCATACACGTTCATCGTCTCGCCGCGCAGGAACCCGACCAGGGTCAACCCCAGCTCACCGGCCAGATCCACCGCCAGCGTGCTCGGAGCGGACACGGCGGCCAACATTGGCACCCCCGCCAACGCCGCCTTCTGCGTCAACTCGAAACTGGCCCGCCCACTGACCATCAGAATGTGCCCCCGCAACGGCACCCGCCCGGACCGCACCGCCCACCCCAGCACCTTGTCGACCGCGTTGTGCCGGCCCACATCCTCCCGGACGCACACCAGCTCCCCGTCCGCCGTGAACAGCCCCGCCGCGTGCAGCCCCCCGGTGCGCGCGAAGGCCTTCTGGCGCTCGCGGAGGGCGTCGGGGAACCCGTACAACAGACTGGGTCTGATCGTCAGCGGGTCAGCCTCGACGGAGAACGCCGAAGCCACCCGCACCGCGTCGATACTCGCCTTTCCGCAGGTCCCACACGAGCTGGACGTGTAGAAATGCCGGGTCGGGTCCGTCGCCGGGGGCGGCAGGTCGGGCCGGAGCGTGACCTCCAGGACGTTCAGGTTCGTGTCCGTGCAATGTTTGGCCAGCAGGATGTCGCCGGGCCCGGTGATCACGCCCTCGGTGAGCAGGAACCCGTGCGCCAGGTCCACGTCGTCGCCCGGGGTGCGCATCGTGACGGCCAGCGGGGCGCCGTTGACCCGCAGCTCCAGGGGTTCCTCGACGCTGAGGGTGTCCGGTCGCCGGCTCGCCCTGTCACCATCGAAGCGGACCACCGGCCGCCGATCCGTCACCCTGCCCATCCCCGAAGCCTATCCGAGGCCCGAAAACCCCAGTTCAAAGCCTTGACGGGTACTAGGCCTGGCCGGGCGCTCGGCCGTTCTAGGTCGCCAACCCCAGCCACGTGGTGAACCGGATCAGCTCAGGGTTCGCCCGGCGGTGCAGGCCGATGAGTGCCCGGGTCGTCTCCCGGACCATCGGGTGATACCGCGTCTGCTCGGGCGCGAGACGCCGGGCGGACTCCAACGCGGCGAGGGTCCCGGCCCGGTCCTCCAACAGGACATGAGCATGGGCGAGGTCGATGTAGTGGTGACCCGCCCGCGTGGCAGGCATCCCGCGCGGCGGCTCGAACCCCCGGCCACGTTCCACCGCCTGTTCGGGCTCGCCCAACTCGACACTGGCGGCGACATCGTGAATCCGGACATTCGCCGGCCCGTAGGTCAGGTGGTAGTGCACCGAGTCCGTGGGTGCGCGACGCAGCAGCTCGTAGGCCGCGTCGAGATGCGCCCGCGTGGTCGTGGCGTCCCCGGCCCGAGAAGCGAGGGTGACCGCGCGCAGGTGCATGCTGCCGTACACGGTCACGGCGGCCTGATCGTTGCCCGACAGCTCATCCGTGAGTTGGCCGCGCGCCGCGTCGAGAATGCGCAGCCCCCGGCCGTAGTCGCCAGCCGACTGGAACGTGGTGACCCGGGTCCACTGTGCGAGCCCGGCGGCCAGCGGATCACCGGACTGCTCGGCCGCCCAGATCAGCTTGTGCTCGATACTCTCGGCGAGATCGGCGTAGCCCAGGCGGTAGGCCAGGCCGTGGGACGCGTAGTAGACGCTGACCAGGAGCTGGAAGGCGCGCACCCGCCCGGCGCTGTCGGTGTCGTGCACCGCGAGGGTGAGTTCCTCGATGATCGCGGGAAGCCTGGCCGCGAGCCTCGCGTAGCGCCCGTTCCGGCGAAGCTCACTGATCTCGCGCACATCGGCTTCCAACTCCTCCCGCGGCCGGGGAACCGTGCCCGTCTCCGAGGGCAGGTCGTAACCCCGCAGGGCGACCCGGAGCGCGTCCACCGAGGCAGCGGAGTCGAACTCGCCGTAGGGCTGGCCGTAGACCCTTTCGATGGGTACCCGCAGGGCGCGTGCCACAGCCGCGACGAACGCGTGGCTCGCCGGCCGGTCATCCGTCTCGACCTTGGACAACAGGCTCAAGGACACGTTCGCCCGTTCGGCCAGTCGGCGCTGCGTCATCCCCGCACTCTTGCGCAGAGCCTTGATGTTGTCGGCCACGGTGCGGGTGTGATCCATGGCGGCCTCCGCTCGTCGGACTCCCGGCAGAAACCAGCCTACGACCATCGAAGTCCACCTTCGCCACTCAAACACGGAGCTTCCCGCCACCGGCCGGATCCCGGGGAGCGGGCGGAAGTGGTCATCGAGGGCGGGTGTGTGTTCGCCGCGGTCGTGTTCGTCGTCGCCTCGTTCGCCTATGCGGTGTGGGCGCTCGTCACATAGCCGGGCGTGGAAAAAGTTTCGGGCTCCGTACAACCGGGCTGGCCGACCGGGCGGTACATACTCGTGTCGCAACGAGAAGGAGCAGGTCGCATGGGGTTTGACGAGTTCGTGGTGGCGCGGTCGCCGAGGCTGGTGCGGCTGGCGTACCTGCTGACCCGTGACCACGGCCAGGCCGAGGACCTGGTGCAGACCGCGCTGGCCCGGTCCTGGTCGGCGTGGCGGCGGATCGACGACGATCCGGAACCCTATGTCCGGCGGGTGCTCCTCAACACCTACAACTCGTGGTGGCGCAGGAGGTGGCACGCGGAACGGCCGACGGCGATGCTGCCCGAACGGGTGCTGGCCTCCCCGCAGGCGGCCGTCGACGAGCGCGACGAGGTGTGGCGGGCACTGGACCGGCTGCCCCGGCAGCAGCGGGCGGTGCTGGTGCTGCGCTACTTCGAGGACCTGTCCGAGGTGCAGATCGCCGAGGCGTTGGGGGTGTCGGCGGGCGCGGTGAAGGGGTACGCCGCAAAGGGGTTGGCGAAGTTGCGGGTCGATCCTTCGCTGGTCGCGATGCCGGACGCGGAGCCGCCGGTCGGGGTCGAACGGCTGGCCGGGGTGCACGACCGGATCCGGCAGCGGCGCCGGAACCGGCTCGCGGTGGTGGGGGCCGCCGGCGCGGTGGTGGTGGCGGTGCTGCTCGGGTATCTGCTGGTCCCGGGCAGCCGGAACGACAGCCTGCCCCCGGCCTTGCCGACTCCGACCCCGACGGTGACGTCCGGGCCGACGACGGCTTTCGGGACGCCGGAGTTCTACGAAGGCTACCGTCGGGTCGGCGGGGTGGCCGGGCGGATCGAGGACCGGACCGCGAGCTTCGTCTGGACGCCGACCACGGTCGACGCGGTGCTGCTCCCGAAGTGCACCAGCGAGACGCCCGGCGTCGTTGGCTACCTCGACGCGACGGTCAACGGCGAGCGGACCGGTGGCGTGAGCTGCGAGAACCGGGACACCAGTTCCTTCGCCAACACAATCTCGCTCGGCCAGCGCTACAAACTGCGGGTGGGTGTCCCGGTCACCGTGGTGGTCACCGTCAGCGGGTTCGACGGCGGCCCGACCCCGACCGCCGGCCGGTTTCTCATGGAGGTCGGCGAGGCCGTGTCCTTCGCCGACTACCCGTTCCCGGCCCGCCCGTCGGAGCTGAAGGCGCTGCCCGTCCCCGCCCCGGATGCCCAGGTGCTGTCCGGCACCGGGCCGCGCACGGTGACGTTCCGCTGGCCCGCGAAACAGGAGCCGAAACTGGTGGCGGCGCCGCTCGTGGGGTGGTCACAGACGCCCGGCCGGCTACGGATCACCTTCAACGGGGTGGAGCACTCCATGGCGTGGTGGGCCTACGACGGCGGCGCGAGGAGCATCCACCTGTCCTCAGCCAAGACCCCGACCGTCGGGCAGGAGGTCACGGTGACCGTCGAACCCGAAAACTTCACCGGCGAGTGGTACCTCGCGATCATGAACACCTAGCCGGGTTTACTGGTACCCATGCGCACCACCTACGCGGCGGTCATCCTGGCCGGCGGATCGGCCCGGCGACTGGGCGGGCGGGACAAACCTGCTGTGACGGTCGGCGGGACGTCCCTGCTCGACCGGGTGACGGCGGCCTGCGCGCACGCCACGCGGGTCGTCGTGGTCGGCCCCGAGCAGCAGGGCGGCCCGGTGGCGGCGCTCGCGGCGGGCCTGCGGGCGCTGGGGGTGGCCGGCCCGGGTCCCGCCGAGCCGCACTCGGCGGATCCCCTGGTGGGCCCCGGGGTCGGGGCGGTCGCGCTGCTCGCGGCGGACCTGCCACTCCTGACCACCGGGGCCCTGGACGCGCTCGCCGGAGCCCTCCCGGATCACGACGGCGCGTTGTACGTCGACGGCGACGGCCGCCGGCAGCTCCTCTGCGGCCTGTGGCGCGTCGGGGCCCTCCGGGACCGCCTGGCGACGGCCGACCCGGACGGGATGCCGTTGCGGAAGCTGGTCGCCGGGCTGCGGATCGCGGAGCTGACCGACCCGGCCGAGCCGTGGTTCGACTGCGACACGCCGGAGCAGCTCGCGGAGGCGGAACGCAGGCTGCGCGCCTCCTGAGACAACGGCGACCCGAACCGGAGCCGGGTCGCGGCGGCGGGCACCAGCCCGCGAGAGCCGAGGCCGGGCGGCGGCACCAACCGGACCCGACCCGCAGCTCAGACCCACGCCGCGGGCCCGCGCAGCGCCGGCCTGAGCTGCGGGAGCTATGCGGCCCGCGCCGAACCGAGCCCCGACCCCAGGTCGGCCAGCACCTCGGTGTTCAGCTGGTACGCCACCAGGGTCTCCGCGACGATCCGGCCCTGCTCCTCGCCCGACCAGGGCGCGGAGTCCAGCGCCTCCCGGTAGCGCGCCTTGAACGCCTGGAGGTCGCCCAGCTCGGGGAAGTCGTAGAACGCGACGCCGTGGTCGGTGAGGCCGTAGATCCGGGCGACGGACTTGCGGATGAACTGGCCGCCGGACAGGTCGCCGAGGTAGCGGGTGTAGTGGTGGGCCACGAACCCGCCCGGCCAGTCGAAGCACACCTCGCGGAGGCGGGCGCAGTACCGGACGGTGGCCGCGTTCGGGGTGATCCGCTCGGCCCAGGTCGCGCCGTAGAGGTAGTTGAGGTCGGCTTCGAGGGCGGGCACCCGGTCCAGCTCGGGCACCGCGAACGGGGCGCCGACCGGGTCGGTGCGCATCGTGCGGGCGGCCTCTTCGAGTACCACGTAGGCGAAGTAGTGCTGGGCGACCATGTCGCCGTACTGGCCCAGGGTGAGCTGGCCGCGCATCAGGGCGTCCAGGTAGGCCGTGCTCTCGGCGTTCTGGTGCTCGGACCAGGTGGCGGCGCGCAGATCGGCGGAGAACATGACGGGCTCCTTGCAGGTGAGGGTGCCCTAAGTGTTGGGTGCCCGCTCAGCCCGTGTCAAGGATTTGCCGACAAGATGTAGGCAAAATCCCTACGTCTAGTCGGAAAGATGGGGCTACGAGTGTGCCGCGTCCCGAACGTCCGGAAGGCCCAGCTTCTCCCGGGCCTCGTGGTACATCCGGGTCACCTCGGCCCGGATCTCCGCCCGCTTGGTGAGGGCCCGTGACCAGGGCACCCGCACGACTGCGGGGGCATGGACGGCAGCCGCAGTCCTGCCCGCCGCCTCGGGTGCGGCCTTGGAAGCCGCCTCACGGCCGCCCGCTGCGGAGGGCGCCGAGGTCACCTCGAAGTCCATCCCGTCCCCGTCGAGCCCGGTCATCCGCACCGCCACAGCGGCCGGCACCCCACCGAACGCCCGCACGATCAGCACGGAATCGGCGGCGTGGTCGTCGTTCATGTGCCGCGCGACGGCGGCCACCACGTCAGGGCTGAACGGGTTCGTCATGGTCCTTCTCCAGTCTTAGCCCGGGATGGTCGGCGGGGAGCGAGCGGCGGAGCACCCACCAGCTCACGGCCAGGCATGCCGCGACCAGGGGCCAGGTCAGCGCCACCCGGGCGGTGGTCAGCGCGACGACCTGGTTGGCGGCCCACAGCGGCACGAAGACCGCGAGCCTGATCAGGTACTGCGCGACCCAGACCCAGCTCGCCCGCGAGTACGCCCGGAGCAGGGCCGGGTCGCGTCGCCATTTCGTCTTCTGCCCGAGCACCGCGCCGACGATCAGCCCCAGGAACGGCCAGCGCACCACGATGCTGACCACCCAGCCGAGCGCGCTGGCGGCGTTGGTGAAGATCTGGATCAGGAAGAAGTCGGAGGCCCGGCCCGTGTACAGCGCGACGAGGGCGGACACGCACACCGCGAGGGCGCCGACGAGTACCGCGCGGGGCTTGGCGCCCTGGCGGAGTCGCCAGCCGCCGATCAGTACCGAGACGACGAGCGCGGCGGCGGCCCCGATCCAGATGGACTGCCCGCCGAGCAGCCAGCCGGCCCCGAACGCGACGGGCGGCATCGTGGCGTCGATCGCGCCGCCCCGGCCGCCGAGCAGCGAGGCGAGGCTCTCGGGTTGCCGCGTGGTCGTCACCTCACAGCCCTTCCTGGGTCGACGGAAGGCCAGGCTAGCCTAACTGCGGGTGACAGGCTAGGGGCACACGTGCTGACCGGCCGATCGTAGCCGGCCCAGGTGGGGTGGCCGACCGGCCAGGCGTGGAGCCGCTGACCAGGCTGGCGGTGGGGCCGCCGACCGGCGAGGCGTGAGGCGACCGACCACCCGCTGACCGGCTAGGCGGCGGGCTCCAGTCGGACGATCACGGCCTTCGATGTCGGCGTGTTCGAGCCCACGGCCACCGAGTCCAGCGGAACCAGCACGTTCGCCTCGGGGAAGTAGGTCGCGACGCAGCCGCGCGCCGTCGGGTAGGCCACGGCCCGGAAACCCGCCGCCCGCCGCTCGCCGTCCGGCCACTCGCTGATGATGTCCACCATGGACCCGTCGGCGAGCCCCCGTTCGGCCAGGTCCTCGGCGTGCGCGAACACCACCCGACGGCCGGCCTTGATCCCCCGGTACCGGTCATCGAGCCCGTAGATCGTGGTGTTGTACTGGTCGTGGCTCCGCAACGTCTGCATCAGCAGCCGCCCCTCGGGCACGTCGATCGAGGTCAACGGGCTGACCGTGAACCGGGCGCGCCCGTCCGGCGTGTCGAACGACCGCGAGTCGCGCGGCGGGTGCGGCAGGGTGAACCCGGCCCCGTCGAGCCGGTTCTCGAAGTCAGCGAAGCCGGGCACGACCCGGGCGATCCGGGCCCGGACGGCCGCGTAGTCGTGCTCGAACGACTCCCACGGGATCGTGTCGTCCAGGGTCGCGGCCCCGAGCCGGCTGACGATCGCCACCTCGGACAGCAGGGTCTCCGAGGCGGGCTTGAGTGACCCCCGCGAGGCGTGCACGCAGCTCATCGAGTCCTCGACGGTGACGAACCCGGCCGGGTCGGCCTCGGTGCGCCCCAGGCAGGGCAGGATCAGCGCCGTCCGACCGGTGACCGTGTGCGACCGGTTGAGCTTCGTGGAGATCTGCACGGTCAGCTCGCAGGTGCGCAGCGCGGCCTCGGTGGCGGCCGTGTCGGGGGTGGCCGCCGCGAAGTTGCCGCCCATGCCCACGAACACCCTGACCTGCCCGTCGCGCATGGCCCGGATGGTCTCGACGGTGTCGTGGCCGGTCGCCGCCGGTACCGTGAAACCGAATTCCGCGCCGAGCGCCGGACCCCAGGCGGGCACCCGTTCCCACACGCCCATCGTCCGGTCGCCCTGCACGTTCGAGTGGCCCCGGACCGGGCACAGGCCGGCGCCCGGCTTGCCGATCATGCCGCGCAGCAGCTGGACGTTGACGACCTCCTGGATGGTGGCCACGGCGTCCCGGTGCTGGGTGAGGCCCATCGCCCAGCACACGATCGTCGCGTCGCTGGCCGCGAACAGGGCCGCCGTCTCCTCGATCTCGGCCCGGGTCAGCCCGGTGGCCTCCTCGGTGACGGCCCAGTCGACCTCGCTGACGTTCGCGGCGTAGCTGTCGAAGCCCGTGGTGTGCGCGGCGATGAACTCCCGGTCGGCGTGCGGCAGCAGCAGCGTGCCGAGCGCCTGGAACAACGCGAGGTCGCCGCCGACCCGGATCTGGAGGTACTGGTCGGCCAGCGTCGTCCCCGAGCCCACCACCCCGGAGGCCTTCTGCGGGTTCTTGAACGCCAGCAGCCCGGCCTCGGGCAGCGGGTTCACCGCGATGATCTTCGCGCCGGCGCGCTTGGCGTTCTCCAGCGCGGTGAGCATCCGGGGATGGTTCGTGCCCGGGTTCTGGCCGACGACGACGATCAGCGAGGCCCGCTGGATGTCCTCCAGGGTCACCGAGCCCTTGCCGATCCCGATGGTGGCGTTCAGCGCGGTACCCGAGGACTCGTGGCACATGTTCGAGCAGTCGGGCAGGTTGTTCGTACCGAAGGCTCGCGCGAACAGCTGGTAGAGGAACGCGGCCTCGTTGCTGGTCCGGCCCGAGGTGTAGAAGGCGGCGGCGTCCGGGGTGTCCAGGCCGCGCAGCGTCGAGGCGGTCAGCGCGAACGCGTCCGGCCAGGAGATCGGCCGGTAGTGGGTGTCGCCGGGGCGCAGCACCATCGGATGGGTCAGCCGGCCCTGCTGCCCGAGCCAGTAGTCGGACTTCTCCGCCAGCTCGGCGACGGGATGTGTGGCGAAGAACTCGGGGGTCACCCGGCGCAGGGTCGCCTCCTCGGCGACGGCCTTCGCCCCGTTCTCGCAGAACTCGAAGGGCGTGCGGTGCCCGGCGGTTTCCGGCCACGCGCAGCCGGGGCAGTCGAAACCGGACTTCTGGTTGACCTTGAGCAGGGTCAGCGCGCTGCGCCGGACGCCCATCTCGCCGACCGCGGCCTTCAGGCTCGCGACCACGCCCGGTATTCCGGCGGCTACCCGTTTCGGCTCGCTGACGCGCAGGTCACGGTCGCCAACATCATCCCGGGGAGCTTTCTTGGCCATGACCCCGAGACTAGTCGTTAGGGTAGGGCCCATGCTCTACGACGATGTCGACACCGTGGACCTCAAGTCGAAGGTCACCGCAGCGTGGCAGGACTTCACCCGGGCCCTGGCCCGGGCGCTGCCGACCCTGCCCCCGGACGTGCGGCTGGACCTCACCCTGGACCCGACGGCCTCCGGTACCGGCGAGGCGATCTACGAGATCAACGTCATCATCGGCGCCGACAAGCAGATGGCCGGCTACGCCGTCGGAAACGCCAACCTCCCCGAGGGGTACCGGCTGGACCGCACCGCCGTCGGCCACATGATCGAACTGGGCTGGTCGCCCCCGGGCGTCGTCGACGGTTCGGAGGGCAACTTCGGCCTGCACGCGACCGCCGAGGAGGGCCCGCAGCTCGCCGCCCTGCTCAGCCGCACCATGCGCGACGTGTACGGCGCGCCGCACCCCGCGTTCCTCACGTACACGGTCCGCCCGCTGAACGAGGCGATCGAGGCGGCTCCCGCCGGCCCGGCGACCCTGGCCACCGCCCGGCCCGCGCCGACCCTGCCGGAGGTCGAGACCGCCGGCCAGGACGCCGTGCTGTCCCAGGCCATGGAGGTGGCGTCCGCGCTGCCGCTGGCCGACAAGGTGCGCACCGTCGTGGCGGCCCTGCTCAAGACCGAGCCGGACAAGCTGGAGGTGGACGAGGAGGGCGAGATCGGGGTCCGCGCCGGTTCCGCCATGGTCTTCGTCAAGGTGCACGAGAACCCGGCCGTCGTGGACGTGTACTCGCCGATCCTCACCGAGGTCGCCCCCGACGCGAAGCTGTACGAGCGGCTCGCCCAGCTGACCCGCCGGATGCCCATCGGCCGGCTGTACTGCACGGACAAGACCGTCTGGGCCTCCGTCCCCGTGTTCGGCCGCGACTTCCAGCCGACGCACCTCATGCTGGCCGTGCAGGTGATGATGGGCCTGGCCGACGAGCTGGACGACCGGCTGCACGGCGAGTTCGGCGGGAAGCGGTTCTTCGGCGAGGGTGACGTGGTGCACAAGCCGACGGGCGAGGAGCGCACGGGGATGTACCTGTAACGGCGCGCGCACCAGGGCGGTCGGGCCGTTCCGGCCCGGTCCCGGGCTCCGCCCGGGACGCGGCGGCTCCGCCGCCGCCCGCTACACCGAGTCCACCAACCTCGTCAGCACGATCATCGACCGCGACGAGGTGACGAACGGCTCCCCGCGCAGCCGCTCCAACACCTGCTCCAGGTGCGCGATGTCCGCCGCCCGGATGTGCACGAGCGCGTCGGCCTCCCCGGAGACCGTGTAGGCCTCGACGACCTCCGGGTGCCGGCGCACGGCCGCCGCGAGCTGCGCGGGCGTGGTCCGCCCCGTGCAGAACAGCTCCACGAACGACTCGGTGGTCCAGCCCAGCGCCGCCGGGTCGACGATCGCCGTGAACCCCCTGATCACGCCGGTGGCCCGCAGCCGGTCGACCCGGCGCTTCACGGCGGGCGCGGACAGGGCGACAAGTACGCCGATATCCGCATACGACTGCCGCGCATCCTCGCTGAGCGCGGTTACGATCCGCCGGTCGATGTCGTCCATGGGCTCACCGTAGTCGACTGCAACCTTCCCTCCGGGTGGGACGTGTTGCTGCCGTCACGAGGACCTGACCGGGGAGAACGCGAGCAGATGATGGTACGAGCGGCGCCGCCCACCGACGTGGGGACGGGCGATTTCGAGGAGTTGTACGCGGCGCACTTCCACAACCTGACCGTCCAGTTGTACGCGTACGCGGGCGACATGGGTCAGGCGCAGGAACTCGTGCAGGAGGCGTTCTGCCGGGCGTACAGCCGGTGGAAGCAGATCTCCACCTACGACGACCCGGTCGCCTGGGTCCGCAAGGTCGCCTGGAACCTGGCGACGAGCCGCTGGCGCCGGGCCAGGACCGCCGCGAACTTCCTCCGCAGGCACCGCGAGCAGCACGTCTCCGCGCCCAGCCCGGACCGGGTCGCCCTGGCCGCCGCCCTGGCCACCCTGCCGGAGAAACAACGGGGCGCCGTCGTCCTGCACTACCTGGCGGACATGCCGATCACCGAGATCGCCACCGTCCTGGGCGCGGCCGAGGGCACCGTCAAGTCGTGGCTGCACCGGGGCCGGACCGCCCTGGCCGCCCAACTCTCAGAGCAGGAGAACTAGATGTCGGACTTCGAGCAGGAGACGAAGCTGCACGGCGCGTTCGCCGCGTTCCGGGCGGAGAGCATCCACGACGTGTCCCCGGCGGGTACGGACGCGGTGCGGTCGACGGTGCGCCACCAGCGCAAGGTGCGCAACATCGCCCTCGGGGTGTTCGCGCTGACCGTGATGGCCGTGCCCGTGGCGGCGTACGCGACCCTCCAGGGCGACCCGCACGGCCCACCTCCGGGGGTACCGGGCACGACGGCCCCGGCGACGACGACCCCGCCGGTCCGCCCGACCGGCCCGCCGCCCGCGGAACCGAGCCTGTCCGTCCTCGCCCCGGACCTGGCCAACGCGAAGATCACCGTGCCCGCGTGGCCGGGCGGCGAGAACATCACCCGGTTCTGTCCGGCCGGGTCGTACACGTTCACAGGCGGGGCGGTTGTCTTCGCGAAGAAGGACGGTTACGACAGCAGCTACTCCCTGTCCCTCGACGCCTATGCCCCGAAGCGCGCGGAGCTCGATGGCGAGCCGGGCGACGAGGTGCTCGTGGGGCTGCGGTGCTCGGGCCCGGGTTCGTTCCACCCGGTCCAACTGCTGGCGCTGAAGCCGTTGGCGGACGGCACGGTGCGCACCCTCGGTTTCGTGATCGCCGCGGCGCCGGGCGAGATCTACGCGTACGACGAGGAGGACGTCGAGGTCTCCAACCGGGACGTGCTGGTGCGGCTGCTGGGCAAGTACCAGACCAATGGGACGTACACCCGCAGCGAGCCGCGCGTCTACCGGTACGGCAAGGACTCGTTCAAGCAGGTCGAGGGTCCGACGAGGTTCAGCGCCGGCCCGGCGGCCATCAAGGACACGGATCTGCGCTTCCAGCAGATGTTCCTGGTCGGCTTCGAGTGCCACAACGGGAGCTGCATGGGCAGCACGCTGCCGTTCTTCGACGGCACGGCCACGGACACGGTCGTGACGGACAGCGTCGCCCGGCCGTACAAGCTGGCGACCTACGAGTACACGGTGGCCCCGCTCGCCATCGTCAAGCCTGGTGACGTCACCCACGCGCTCATGGTGGTGACTCGGCGCAGCACGGACGGGACGGTCATGCGCGGGGTGTTCGCCGCGTCGATCATCTCGACCGCCACGGGGAACGGGGTGTTCGCCAGGGCGGTCGTGGGCAGCGGCGAAGACGGGGTGCTCGATGTCACGTCGCAGCGGGTGGACGGCAACTCCATCGTGGTGACGGTGAAGACCGACACGGGCGGCCAGGAATCCCGGACCTACGCCTGGGACGGCACGGCTATGTGGTGGACCTACAAGTAGGGAAAAGAAGGGACGCCGTACCGCCTTCCACGGGGGAAGAAGGCGGTACGGCGTCTCTACCCACCAGCTTACGGACGAGGTGGACACTTGTCGAGTGCGACTCATCTTTCGTACCGGATAAGGGTTTTCGCGGGTTATCAACGCATCGCATGCCATCGATATTGAGAAGTATTCACATTCATCCCCTCGGGCATTACCGTGCGGTAACACGCACGTATCGAGAGGAGTTCGTCGATGCGCCTCATGCCCCGCCTGGCTGCGACCGCAGTCGGCTTCCTGGCCGCCGCGGCACTCGCCGCACCTGCTCAGGCCGCAGTGGACACCCGCCCGGACATCCAACCCCTCCCCGCGAATCTCGAGGCGCAGCGCGCCACCGAGGCGACCAGCCTGTACGGCAACCCGGCCATCAAGCCCATCGACTCGCGCAAGACCGGCGTGATCACGATGGGCGACAGCGAGATCTCCGGCGAGGGCGCGGGCAACTACGAGCCCGGGACCCACCAGGACGGCAACTGGTGCGACCGGTCCAGGGACCAGGCCGTCTGGCGGCTGACCATCCCGGTCGACGTGCGCTACAACGTGGCCTGCTCGGGTGGCCAGCCCTCCGACCTGGTCTACGGCGGCACCCACCAGTGGCAGGAGCTCAACCAGGGCGAGAACCTCGCGATCAAGGCGCGCAACACCAAGCTCAAGCTGATCTGGGTGGTCGTCGGGGCCAACGGGTCCGGCAACATCGAGTTCGGGCCGGTCGCCACCGACTGCGCCAAGCGGCGGATCTTCTTCCAGGGCGTGTGCTGGCCGACGTACACCGACGCGTGGAAGGCCCGGGCCGAGCACACCCGGCAGCAGGTCGAGTGGGCGGTCAACGACATCAAGCAGACCATGACCAACGCCGGGTACCTGGCCAGTGACTACAAGATCTCACTCATGGGGTACCCGAGTCCGATCAGTCCCGACGTCGAGGACAACCCCAACTTCCCCGGCTGGTACGCCGGCGGCTGCACCATCTACCTCGCCGACGCCGCGTTCGGGCGCAACAAGGCCGTGCCGATCTTCGAGTCCGCCGAGCGGAAGGCCGCCCAGAACACCGGCGTCATGTACCTCGACGCCAGCCGGCTGTTCCACGGCCACGAGGTGTGCACCGAGAGCCCCTGGGCCCTGGGCATCTACATCGAGAACGGCAACATCTTCGACGAGAACGCCGCCCGGCAGTCCGCGCACCCCAACGCCAGCGGGCACGGCGCGTTCGCCGAGTGCATGAGCGCGTTCTACAACTCCGGGCTCCAGACCGCGACCTGTGTGGACCCGGGCAACACCAACCACGGCGCGATCTTCCCGGGGCTGTTCGAGTTCAAGCAGCTGCGGGTCGGCGGCCAGTGCCTCGACGCCGAGGGCTACAACGCCCGCTACGACACCCAGCTCCTGGCCTGGCCCTGTCACGGCGGACGCAACCAGGGCTTCTGGTACGACACGGCCACCAGGGCGTTGCACGTCGAGCTGAACCACGACCGGTGCGTGGACGCCTCCGGCGGCACCCTCGGGGTCGGTACGAAGCTGATCCTGTGGGACTGCCACCTCGGCGCGAACCAGAAGTGGACCCTCGACGCGAACGGCATCCACCCGGCCAGCCGGACGGACCTGTGCGTGGCGTTCGACGGGGCGGCCAACGGATCGTGGGCGCGGCTCGCGGCGTGCAACGGCGGTACCGGCCAGAAGTGGTCCTTCGAGTCCCGGAACTTCCCGAACCCGGCGGGCTACAACTACAACGACTTCATCGGCTCCCGGGTCTACTGATACTCCCGGATTCCCTGACCTAGAACCGGATCGTGAAGCGGGCTCCGCCCTCCGGGGCGTGGCCCGCTTCGATCTTCGCGCCCATCCGGCTGATCAGGCGCGCCGCCAACGCCAACCCGAGCCCGGACCCCACCGGCCGCACATCCCGGTACTTCTCGTGCAGCACCCCCTGGTGGAACGCCACCGCCAGGTCCTCGTCCGCGAGCCCCGGGCCGCCGTCGCGCACCTCCAGCACGTCGTACCGCGCGGACAGCACCAGCGGCGCGCCCGTCGGCAACGCCCGCACCGCGTTGGACACCAGGATGTCCACCACCTGGCGCAGCCGGCCCGGGTCGGTGTTCACGAGCACCGGTTCCGAGGGCAGTTCCGTCCGCAGGTCGAGGCCCACCTCCAGGCACCGGGGCCGCCAGGCCTCCGCCGTCGCCTGGACCAGCGAGCCCAGCTCGACGGCCACCAGCTCCACGGGGAAGTCGGCGGCCTCCAACCGGGCCAGGGACAGCAGGTCGGACACCAGCCGGTCGAGCCGGTCGGCCTCGGCGAGGATCGTGCGGCCCGCCCCGAAGGTGCCGTCGTCGGAGATCACGCCGTCGGAGAGCGCTTCCGCGTACCCCCGGATGGTGGTCAGAGGTGTTCTGAGCTCGTGGGAGACCGACATCAGGAAGTCGCGTTGCCGGCCCTCGCTGGTCGCCAGCGCGGCGGCGAGGTCGTTGAGCGCCCGGGCCAGGTCGGCGACCTCGTCGGGCGGTTCGACCGGTAGTCGGACCGTCCGGTCGCCCGCGGACATCCGCCGGGCCGCCGCCGCCGCGTCCCGGATCGGTTTCGCCTGCCGCCTGGCCAGCATGAACCCGGCGACCAGCCCGGCCAGCAGGCCCGCGCCGAGGGCGAGCCACAGCCGGCCCCACACCGCGTTGGACGTGGTGGAGATCGCCGGCTCCAACAGGACGATCGCGTCGCCGGGGGTGTTCAACGGCCGGCCGTCGGCGATCACCCGACGGCCCTGGAACAGGACGATCTTGCAGTCGACGGTCTTGCCGATGCTCACGTCGCGGATCACGTCGATCGGCAGGCCGGGCCGGTCGGGCTTGCCGTCGAGCACCAGGACGATGTCGATCCGGCTCGCCCGCAACCGCCGCACGATGTTCAGTTGCTGCTGCTGTCCCGGCGCCGTACCCAACATCGCCGTGGCGATCTCGGTCTTCGACTCCAGCTTGCCCCGGGCCTCACTCTGCGCGGCCCGCAGGCCGAGCGGGAGCGCCACCAGTGCCGTGACGACCACGGCGATGATGGCGACCGTGCAGGTGACGAGCATCGCCCGCGCGGTCAGGCCGGAACTGCGGAGTGTCACGGCTCGGTGCTCTCCGCGCCACCCTCGACCGAGTAACCCACGCCCCGGACCGTGCGGATCGGGCTCGCGTCACCGAGCTTGCCGCGGACCTGGGCGACGTGTACGTCGACGGTGCGGGTGCCGGCCAGCGCCGCGTACCCCCATACGGAGGCCAGCAGCTCCTCCCGGCTGAACACCCGGCCGGGCCGGCTCATCAGCCGGGCCAGTAACTCGAACTCGGTCGGGGTCAGCGCGATCTCGACCCCCGCCGAGTAGACCCGGCGTTGTTCGTTGTCGAGCCGCACCCCGCCGACCTGGCGGATCTTGTCGGCGCTCGGCGGACCCTCGGTGCGGCGCAGCACGGTACGGATCCGGGCCACCAGCTCCCGGGGGCTGAACGGTTTGGTGATGTAGTCGTCGCCGCCCAGCTCGAGACCGACCACCCTGTCGACCTCGTCGTCGCGCGCGGTGAGGAACAGGACCGGGGTCCAGTCGCCCTCCTCGCGCAGGCGGCGGCAGATCTCCAGGCCGTCGATGCCGGGCAGGCCGATGTCGAGAACGATCGCGATCGGGCGCATCCGGCGGGCCGCAGCCAGGGCGGACTCGCCGTCGTACTCGGTGTGGACTCCGAAGCCTTCCCGGGTCAGGTACAACCGCACCAGGTCAGCGATCGGTCGCTCGTCGTCAACGACGAGCACGAGTCCTTTTCCAGGCGTGTCGGTACCCATTGGCACATCGTGCCTGATCAGAAGCCAGATCCTGTAACGCCACTGTGCGAGTCGGGTTAAACCGTAATTGGCACCGGAGCGAAGAGCCCGCTGAACTGGGCATTCACCCGCCAGAGCTGTCGGGAGCGACCCCGGTTGATGAAGAACCGGTGCCGCGTGTCGCCCGTCGTGGCCGCGAACTCGACCGCCGACTGGCGTTCGTTGGTCCGCCAGACCACGTCGTCGAGGTCCGACAGCGGGGTGTCCAGGTGCAGCTGGACCTTTCCGGTCAGGCGGGACTGGCGGGTGACGACGAGCCGCTGACGGGTCAGGAGCAGCAGGTACTCCCTGGTCAGGGACACCTCCGGCCGCTGGCACCCGGTAACCAGGAAAACCGTGTCGTCGTGGTCGATGCAGCGCCGGAAGACAGGCATGTGCATGGTGAGGACGATGCTGCGGATGCCGGACTCGGCGGCAGCCGGTAGCACCGTACGGGAGAATTGATCCACGTGTTGGTCAACGGCCCAGGTCAGCGGGGGTGACGGTGACCGCCCGGGGCGTCCGCAGGAATTTGCAGGCCGCAGACGGGTACGGTGACTCCGGGATGGCTAATATTACTCGCGGGTAATAAGTCGCGCGGAGGGTGAGCAGCACATGGGAGTCACGCAGATCGTGGCCACGGTCGTGGCGGTCCTGGTGACCGTGGTGGCAATTGCTCTGTTTGCCCGGTCTGTCGGGTCGATGGTGAAGATCATCAAACTCGGCCAGCCCGACCCGACGCGGTCGAAGCCGCTCGCCCAACGGCTCGTGAACATGCTGAAGGAGACCCTCGGGCACACCCGGATGCTGAAGTGGACCACGGTCGGCATCGCGCACTGGTTCGTGTTCATCGGCTTCGGCACCCTGGCGCTCACCCTGGCCGAGGCGTTCGGCGAGGTCGTGGACCCCGAGTTCGAGCTGCCGCTGATCGGCGGCTGGGCGCCCTACGGGCTGTTCATCGAGTTCATCGCGGCCGCGCTCCTGGTCAGCATCGTGACCCTGATCGTGATCCGCCAGGTGCACCGGCGCCGGCCGCAGTCGCGGTTCCGGGGCTCGGCGATGGGCCAGGCCTACTACGTCGAGTTCACCATCACCGCCATCGGCGTGTGCATCTTCCTGATCCGGGGCTTCAAGGACGCGGCCGGCCACTTCGAGTACCCGGTGTGGTCCGCCCCGATCTCGCACGGGATCGGCGCGCTGCTGCCCGCCAAGGGCGCGCTGACCGCCGTCACGATCGTCGCCCTGATCAAGATCATCATCTCCTGGCTGTTCTTCATCGTGATCTCGCAGAAGCTCACGATGGGCGTCGCCTGGCACCGGTTCGCCGCGTTCTTCAACATCTTCTTCAAGCGGGAGGCCGACGGGCGCACCGCCCTCGGCGCGCTCAAGCCCGTCATGTCCGACGGCAAGCCGCTCGACTTCGAGGAGGCCGACCCGGACAAGGACCTGTTCGGCGTCTCCAAGATCGAGGAGTTCAGCTGGAAGGGCCTGCTCGACTTCAGTACCTGCACCGAGTGCGGGCGCTGCCAGTCGCAGTGCCCCGCGTGGAACACCGGTAAGCCGCTGTCCCCGAAGCTGCTGATCACCTCCCTGCGCGACCACGCGTACGCCAAGGCGCCCTACCTCCTCGCCGGCAGCCCCGACGACCACTCGAAGATCGACGCCCTCGGCCTGGCCGCCTCGCTCAAGGAGGCCGGCCGCCCGCTGGTCGGCACCGAGGAGGAGGGCGGCATCATCGACCCCGACGTGCTGTGGTCGTGCACCACGTGCGGCGCGTGCGTCGAGCAGTGCCCCGTCGACATCGAACACGTGGACCACATCGTCGACATGCGGCGGTACCAGGTGATGATCGAGTCCAGCTTCCCCAGCGAGGCCGGCGTCATGCTGAAGAACCTGGAGAGCAAGGGCAACCCGTGGGGCGCGAACCCCAACTCCCGCGAGGACTGGACGAAGGGCCTCGACTTCGAGGTGCCCCGGGTCGACGGGGAGACCGAGTTCGAGTACCTGTTCTGGGTCGGTTGCGCCGGTGCCCTGGAGGACAAGGCCAAGAAGACCACCCGGGCCGTCGCGACCCTGCTGCACGAGGCCGGCGTCTCCTACGCGATCCTCGGCAACGGCGAGGGCTGCACCGGTGACCCGGCCCGCCGGATCGGCAACGAGTTCCTGTTCCAGATGCTCGCCCAGCAGAACGTCGAGACCCTGACCGAGGCCGGGGTCAAGAAGATCGTCGCCACCTGCCCGCACTGCTTCAACACCATCGGCAACGAGTACCCGGAGTTCGGCGGCCGGTTCGAGGTCGTGCACCACACCGAGTTGCTCAGCCACCTCGTCGCCACCGGCAAGCTCAAGCCGGTCGTGCCGATCGAGGGCGGCCTGACCTACCACGACCCGTGCTACCTGGGCCGGCACAACAAGGTCTACAGCCCGCCCCGCGAGGTGCTGGGTGCCGCGCTCGGGGCCGGCGAGCTCACCGAGATGCCGCGCAACACCGAGCGGTCCTTCTGCTGCGGCGCCGGCGGCGCGCGGATGTACATGGAAGAGACCATCGGCAAGCGCATCAACATCGAACGCGTCGAGGAGGCCCTGACCACCGGGGCGCAGACCATCGCTGTCGGTTGCCCCTTCTGCTTCACTATGCTCGGCGACGGCGTGACCGGAAAGAAGGCCTCCGGCGACGCCCCCGAGTCGGTGGAGGTCGTGGACGTGGCAACGGTGCTGCTCAGGTCGATCAAGACATCATGATCCCCAAATACCTGAAACGACCCAAGTACGCCGTCTTCCTCGGGGTCTTCGTCGTGCTGGTCGGGGCGATGTTCCTGACCCCGCGCAAGAGCAACACGTGGAAGCCGGCCGCCGACTGCGCCAAGCCGTCCCTGACGACGCTCGGCGACCGGATGGCCACGGGCGCCAAGGTGTACTGGGCGGCCACCGGCCCCGAGGGCAAGTACGCGCTCACCGTCGGGGCCGCGGAGCTCACGCTCGACGCGGCCCAGACGGTGACCGTCACGAAGACCGACTCCGACGTGCCGCCCATCACGGGCCTCACCGACCTGTCCGGCTGCCTCAAGTCGGGCTCGATCGACGGGGTGCTGCCGGCGGGCGACCACATCCTGCGGCTGTTCCGGATCGACGGTCAGACGGCCACGGAGGTCGCGCGGAAGGACTTCAAGGTCACCGGATGACGAGCCCGGTAGGATCATCCTCCGAGGGGTGATTTTTCAGTGGGTGATCTACTGCCGTTAGCCGCTTTCGTGTTGCTTACGGCGGGGTGCGCGTTCTTTGTTGCGGCCGAGTTCTCCCTGGTCACGGTTGACCGGGCGGCCATCGAGCAACAAGCGGCCTCCGGCGACCGCAAGTCCAGGACCGTGCAGAAGGCGCTGCGGACCCTGTCCTTCCAGCTCTCCGGGGCGCAGCTCGGCATCACGCTGACCGCCCTGCTGAGCGGGTACCTGTCCAAGCCCGCGATCACCCACCTGATCCACCCGGTGATCAGCAACGACGGGGTCGCGACCGGCATCGCGCTGGGCATCGCGACCCTGTTCTCCATGCTGTTCGGCGAGCTGGTGCCGAAGAACGCCGCGCTGGCCAGGCCGATGCCGATCGCCCGGGCCACCGCGCCCTGGCAGCGCCGGTTCTCCACCGCGTTCGGCTGGCTGATCAAGATCCTGAACGGCTCCGCGAACTGGCTGGTCCGCCGGATGGGCATCGAGCCCCAGGAGGAACTGGCCAGCGCGCGTTCGCCCGAGGAACTGGGCCTGCTGGTGGCCATGTCCGCCAAGGCGGGCGCGATGGACGCCGAGACCGCCGCGCTGCTCCGCCGCACGATCCGGTTCGGGGACAAGCGGGCCGCCGAGGCCATGACCCCCCGGGTCGACGTCGTGGCGCTGCCCGCCGACGCCACCGTCGCGGACATGATCAGCCGGGTACGCGAGACCGGCCGCAGCCGCTTCCCGGTGTACGTGGACACCCTCGACCAGGTCGTCGGCGTCGCCACCATCGCCGACGCGCTGGCCATCGACCCCGCGCACCGCGCCTTCGTCCGGGTCCGCAACGTGGCCCGCGAGCCCGTCTTCGTCCCCGAGTCCCTCGACCTCGACGCCGTCCTCGACGAGCTGCGGCGCGGCGACTCGGACCTCGCGATCGTCGTCGACGAGTACGGCGGCACGGACGGCGTCGTCACCATCGAGGACCTGGTCGAGGAACTGGTCGGCGAGATCGTCGACGAACACGACCGCCGCGAACTGGCCGCCCCCGTCACCGAGACGGTGTCCGGGGTGCTCCGCGAGGACGAGGTCCAGGAGCAGACCGGCTTCTCCCTCCCCGACGGCCCGTACGAGACCCTGGCCGGCTTCCTCCTCGCCCAACTGGGCCACCTCCCGGACGTCGGCGAGCGCGTCGAGTACGAGGGCTGGGAGTTCACGGTGACCGAGATGGACAAGCACCGGATCGAGCAGGTCAAGGTGCAGCCGCCGGTCTCCGAGGACGACGAGGAATCATGAACCTGCTGCTGACCCTGATCCTCCTGGTGGGCAACGCGTTCTTCGTCGCCGCCGAGTTCGCCCTGATCGCCTCGCGCAGCACGATGCTCGAACCGATGGCCGAGAAGTCCCGGGTCGCCCGGTGGGCGCTGTCCGCCATGCGCCAGCTGCCGCTGATGATCGCGGGCGCCCAGCTCGGCGTGACGATCTGTTCCCTCGGCCTGGGCGCCGTCGCGGAACCGGCCCTCGCGCACCTGTTGGAGGCCCCGTTCCACGCGGTGGGGATGCCGGAGAGCGCCGTACACCCCACAGCCTTCGTCCTCGCTCTGGCGATCGTGGTCTTCCTGCACACCGTGCTCGGCGAGATGGTGCCGAAGAACATCACCCTCGCCGGCCCCGAGCAGGCCGTGATGTGGCTCGGGCCGCCGATGCTGGTGTTCTGCCTGGCGCTCAAGCCGCTGCTCGTGGCGCTGAAGTGGGCGGCCAAACAGGTGCTGCGGATCTGGCGGATCGAGGCCGCCGACGCGGTCAAGACGATCTACACCGCCGAGGAGCTGGCCGGGCTCGTCGCCGAGTCCCGGACCGAGGGCCTGCTCGACGCCGAGGAGCACGCCCGGATCACCGGCGCGCTCGCCCTGCGCCGCCGCACCGCCGCCGACGCGATGCGGACCTGGTCGCAGGTCGTCTCCGTCGAGCCGTCGATCACGGCCGCCGAGGTGGAGGCGCTCGCCACCCGGACCCGCCGGTCGCGGTTCCCCGTCGTGGACGAGGCCGGCCTGGTGCGCGGGTTCTTCCACGTCAAGGACGTACTGGGCGTCTCCAGCCCGCCGCTGCTGCGCCCGCTGCCGACCGTCACCCCCGGCGTCACCCTCGCCGAGCTGCTGCTGCACATGCGGCGCGAGCACCGGCACATCGTGCTCGTCGCCGACAGCGGCCGCCCGTTGGGCATCGTGACCCTCGACGACGTGCTGAACGCGGTCGTCGGCACCCGGGCGGTCCCGGCCACGTAGGTCGCCGGGACCCGCGCGGTCCCGGCTCCCGACAGCTGGCCGGATCCTGACATCACGTTGACGTCACCGTGCCGCCGACCGTACCGTTTGCCGCATGGGCATCACTGATCTCGAACGCGCACCGGCAGCAGAGGCGCTGCAACGAGCCTGCGGCGAGGGCCGGATCAGTCTCGAGGAGTTCAGCGTCCGGGTGGGCGCGGTGTGGGCCGCCGACGAGCACGACGAACTGGTGAAGGCGCTCGACGGCGTGGTGGCCATGCGCCAGCCCATCGTCGGGGAGTCCCGCTCCCTGGCGGAGACCAACATCCGCACCATCATGGGCGAGAACCACCGGTCCGGCCGGTGGAACCTCTCGCGGTACCTGAAGATCTTCGTCCTGATGGGCGAGATGAAGCTCGACCTGTGCGACGTGGCCCTGAGCCAGGAGGCGCTGTCCGACGGCATCGTGGACATCAAGGGCACCTGCGTGATGGGGGAACTGACCATCACGGTCCCCGAGGGCGTCGACGTCGAGCTGTACGGCTCGGTCATCATGGGCGAGCGCAGCCTCAAGCTGGCCCCCGTGCCCCGGTTGCCGGGCACCCCGACGATCCGGATCCACCTGAACGTCGTGATGGGCGAGGTGAAGGTCCGCAGTACCGGTCTGGTCAAGAAGGGCGTTCTGCCCCGATGGGCCCGAGAGCTCCTCGGCGGATAAGTCAATACCCGCTCGCACTTTCGTCGGTAGTTGTCACGCAAAGGAACTTGGGGGTTACCTGGAGTCGCTGGCTCTGGCACTCTCTAGGAGATTCCGTTCCGAACCCGCGGAGGTCACGATGGGCAAGCACAGCTACATCGGCTCGGGCGGCGAGAACCTCGCCGACTCCGACAACTCGGCGTACGGCCCCGAGTCCGAAGACCTGAACACGAAGCCCGGCAGACACGCGTTACGGGAGTCCGTCAGCGCGGGATCGGCTCCGACCTCCGCGAAGCAGAACACCGAATAGCCCTTTTGCGGGTACGGGTCCCGGCCGGTCGGTCGGGGCGCGCACCGACAAGTGAGGCCCCGACCAGAGTGGTCGGGGCCTTTCACGTGGAGCGGGTGACGGGAATCGAACCCGCGCCGTCTGCTTGGGAAGCAGAAACTCTGCCATTGAGCTACACCCGCCAGCGGAGCTACTGTACCCGATCCGCCAGTTTCGCGCTCTCCAGGGCCCGCCACGTCCGGTACTCCGGGGGCCAGCCGCCCCGGCTCCGGTACGTCGCGAGCATCGCCGTCTCCACCGTGAACTCGAACAGTTTCCAGTTGCCGTGCGGGGCCGCGTCGTACGTGGACGCGAGGCGAAGCACCAGGGGCACGTCGAGCACGGGGACGGCCACGCCGGTCAGGTAGGCCTCGTCGTCGACCTCCTCCGAAGGGTACGAATGCAGGGCGTAGCGGCCGTCGCGTTCCAGGTCGCGGCGCTTCGGGGAGTCGACGACGAAGCAGTAGAGGCCCTCGTCGGTGATGACGGGGGAGACGGGGTGCAGACGGGGGCCGCCGTCGGGGCGGACGGTGGCGAGGTAGGCCATTCCTGGCCCGTACTGATGCAGCAGGGCGGCGATCGCGGCGGCGAGCGCGGGATCGGACGCGTTGAACTGGGACCACGTGGTCATGCCTACATACTATCGAACACCTGTTCGACTTGTACGTAGGACACCCGGTCATCGATGCCATTCCTGGCGCGGATCGGGCGCCGGGGGCCGGCGCCGGGCGTGACCTGGCGTCCGCCGGTGGGGCCGGGTTCCCGGCGGCGGGAATGACCTGTCCCATCCACAGGAAGGCCCATGCCGTGTACGTCACCGGGCCGACTACCCTCGACTTATGCTGCTCTCCGACCGTGACCTGGTGTCCGAGCTCAAGTCGGGCCGCCTCGGCCTGGAGCCCTTCGAGCCCGCCCTCGTGCAGCCGTCGAGCATCGACGTGCGGCTGGACCGGTTGTTCCGGGTGTTCAACAACCACAAGTACACCCACATCGACCCGGCGATCCAGCAGGACGAGCTGACCGAACTCGTCGAGGTCGAGGACGGCAAGCCGTTCGTGCTGCACCCGGGGGAGTTCGTCCTCGGCAGCACCCTGGAGGCGGTCACCCTCCCCGACGACCTCGCCGGCCGGCTGGAGGGCAAGTCGAGCCTCGGGCGGCTGGGGCTGCTCACCCACTCCACGGCCGGGTTCATCGACCCGGGCTTCTCGGGCCACGTCACGCTGGAACTGTCCAACGTGGCGAACCTGCCGATCAAGCTGTGGCCGGGTATGAAGATCGGCCAGCTGTGCATCTTCAAGCTGTCCAGCCCGTCGGAGCACCCGTACGGCTCGGCGATCTACGGTTCGCGGTACCAGGGCCAGCGCGGCCCGACCCCGAGCCGCTCGTACCGCAGCTGGCGCACCTGGTCGACGCGCTAGTCGGCCACCGACACGAACGCCGCCGCCAGTTCCCCCGAGAACTGGTCGTTGTTCGCCCCCGCGTCCTTGCCGCCCAACCGGAGCGGCTCGTCGTTCTCGACGCTCAGGTCCTCCGGGATGGTGATCTGCCCGGTCCGCGCGCCGTCGACCGTGACCGTCAGCGTCCCGCCGTCGCGTTCGCAGGCCACGTCGTGCCACTGGCCGTCGGCGACCCCGGTGCCGGACAGCGCCATCCAGATCGGGCCGTCCCCGACGAACACGCAGCTCGGGTGCCCGGCGAGCCCGTCGACCTGCAACTTGTACTGACTGCCCTGCAGCGAGTACCCCTTCTGGAGGATGTTGGAGCCGTCCGTCGTCTCGGCGGGTGACATCCGCAGCGTCGCGCCGAACCTGAGCCGCCGCTCCCCGGGGTTGAGGTCCTCGGCGGCCCCGCCCTGCAGGATCGCGTGCGGGCAGTGCCGGTCGGCGTCCCGGCAGGGTGCGGGGAAGCGCAGCCGGGGCCGGTCCCCGTCGCGGACCAGGGTGATCGCGCCGCCCCGGGAGGTCTGCGCGGACAGGTCGTGGCCGTGGCCGCTGGCGTCGCGGAGGACGAGTCCGGCACCGTCCGCATCGGCCGTACCCACATTGATCTGGTACGTGGCGAGCGGCTCCCACGGATCCCCGTCGGCGACCGCGGAGTCGGCGGCCAGGACGACGAACAGCATGCCGGTGACGGCCGCGAGGTGTCTGAAGTGCACGTAGCAAATTGTGCACCAATCGCGACTAACGGTAGTAAAGGCTGGGCCGATCAGCCGACCCCACCCCCGGACCGACCAGCTATTTAACCGGACAAGGTTACCAATTTGGGGTCTGTCCAGTTGAGCTACTGGTGACTGTGTGTCTACGGTCGCCAGGTCCTGTCGTCTAGGAAAGGTTCACCTCTTGACCGGCCATCAAGCCGTAGAAGAAGAACCCACCCCTAAGTCTCACCGCTTCCAGTCGCGCCGGCTACAGATCATCACCGGCACAGCGGTACTCGGAATCCTGGCCGGCGTGGGCTTCGCCACCGTCCAGTTGACGTCCGCCCCGGACACCCGGAACACCTCCTCCGTCCGTGAGATCGCGGACCGCGCCGACCGGGACAAGCGGCCCACCGCGTCGCCGTCCCCGTCGCTGTCGCCCTCCGCCTCGCCCAGCCCCTCGCCGAGCGCGTCGCCGACCCCCTCGCTCTCGCCGAAGCCGGCGCCCCCGAAGACCACGAAGGCCGCCCCGCCGGCGAACGTGACCAACTCGGGCTCCTGCGCCATGTCGTACTACGGCGACGGCGACGGTTTCGACGGCGGCACGACCGCCAACGGGGAGAAGTTCGACGCCAACGCGATGACGGCGGCCCACAAGTCGCTGCCGTTCAACACGAAGGTCCGGATCACCAACCCGGCCAACGGCAAGTCGGTCATCGTGCGGATCACGGACCGGGGTCCGTACTCCGGAGATCGGTGCATCGACCTCTCCGCCGGGGCATTCGGAGCGATCGCGCCGAAATCCCAGGGAGTACTGAAATCGGCCAAGTGGGAAGTATTGGGCTGATCGTTCGGCGGGTCTGACCGTAAAGCTCTTCTGATGCCCGCTTCGGCGAGGCATGCTGAGACAACCGTCTTCGCCGCGGAGAGGCTATGTCACTGCAGCAGACCCGTCGCACACCCAGGCCGGAGGCGCGCGCCGGCCTGGGTGCGGCATTTGTGCTGCTTGCGTTGATCATCATCATCGAGATCGCGGACGGCGACCGGCCGAACTATCTCGGCCTGCTCTCCCTGCCGCCCCTGCTGTCCGCCGCGTTCGCCGGCTGGCGTTCCGTCCTGGTCACGGGAGCCGCGAGCTTCGGGGTCGGATGCGCCTTCGTGATGGTGCCGGACCCCGGCCAGTGGTACGCCGCGGCCGTGCTGCAACTGGTCGCCGTGTGCCTGAGTACCGGGATCGGGATCGGGGTCGCCAAGTTCCGGGGGCGCCAGCTCGAACAGCTCGCCACCCTGACCCACCTCGCCTCGGTCGCCCAGCAGGCGATCCTGCGCCCGATCGGCCCGCAGGCCGGCAACCTGGCCATCTCCGGCCGGTACGTGTCCGCGAGCGCCGAGGCCGACATCGGCGGCGACCTGTACGAGGCCCTCGACACCCCGTACGGCACCCGGCTGCTGATCGGTGACGTCCGGGGCAAGGGCCTGGAGGCCGTCCGCCTGGCCAGCGGCGTACTCGGCTCCTACCGGCACGTCGCGTACGAGCGCTCGGACCTGCGCGCCATCGTCTCCGACCTGGACCGCGCCGTCTCCCGCTCCGTCGGCTACGAGGACTTCGTCACCGCCGCCATCATCGAGGAACGCGGCGGCACCCTGACCGTGGTGAACTGCGGCCACCCGCCGCCGCTGCTGCTCCGCCGGGGCCAGGTCATCTCCCTGGACCCGCCGGCCCCCGCGCCGCCGCTGGGCTTCATGCCGGCCCCGCCGCCCCGGGTCGAACGCCTGGAGCCCGGCGACCGCCTGCTGCTGTACACGGACGGGCTCACCGAGGCGCGCCGGTCGGGGGAGTTCTTCCCGATCCAGGAGCGCGCCTGGGGGCTGCTCGGCCACGGGACGGTCGCCGACGGGCTGGCCTCGCTGGAGACGGCGCTGCTGGACTGGGTGCACGGGGTGCTGGACGACGACATCGCCATGGTGCTGCTGGAGTACACGGCGACCAGGCCGCCGGTCGAGCCGGCGACGCCGAGCTGGGCGGTCGGGGAGAACTGAGCCGGTGGCCCGGGCGGTGCGGGGTCCGGGTGGGCGGGGCTCCGGCACGGGCTTTCATGGCGGGAGTGGCGCGCCTCCGGGTGGGAGCGGCACGGTTCCGAGCAGGGAAAAGGGGCCCGGGTGGCGTAGTCCCGGACCCCTTTGGGTTGTTCCCCCAGCGCGCTAGGACCCAGCGCGGTGGCGGCCGCGGTAGCGCCCAGTGAAGATGCGCTTCATTCTCTTCAGCATCTCGCTCGCCTCCCGATCGACTCACGTCACCGTGTTTGAGTAGGAAACGAGCATTCACGTCAATGGGTGACGCTCTGTCGGGATGCCGTCACCCTGGAGAAACTGTGATGCGCATCACATCAAACTGGCCCGGCAGGAGGCTACTCCCAGGTAATATACTTAAGTTACCGGGAAGTAACATGACTCTGAGGCCACCGGGGAGCGGTACCGATGACGCATTACAAGAGCAATCTGCGGGACCTTGAGTTCAACCTGTTCGAGGTGTTCGGCCTGGGCGACGTGCTCGGCACCGGGCCCTACTCGGAGCTGGACCGCGACACCGCGCACAGCATCCTCGCCGAGGTCGAGCGGCTCGCGCGCGAGGACCTCGCCGCCAGCTTCCTCGACGGCGACCGCAACCCGCCGGTCTTCGACCCGGCGACCAGCACCGCGCTGCTGCCCGAGTCCTTCAAGAAGTCGTTCAAGGCGATGATGGACTCCGAGTTCTGGCGCCTCGACCTGCCCGAGGGCCTCGGCGGCACCAACGCGCCGCGCACCCTGTGGTGGGCGATCGCCGAGATGGTCCTGGGCGCCAACCCCGCCATCTGGATGTACGCGGCCGGCCCGTCCTTCGCCCACACCCTCTTCCGCGAGGGCACGCCGGAGCAGAAGGAGTGGTCGAAGCTCTTCGTCGAGAAGCAGTGGGGTGCCACGATGGTCCTCACCGAGCCCGACGCGGGTTCCGATGTCGGCGCGGGTCGCACCAAGGCCTACCTGCAGCCCGACGGCTCCTGGCACCTCGAGGGCGTCAAGCGGTTCATCACCTCGGGCGAGCACGACCTGTCCGACAACATCATCCACTATGTCCTCGCGCGCCCGGTCGGCGTCGAGGGCGTCGGTGGCCCCGGTACCAAGGGACTCTCGCTCTTCGTCGTGCCGAAGCACTTCTTCGACGCCGAGACCGGTGAGCTGACCGGCCGCAACGGCGCGTACGTCACCAACGTCGAGCACAAGATGGGCCTGAAGGTCTCCACCACGTGCGAGCTGACCCTCGGCGAGAACGAGCCCGCCAAGGGCTGGCTGATGGGCGAGATCCACGACGGCATCCGCCAGATGTTCCTCATCATCGAGTACGCCCGGATGATGGTCGGCACCAAGGCCATCGCGACCCTGTCGACCGGCTACCTCAACGCGCTGGACTACGCCAAGCAGCGCGTGCAGGGCGCCGACCTGACCAACCCCGGCCAGGCCGCCCCCCGGGTCACGATCACCCACCACCCGGACGTCCGCCGCTCCCTGATGCTGCAGAAGTCCTACGCCGAGGGCCTGCGCGCGCTCGTCTTCTACACCGCCCAGTGGCAGGACAAGGTCAAGCTGGCCGAGGCGTCCGGCGACACCGACGCGGCCGAGCTGGCCACCCGGGTCAACGACCTGCTCCTCCCGCTCGTGAAGGGCTGCGGCTCCGAGCGCGCGTACGAGCTGCTCGGGCACGAGAGCCTGCAGATCTTCGGCGGCTCCGGGTTCCTCCAGGACTACCCGCTGGAGCAGTACGTCCGCGACTCGAAGATCGACACCCTCTACGAGGGCACCACGGCCATCCAGAGCCTCGACCTGATCTTCCGCAAGGTGGTCAAGGACGGCGGCGTCGCCCTGGCCACCGTCGCGGGCGAGATCCAGGCGTTCCTGGAGTCCGGCGCCGGCAACGGCCAGCTCAAGGAGGAGCGCGCCGCGCTCGCCAAGGCCGCCGGTGACGTGCAGGGCATGGTCGGCATCCTCGGCGGCTTCCTCGGCGAGGCCCAGCAGACCCCGACCGAGCTGTACAAGGTCGGCCTGCACTCCCGCCGCCTGCTCCTCGCCGTCGGCGACCTGATCGTGGCGTGGCTGCTCCAGCGCCAGGCCGAGATCGCGCTCGCCCGGCTCAACGAGAACCCGGCCGACACGTTCTACCAGGGCAAGGTCGCCGCCGCGCGCTTCTTCGCCCGCGAGGTGCTCCCGCGCCTGACCTCCGACCGCAAGATCATGGAGAACGCCAACGGCGACCTGATGGACCTCTCGGAGGACGCGTTCTAGACCGCTCGTAGTCCGATTCGGCCCTCGCACACCGACCCCGGTGCGAGGGCCGATTCGCGTCCGCCGCTGGGCCCGCGTCGCGGTGCTGGGCGCCAGTTCGGCCTACTGGGGCCGGTCCTCCTAGCCGCGCCGAAAGCGGTACTCGCGTTCCACCCGGGCGATCCGCACCTCGTACGCCTCGTACCAGCGCTCCCGGCCCAGGCGCTGCGCCACCAGGTGTTCGGCGTGCTCGGCCCACCGGCGGATCGAATCCTCCGTGTCGTAGTACACGACGGTCAGCTCGTGGCCGTCCTTGCCGTCCAGCGAGTCCCGGCCGAGGTATCCGGGCTGCGCCTCGGCGAGTTCGGCCATCCGGGCGCCCATGTCGGCGTAGCCGTCGGGATCCTCGCCGGAGAGCCAGGTGCTCAGGATCGCGGCGTAGTACGGCGGTTCCGGCCGGGTGGCGGCGGGTTCGGTGGGCATACGGCTCGACTCCAGCTCGCTCTCGTCACGACCAGTGGATCGTAGGGGTGGTCCGGTGACGCACCGTAATAGATAATGATCTTTGTTTGGTACCGGCCGGGTGAAGTGCCTGCGTGTGGCCGATGTCAGTAGGGTGCAAGCGGCGTTTGGGAGGCTGTTTGCGGCGCGTGAGTACTCTCCGCGCATATCCCTCACGCGAAAGGCACGAACCGCATCATGAACCGTCGCCACCTCCTCCAGATGCTCGGACTAGCGGCGGTCGGCACCGCCACTCTGACGGGCTGCAAGAGGCGGTCCCGGGTCCGGACCCGCACCAACACCAGCACGCCGACCCCGACGCCGACCCGCACGACCGGCACGACCTCGCGCACCACCGCGCCGACCCGCACCACCGGAACGACGCGGACGTCGACGCCGGCCCGCAGCACCGCCACGCCGACCCGCCGGGCAGGGTTCCCGACGGCCTCACCGACCCGCTGAGCCGGTGCCGGGCACGCCGGGTGGGCCGGTGTGCCCGGAGGGGGCGTCAGAGTCGGCACGCCCGGCTCCGGCCCGCGCCGCTCCGAGCCGCGCAGCAAAGCCGGCGCCGGTCCGGGCCGCGTACCCCGGGAATTCGGGTGATTGTGAGACGAAGCATGTTTGTCGCGAACCTACGGGACCGTAACCTTGGGGAGTGACGACTCAGGTCAGCCCGCCTGCTGAGCGGTTCATCTTCCACAAGCCCCGCGCCAGGGGCTGGTTGCACGTCTACGCCTTCTTCACGGCCATCGTGTGCGGCATCGTGCTGACCTCGCTCGCCGCCTCCCGCCCCGGCTGGGCCCCCCTCGTCTCCACCGCCATCTACTGCCTGACGATCTGCGGCCTCTTCGGGGTCAGCGCGCTCTACCACCGCCGGTGGTGGACCCATCGCGGGTTCAAGATGATGCGCCGGCTCGACCACTCGATGATCTTCGTGTTCATCGCGGGGACGTACACCCCGTTCAGCGTCCTCCTGCTGCCCAGGAGCACCGCCACGGTCATCCTGTCCGTCGTGTGGGGCGGCGCGCTGCTCGGCGTGGCCCTCAAGATGGCCTGGCCGGACTCGCCGCGCTGGCTGGCCGTCCCGCTGTACCTGGCGCTCGGCTGGGTCGCCGTCTTCGCGCTCCCCACGTTCCTGAGCGCGGGCGGCGTCACGGTGCTGGTGCTCCTGGCGGTCGGCGGGGCGGCGTACACCGTCGGGGGCGTGCTCTATGCCCTCAAGCGTCCCAATCCGTGGCCCGACACCTTCGGCCACCACGAGTTCTTCCACGCGTGCACCCTGGTCGCGGCGCTCGCCCACCACATCGCGGTGTACTTCGCGCTCTACGCCTAACCGCCGCCGCTGCCCGGTAACCTGAACGCGTGTCCACCTCCACATCGGAACGCACACTCGTCCTGTTGCGGCATGCGAAGGCCGAGGATCCCGGTTCCGTGCCCGACGCGCAGCGTTCGCTCACCAAACGCGGCCTCCTCGACGCCGCCGCCGCGGGTGCCTGGCTCGCCGGGCAGGGCATCGCGCCCCAGCTCGTGCTGTGCTCGCCCGCGCGCCGGACCAAGGAGACCTGGCACCAGGTGGCCGGCGCGCTGACCGAGGCGCCCGAGGTGGCCTACGTCGAGGAGATCTACTCCGGCGGCCCCTGGGAGCTGCTGGAGCTGCTGCGGTCCGTGACCGCCGGGACGGTGCTGGTCATCGGGCACAACCCGACGCTGGAGCTGTTGGCGGCGCTGCTGGACCCGGAGGGCGGGGACAGGATGCGGACGGCCTCGTTCAGCGTGCACACCCAGGCGGGGCCGTGGGCCGAGCTGGGGGCCCGGACGGCCCCCGTCTCGGTCACGCACGTGTCGCGGGGCTAGTCCAGGCCCCGGAGCACCAGCGCCAGCCGGGTCGCCCCACCCTCGACGACCCGGATCGGCACACCCCAGTCCTGCCGGGTCAGGTGGCACGCCGGGTTCTCCGCCTCCGCGTCGCACGTCGCCGCCTGCGCGACCACCTGCAACACCCCGGAACCCTCGGCGAGTACCAACTTGCGGTGCAGGTCCGTGTGCACGCCCGTGCCGTCGAGCAGCAGCCCGGTCGGGGACGCCGACACGTCGAGCCGGGTCGACGGGCCGTACGTCTCGTCCAGCTTCTGGCCCGGCGCGGGTTCGAAGACGATCTGCAACTCCACCGGGCCGGGGGCCAGGTCCGTCACGGGCCGCTCGACCCGGAGCCGGGAGCCGGTGACGTTCAGGCCGCCGACGACCGGGCGGGTCAGCCGGTGCGCGGCCGACTCGACCACCACGAGCTCGTCGGCGACCACCAGCACGTCGCTCGGTTCGGCGAGATCCGTCGCGAGGGTACTGACCGTGCCCGTGACCGGGTCGTAGAGCCGCAGCGCCCCGTTGTACGTGTCCGCGACCGCCACCGTGCCGTCCGCGAGCGCCGCCACCCCCAGCGGGTGCTGGAACAGCGCGCCGGCCGCCGGCCCGTCCACGTGCCCGAAGTCGAACAGCCCCTGGCCGACGGCGGTGTGCAGCACGCCGTCCTCCACGTACCGCAGGGCCGAGGTCTCCGCGTCGGCCAGCCACAGCCGGCGGCCGTCGGGGCTGACGGACAGGCCCGAGGGCTGGGCGAGCCAGGTGTCGGCGAGCGCGCCGTCCTTGAGGGCCTCGACCGTGGTGCCCGCGTAGCAGCCGGCGGTGCGCTTCACCGGGTCGAACCACCACAGCGTGTGGGTACCGGCCATGGCGATGACGACCTTGCCGTCGTACCAGGCGACGTCCCACGGGGAGGACAGGTCCACCGCCCGCGCGTCGTGGGCGTGGTAGTCGAGGGTGCCGCGCCACTGCCGCCCCGTACCGGCGACGGTGGTGACCGTGCCGTCGGAGAGCTTCACGCCCCGGAGCAGGTGGTTGACGGTGTCGGCGACCACCACGTCGTACCCGGCGATCGAGGCGATGGGGGCCGGCAGCAGGCACAGGCCCTGCGGCTCGTTGAACTGGGCCGGGGAGTCCAGCCGGCCGCGCTGGCCCACGCCGATCCGGCGGAGCACGGTCTCGCCGTCGGTGCCGAGCTCCACGAGGGAGTGGTTGGCGGAGTCGGAGACGAGGAGGGTTTCCTCCGCGGCGCCCCGGCGCGCGGCCGGCAGCACGATCGCCTTCCCCGGGAACCGCAACGCCGTCTCCGGCGGCGGCGGGGCCACGTACGGCCCGTCGCCGCGGTGCAGGGTGCCCTTGCGCCCGTGCTCGTCGACCAGCTCCGTCAGCAGCCGGTCGAGGCCCTCGGCATGCCCCTCGCCGGCCATCGACGCCACGAGGTAGCCCTCGGGGTCGACCACGGCCAGGGTGGGCCACGCGCGGGCCGCGTAGTTCTGCCAGGTGATCAGCTCGGGGTCGTCGAGGACGGGGTGGGCCACGCCGTAGCGTTCCACGGCCGCGGCCACCGCCGCCTCGTCCTTCTCGTGCTCGAACTTCGGCGAGTGCACGCCGATCACGACCAGCACGTCGGAGAACTTCTCCTCCAACGGGCGCAGCTCGTCGAGGACGTGCAGGCAGTTCACGCAGCAGAACGTCCAGAAGTCCAGCAGCACGATCTTGCCGCGGAGGTCCGCGAGGGTCAGGGCGTTGCCGCCGGTGTTCAGCCAGCCCCGGCCGCGCAGCTGGGGCGCCCGGACCCGGGCCTCACGTCGCGTCATGCCTTGACTGTAGCCAGTTCCGGTTCGGTCGGGGTGAGGTCACGGCCGTCCTGCGCGGGGGTGAGCAGCGGCCGCAGTGACACGGCCAACACGCACGCCACGAGCGACCCGCCGACGACCAGCGCGACCCACCAGCCGCCGTGCCCGCCGCCGATCAGCGGACCGGCGCTGACCGGGCCGATCACGCCGCTGACCCCGAAGACCATGGAACCCATCGCGTTGTACCGGCCGCGCAGCTCCGGCTTCGCCAACGCGTTCGTGATCGCGGGCATCACCGGGGACATCATCGTCTCGCCCAGGGAGAAGATCACGGCACAGGTGAGCACCGCGCCCGCCGCCGCGACCGTGCCGGGGACGAGCCCGCCGAGCCCGAGCACCGCCCAGGACGCCGCGAACAGCGCCCCGGTGCCGGCGAGCCCCAGCGCGCGGCTCCGGCCCTCCAGCCAGCGGAGCACGAGCAGCTGCACCGACACGATGGTCAGCGCGTTGCACGCGAACGCAGCGCCGATCACCTTGGGGGAGACGTCCGCGACCGTGCTCGCGTAGGCGGTGAAGCCGATCTCCATCTGCGCGTACCCGCAGATCGCGAGGACCAGGCTCAGCGCGATCAGCCGGCGGAACGGCTTGTCCCGCAGCACCGTGAGGTAGCCGCCGGAGGGGACGGGCGCGCCGTCCTCCTGCCGGGCCCTGGCCACCCGGTGCCCGATGTGCGGCATGGTCAGCAGGATGATCGCGGGGATGATGTTGCCGATCCCGCTGAGCACGTAGACCAGCTCGAACGAGGCCGGCCGGGCGACGTCGACGATCACGCCGGACAGCAGGCCGCCGATGCCGATGCCGAGGTTGACCAGGGTGAAGTTCAACCCGAAGGTCTTCTGCCGCTCCGGCTCGCTGGTCACGCTGGTCATCACGGTGTTCATCCCGGACCACAGCACCGCGCCGCCGAGCGCGACACCCGTCATCGACAGGTACGCGTGCCAGGGCTCGTGCACCAGCGCGATCGAGCCGACGCCGACCGCCTCGATCAGGAACCCGGGCAGCAGCACCTTCCGCGCGCCGAACCGGTCGATCAGCGAGCCGCCCACCGGGGCGAGGGCGAGGGTGAGCACGCCCATCCAGCCGACGGCGAAGCTCACTGTTGTCGCGGACAGGCCGCGCACCTCGTGCAGGTAGACGAAGAGGAACGGCAGCGTGAGCCCGCGGGCGACCGTGGACAGCAGGGTGCCGAGCAGAAGGCGGCGCGCCTCGGGGCGGGAGGGGAGTGACGCACGGAACATGCCCGCAGTCTGCGCCTCCGGTACGACAAGACGCCAACGGAATAGCGCCCCACTGTGATGTAAGGAACAGTGGGGCGCTGAATCGTTACTTGGACGGCTTGAGGCAGAGCACCTTCTCGGTCTTGTCCTTGTTCGTCAGAATGACCACGGGCTGGGTGGAGTCACACTTTTCCTGGGAATCCACCGACTTCGTGATCTTGTACGTGTCCTTGGCCCCGCACTTCGCCGGCTTCGCCTCCGCGCCCTTGCGGGCCACGCACGAGCCCACCGAGTAGTCGGTGCCCCCGAACGCCCAGTAGGCGATGCCGGCCGCGCCGACGGCCAGGAGGACGAGCCCGAGCACCAGGGCCGCGACCTTGAGCCCCTTGCCCTTCTTCTTGGCCGGCTCGGCCGCCGGGTACTGCTCCGACGGGAACGGCGACGGCGCGTACGGGGCCGGCTGCACCGGGGTGCCGTACGTGGCGGTGCTGGGCGGCGGAACGGTCGGCGTGCCGTACGCCGACGGGATGGCCGCCGGGGGGATGCCGGGGGCCGTGGGTGCCGTGGGGGCCTCGGGCGCGGCGAACACCGAGGTGGTCGGCTCGGCCGGGGCCTGGCTGTGCGCGAGGGTGTCGGGGTCGACCGGGGTGCCGTACACGCCCGCGGTCGGGGCCGTGGGCGGCTCGGGGGTGACCGGCGCGCCGGAGTGCATCCACGCGGTCTGGTCGTCGGCCGGCGCGGGCTGGGTCCACGCGGTGGTGTCCTCGGCCGGGGCCGGGACCACCGGGCCGGCGGCCATCGTGGCGGTCTCGTCGTCCGCCGGCTGGGGCTGCGCGGCCGGCGGCGCCTCGAACACGGCGGTGGCCGGCTCGGCGGCCTCGACGGGCGGGGCGACCGGGTCGCTGGGCTCGACCGGGGTGGCCGGAACGCTCTGCGCGGCCGGGACGGAGACCGTCTGCTCCTCGACCGGCGCGACAGGCTCGACCGGCTCCACCCGTGCGGCGGACTCGACCCGGGTCGGGGGCTCCACCGGCGCGGCGGGAGCCGTCACGGGCTCGTGGGCCGCTGCGGGAGCGGAGGGGGTGGCGGAGGGCGCGGACTCGACCGGTACCGCCACCGTCGCGCTCTCGGCGGGCTCCACAGCGGACGCGGTCTCCACCGGGGCGGCGGGAGCGGCGGGCGCGACCGGAGTGGCCGGGGCGGCGGAGTGGTCCGGGGTGACAGCGGCAGCGGGCGCGTCGACGGCCTCGGTGGGGGCGGGTGCGGCCGGCTGGGCCAGCGTGGGCTCCTCGGCCGACTGCGCACCGCCGGACTCCGCACCAGCACCGGCCGCGGTTTCCGGACCGGCACCGGCAGCTGAACCGGACGGGTCGCCAGCCGGGGACTCCGCACCGGCAGAGGCTCCGGACGCGGCACCGGCATCCGCACCACCGGCGGGCAGCGCCTCGGTGGCGCGCTCCACGCCGGCATCCGCACCGGCGCCGTGCTCCGGACCGGTGCCCTGCGCGCCGGCGGCGGGCTGCGCGACGGTGGCATCTGACGCGCGGGCGCTGTCGTCCGCGGCCGGCCGGTTGGCCGAGGTCGGGTCCTCGGACGTCATGGGTGTCTCCCTCAGGTCAGTTGATCCGGAGCCACGGTAGCCCGGGGACAGGGCGGCGTCCCAGGAGGTTCCGCACCGGTCCCGGGATCATGCACCGGATACCCACGGTTTATACACCGAAGCCCCGGCAGGCGGTGGCCTGGCCGGGACTTGGTCGAGAGGGAAGTCAGTTTTTAGTAGCGATTCGCAATCGTCAGCAGCTCGTCGCGCAGCGACTGCGAGGGGCAGTTCTGCAGTGCGCGCTCGATGGCACGAGCGCGTCGGTGAGCGGCCCGCCGGTTGCGGAAGTTGTCCATCAGCTTGTTCATCGTCTGTCGCCTCGCCCTGTAGCGCGTCTCTTCGTCTTCTCTATTAAAGCTTGTAGAGAGGCCTTCACGCCACCGATTCTTAGGTGTGCTCCCTCACGTTGCCTACGAATCGTCTGTGTCAGCTGGGTGACAGGCAGGTTATCGAAAGGGGCTAGCGTCTTCGGCTATGCGCTGTCTCCTGGCTCTGCTGCCCGCCGTCGCGTACGCGGGCGCGGTGGTCGCGATGTACCCCTCGCGGGGGAATGTCGTCGCACCCTTCCGGTTGGCGCTGATCCGGGCGGCGGTGGTCGTCGGGGCGTACGCGGTGGGCGGGGTCGAGCTTCTGTCGCGGTACCAGGCGATTGGTTCAAAGGGTTTCGTGTATTTATGGGTGGTGGGCGCGGGGCTGGCCGTCGGGGCCGGCTGGTGGCGGCGGAAGGGATTCCGGCGGCCCGAGCCGGGCAGGCTCGACCGGGCGGCCGCGGTGCTCCTCGGCGGGCTCGGGGCCGTGCTGCTCGGCGCGCTCGTGCTCGCGCTGACCTACCCGCCGAACAACTTCGACTCGATGACCTACCACCTGCCCCGGATCGAACACTGGGTCCAGCAGCACACCGTCGAACTGTTCGCGGTCCGGATCCACCGGCAGGTCACGTACCCGCCGGGGTCGGAATACCTGATGCTGCACCTGCGGGTGCTCACCGGCGGGGACCGGCTGCACAACCTCGTGCAGTGGGGCTCGGCGGTCGGCTGCGCGCTCGCCGCCAGCCGGATCGCGGCCCAGCTCGGCGGCGCGCGGCTCGCCCAGATCCTCGCCGCCGTCGTGGTCGGCAGCGCGCCGCTCGTCGCCCTGGAGGCCAGCAGCACCCAGAACGACCTGGTCACGGCCCTGTGGGTCGCCGTCATCGCCACCGTCGCCCTCGACCGGGGCCGCGACCTCGGCACGATCGTGGTCCTCGGCCTGGCCACCGGGCTCGTCGCCGTCACCAAGATGACCGGGCTGTTCGGGGCCGCGCCCGTGCTGCTGGTCTGGGGCCTCGTGGCGCTGCGCCGGGCACCCGTCCGCGCGGTCCTCGGCGGGCTCGGGGTCCTCGTGCTCGGCGGGTTGGTGGTGGCGCCGTACCTCGCGCGGACGTACGCGGAGTTCGGGAACGTGCTCGGGCCGGCGTACCTGAGCGACTCCGTGACGATGGGGAAGCACAGCCCGGCGGTGCTGCTGGTCAACGCGTTGATGGTGGTGCAGAGCCTGTTCGACAACCCGCTGACCGTCGGGTTCGCGGAGGGGATCGTGACGCTCGCCCGGTGGCTGGGGGTCGATCCGCATGATCCGGCCACGAGCTTCGGGCCGGCGTTTCCGCAGATCACCTGGTATCCGGACGAGGACCGGTCCTCCTATCCGCTCCAGGCCTTCCTGGTACTGGCCGGGGTGGTGGCGGCTCTGGTCCGGCCGGTCCGGGATGGGCTGGGCGCGGGGTCTGCGGCTGGCGGGGGTGCGGCCGAGGCTGGGGCGGTCGCCCCGGACGGGGCGAGCGCGCTGGTCGCGGGGTGGATGAACCCGGCGCGGGTCTACGCGTGCTGTTTCCTCGCCGCCGCCGCGCTGCACGTCTCGATGATCAAATGGCAGATGTGGGGGAACCGGCTCACCGCGTACCTGCTCGTCCTCGGCGCGCCGCTCGCCGGCCTCCTGCTCGCCGCGCTGTGGCGGCGCCGGGCGGTCCTCGTCGCGCCCGTCGTCGCCGTCGCGCTCCTGCTCGGCCTGGCCTCCGTCGGGTACGGCTGGCCCCGGCGGCTCGTCGGCGACAACTCGCTCCTCACCCTCGACGAGGACCAGCGCCGGTTCTCCCGGCGGCCCCTGTGGCAGGCCGACTTCGAGTGGGCGGCGCGCCGGGTCGGCGGGGCGCGGGTGATCGGGATCGCGCAGGACAACGACTCCTGGGAGTACCCGTGGTGGTTCCTGCTGCCCGGGCGCGAGTTCCGCGCACTCCAGAGCCAGGTGCCCAGCAAGCCGGCGACTCCGGCGGGGGAGACCGACGCCGTGGTGTGCACGATCATCCCGGTCGACAAGTGCGGGTACTACCGGCCGGCGGGGTGGTCGTACGAGACGCACGGGACCGTGACCGTGATCCTGCCGCCGGGGCGCTGAGGCCGGGGTGGCCTCCCCGCAGAGGTGCCGATGCCCTCGGGCCGGAAACGCGGCGTAACCATCAAAAAGGTCTGGGCCCCGGTGATCGCTCACCGGGGCCCATCCTCTGACTACTAGCTCCAGCCCAGCAGGGCCGTCTCCGGGTCCGCGAGGAACGCGCCGATGTCCGCGAGGAACTTCGAGCCCAGTTCGCCGTCGATGATCCGGTGGTCGAACGACAGGCCCAGCGTCGTCACCTGACGCGGCTTGACCTTGCCCTTGTGCACCCACGGCATCTCACGGATCGCCCCGAACGCCAGGATCGCCGACTCGCCCGGGGGCAGGATCGGGGTACCGGTGTCCACGCCGTACACGCCGACGTTGGTGATCGTGAACGTGCCGCCGGACATGTCCGCCGGGGAGGTCTTGCCCTCCCGGGCGGTGCCGACCAGCGCGGTGAGCGCGCCCGCCAGCTCCAGGAACGACAGCGAACCGGCGTCCTTGATGTTCGGCACGATCAGCCCGCGCGGCGTGGCGGCGGCGATGCCCAGGTTGACGTAGTCCTTGACCACGATCTCCTGGGCGGCCTCGTCCCACGACGAGTTGACCATCGGGTGCTTCTTCAGCGCGGCCGTCACGGCCCGCATGACGAGGAGCAGCGGGGAGATCCGCACGTCCCGCCACTCGCGGTTCTTCTTCAGCCGCTCCAGGGCGTTGACCCCGCGGGTCACGTCCAGGGTGAGGAACTCGGTCACGTGCGGCGCGGTGAACGCCGACCGGACCATGTTCTCGGCGGTGAGCTTGCGGACGCCCTTGATCGGGATCCGGGTCTCACCACCGGTGGAGGTGACCCGGACCGGGGCGGCGGTCGCGGGCGCGCTCAGGGCGGCCTGCACGTCGTCCCGGGTGATCGAGCCCTGCGGGCCGGTGCCGACGATCCCGGCGAGGGTGACGCCGAGGTCCTTGGCGAGCTTGCGGACTGGGGGCTTGGCCAGCACGTGCAGGGCTGCGCCGTTGAGCGCGGCCGGCTGGGTGACGACCGGCTGGGTGACGACCGGAGCGACGGCCACCGGGGCCGGGGCGACGACAACCGGAACCTCGACGGGTACCGGGGCCGGGGCCGGAGCGTGCGCCGGGGCACCCTTGCGGGCCCGCCGGGTCGCCGTACCGGTCCGGGGACCGTAGCCGACCAGGTTCGCCTCACGCTCGGGCTTGCCGGCCGCCGCCGGGGCAGCCGGGGCCGCCTCGGGGAGCGCGCCCGCACCCGGGTCCGTGTCGTACTCGATGATCGGCGCGCCGACGTTGACCGTGGTGCCCTCGCCGTGGAACAGCTGGGTCACGACGCCGACGTACGGCGACGGGATCTCCACGGCCGCCTTGGCCGTCTCGACCTCGACGATCGGCTGGTTCAGCTCGACCGTGTCGCCGACCTTCACCAGCCAGGTGAGGATCTCGCCCTCGGTGAGGCCCTCGCCCAGGTCCGGCAGCTTGAACTGCTTGATCCGCGACATGCTCACCACCCGAACGACTTGTCGACGGCGTCCAGCACCCGGTCGAGGTCCGGGAGGAACTCCTCCTCGACCCGCGACGCCGGGTACGGGATGTCGTAGCCGGTCACGCGCTGGACCGGGGCCTCCAGGGAGTAGAAGCACTCCTCGGTGACCCGGGCCGAGATCTCGGCGCCGATGCCCAGGTTGCGGGACGCCTCGTGCACGACGACCAGCCGGCCGGTCTTGCGGACCGAGTCGAAGATCGGGCCGAGGTCCAGCGGGGACAGGCTGCGCAGGTCGATGACCTCGAGCGAACGGCCGTCCTCGGCGGCGGCGGTGGCCGCTTCCAGGCCGACCTTGACCATCGGGCCGTACGCCACGACGGTCGCGTCCGTGCCCTCGCGGAGCACCTTCGACGTGAACAGCGAGCCGGCCGGCTCGACGGACAGGTCGACGGACGCCTTCTCGTAGTAGCGCCGCTTGGGCTCCATGAACACGATCGGGTCGTCGCTCTGGATCGCCTGCTGGATCATCCAGTACGCGTCGGCGGGGTTGCTACACGAGACCACCTTGAGGCCGGCGGTGTGCGCGAAGTACGCCTCCGGGGACTCCGAGTGGTGCTCGACCGCGCCGATGCCGCCACCGAACGGGATCCGGATGACGACGGGCATCTTCAGCTTGCCGCCCGACCGGTAGTGCATCTTGGCGAGCTGCGAGACGATCTGGTCGTACGCCGGGTACACGAAGCCGTCGAACTGGATCTCCACGACGGGGCGGTAGCCACGGATGGCCAGGCCGATCGCGGTACCGACGATGCCCGACTCGGCGAGCGGCGTGTCGATGACGCGGTCCTCGCCGAAGTCCTTCTGCAAACCGTCGGTGATCCGGAAGACACCGCCGAGCTTGCCGATGTCCTCGCCCATGAGCACGACCTTCGGGTCGTCCTCCATGGCCTTGCGGAGCCCGGTGTTGAGGGCCTTGGCCAGGGTCAGGGTCTCAGCGGCCATCAGTGGTTACCCCCCTCGAACGAGTTCTCGTACGCCACGAACTCGGCGCGCTGGGCGTCGAGGAGGTGGGAGCCACCCGCGTACACGTTGTCGAACATGCTCACCGGAGCCGGGTCCGGCAGGGCCAGCACCCGCTCGCGCAGGTGCACGGCGACCTTGCCGGCCTCCTTCTCGACGTCCGCGAGGAACGCGTCGTCGGTGAGGCCGCGCTTGTTGAGGTAGAGGCCGAGACGCAGGATCGGGTCCTTCGTCTTCCACTCCTCGACCTCCGCGCCCTGGCGGTACCGGGTCGGGTCGTCCGAGGTGGTGTGCGCGCCCATCCGGTACGTGTACGCCTCGATCATCGTCGGGCCGTTGCCGCGCCGCGCGTTGTCCATGGCGGCCTTGGTGACCGCGTGCACCGCGAGGACGTCGTTGCCGTCGACCCGGATGCCCGGGAAGCCGAAGCCCTGCGCGCGCTGGTACAGCGGCACCCGGGTCTGGCGGATCACGGGCTCGGAGATCGCGTACTGGTTGTTCTGGCAGAAGAACACGATCGGCGCGTTGTACGCGGCCGCGAAGACGAACGCCTCGTTCACGTCGCCCTGGCTGCTGGCCCCGTCGCCGAAGAACGCGATCACGGCCTCGCCGTTGTCGTCCCCGACGTTGCCGTCCTTCTGGATGCCCATCGCGTACCCGGCGGCGTGCAGCGTCTGGGCGCCGATCACGATCGTGTACATGTTGAACTTGTACTCGTTCGGGTCCCATCCGCCCTGGTCAACGCCACGGAACAAGCCGAACGGCATGATCGGGTCGATGCCCCGGGTGTACAGGACGCCGTGCTCCCGGTACGTCGGGAAGGCCATGTCCTGCGGGCGCATGGCGCGCCCTGCTCCCACCTGTGCGGCCTCCTGGCCGAGCAGCCCGGCCCACAGGCCCAGCTCGCCCTGGCGCTGGAGTGCGGTCGCCTCGGCGTCCAGTCGACGGACGGTGACGAGGTCGCGGTACAGCCCGCGGAGCTCGTCGTCTGTGAAGTCGACCGTGTAGTCGGGGTGGTCTACGCGGTCACCCTCAGGGGTGAGCAGCTGGACGAACTCCGGCTCGCCGCTCTTGCGGCGTCCGGCTTTCGCCTTGGCGTTGGCCCTCTCGGCCATACGGTTTTCCCTTCTCCCTCGCGAGGTGCGCCGACGCAGGGGTGGCGCGCCGGAGCGTGAACGTCTGCCGCGGGAGTTCTGGTCGAGCACCGCGCGGCGGGAGCGCCGGCACGAAAGGCCCGTTTACGCACGGTAGTGCGCCTCGGGCCTCGGTGCCGTCAAGTGCAAGCATCGCACGCCCGGTGAGCGCGACCACAGTCGCGGATGGCTCTCTGTGCACGCCGCGCCGCCATAAATCAACCATAACGGGTGGAACGTGTGATAACTCCACATCAGAAAACGGTCAAGTAAGGGATCGCGCACAGCGTGCGATTACGTCATCCTGTACCAGGGAGGACACGAGGGAGGCACGGGGATGAATATCCGCGCGGTCGGGGGACTCGTCGCGGTGGCCACTCTGGCAACCGCAGTCGTGATATCTGCCGGCGCATCGAGCATCGATGACACCAGGACCAACTCCACAACCACTCCGTACCTGGCGGCACCGCCACCAGGCCCGATGGTGATCACGGTCGGCCCTACGACGGCCGTGGCCCCGATACCGCCGGCGCCGGTCGAGCAGCCGCCCGTCGCCGTGCCCGTACCCGAGCCGAAGAAGGTGGACCGGGTCAGGCCGCCCGTCAAACCTGTACCCACCCCGGTCACCGCGGTGCCCGCCGGGCCCAAGGTGCCGGAGGGGCTCGTGCCGATCCAGTCGCCGCCGCCCGGCCGGCCGCTGCGGCCCGACCCGCTCGGCCCCGGCTCGCTGTCCCCGATCGGGACCGGCCCGTTGGCGGAGACGCTGGTGGACGGCCTGTACCTGGGCTTCCTGCCCGACGGCACCCCGCTGTGCCCGGAGCGGGCGTACCGGACCGGCATGGTCACGATCCGCATGCTGCCGCCGGTCACGCGGGCGGGCGTGCCGACCCTCCGCCGGGTCGAACCGGTGACGCCCCGCAGGACCGAGGCGGTGACCTCCCGCCGGGTGGTCCCGTCGGAGGCCCACCCGGTCGTGTCGTACCGCTACTGGACGCGCTGACTCACAGCGCGTCCAGCGCCTTGCGGGCGTCGTCGTAGCAGGTCAGCTCGGCGCGGACCGGGGCCACCACATGCTCCTCGGTGACCCGGTCCACGGCGGCGAGCAACGCGGACGTGGCCCGGCGCTCCGTGCGCCGGGCCCCGATCCCGATCAGCGGCCGGGTCACGACCGTCAGCAGCAGGCCGGCGAGCAGCCCGGCCCCCAGCAGCAGGGTCGGCACCGGCACGATGCCCTGCTTCGGCAGCGGCAGGTCGATGCCGAGCGCGCCGAGTCCGAGCCGGACCAGCAGCCAGCCCACCCCGACCAGCGCGCACAGCGCGAACACCCACTGCAACCCGCCCACGAACCGCCACCAGCGGGGGTTACGGGCCGTGATCGCCGTCGAGCCCACGGCCCGGTCCAGCGCGTCGGCCAGGTCGGCCTCGTCGGCGCGGGCCGCCGTCCGCACCGAGGCGGGCCAGGGCTCGGGTAGGCCGACGCTGGCCTGGTCGGCGAGGTCCCGGACGGCCAGGGTCGCCGCCGCGCGCCGGGCCGGGGTCGGCGGCGGCACCGAGGTGCGGGCCACCGGGTCGAGGTGCAGGCGCTTCAGCGGGTCACGGCGGAGTCTGCCCAGCCAGCGGGTCAGGGGCCACCCCGTGGCGGCGACCCCCCTCTTCCGGTACGACGCGCCGGCCGCCTCCGCGACCGCGTCCACCCCGGCCGTGGCGGCGAGGGCGGCGCTGGCCCGGCGGACCAGATCAGAGGTGATCTTCGCCGGGGGCGGGCCGACGAAGGCGCCGAGCCGGCCGGCCATGGTGTCCACGTCGGCGCCGAGCCGGTTGGAGGCCGCGCGCTTGCCCGCGACGGCCTTCTCGATCAGGGCGCGCAGCTCGGACACGCCCGCGCCGGTGGTGGTGGAGACGCCGAGCACCGGTACCCCGCTGAGTCCGTGGGTTTTCAGCAGGCCGGTCAGGTCCTCCAGGCAGGCCCGGGCCCCGTCGGGCGGCAGGGTGTCGACCTTGTTCAGCACGACGACCGTGACCTCGCGGTGCCGGCGGAACTGGCTCAGGTACCGCTCGTGCACCAGGTTGTCCGCGTACTTCTGCGGGTCCAGCACCCAGACCACCAGGTCGACCAGGTCCAGCAGCCGCTCCGCCTCCTCGCGGTGCGCGGCGGCCGTCGAGTCGAAGTCGGGCAGGTCCAGCAGGATCAGCCCGCGCAACGCCGCCTGCTCGTCGGCGTCCAGCACCGTCTCCCGGGCGTGCCAGCTGGGCAGCCGCAACCATTCGAGCAGCTCACCGGAGCCGTTCGGGCCCCACACGCACGCCTGGGTCCGGGCCGTGGTCGGCCGGCGCACCCCGACGTCGGACAGCTCCAGCCCGGCGAGCGCGTTGAACATGCTCGACTTGCCGCTGCCCGTCGCCCCGGCGAGCGCCACCACCGTGTGCTCCCGGGACAGGTCGAGGCGCTGGCCGGCGCGTTCGAGCACCGACCGGACCGGGGCCAGCTCGGCGGCCGGCAGCCGGTCCCCGACCACCTCCACGAACCGGCGCAGGGACTTCAGCCGCGACGGCAGGGCCACGGGGCGCGGGCGGGGCATCTTCACCGGAGCATCCCCCACGCCTTGCGGGCCCGGTCGACCTCGGACGCAAGTTCGCGCAGATCGACGGGTACGGCCAGTGGCGGGTCGAGCAGCAGCGGGGTACGGCGCTCGTCGTAGAGGGCCTCGACCCTGGTCAGCAGGTCCTTGCGGGCCTTCGCGGCGAGCGTGCGGACCGCCTGGTCGCCGAAGATGGCCTCCAGGATCTTCTGGCCCACGACCGTCGTGCCGGCGGCCACCCCGACCTCCGCGCCCGTCGGGATGAAGCTCGTCGCCGTGAACACCGCGATCATGACCAGCAGACCCGTGGCGTTCACCGTGTACGCGGCGACCCGGGCCACCCCGCGCTTGCTCGCGCCCTCCACCCGGACCAGCTCCAGGACGCCCGCCTGCCAGTCCCGGACCAGGCGCTCGGCCTGCGCGGGGGTGACCGGATCGGGCTCGGGCGGATCCGGGACCGCCGCGCGCGCCCGGTCGTCGGCCTCCACCCCGGCCGCGGTGATCACGGCGGCCACCCCGCTGGTCAGCGCCTCGCGGAGCGGCTCCCCGGCCACCTGGCGACCCGTGACGGCGGCGGTGACCCGGTCGCGCCAGCGGCCCAGCCGGGCCTGGAGCGCGCGGAGCAACTCCCCCGTACCGACCAGCTCCTGCCACCGGGCCAGCACCTCGCCCTTGAGTAGCGCCCCGTCGGACAGGTCCCGGCGCACGGTGTCCAGCGCCTCGGCGTACGCGTCGTCGACGGCCCCGTTGACCCGGTCGCGCTCGGCGGCCTGCTCCTCGGACGCGTCGGCGAGCGCGCGCACCCGGTCGGGAACGGACCGCACCGCGCCGTCCAGGGTGCGGCGGACCACCTCGGCCCGGCTGGTCGCGTCGCCGGCCAGCTTCGCGAACCACTCCGACAGCGGCCGGATCGTGGCCTCGGGGAGCAGGCCGTGCGAGTCCAGCGGGGTCTCCGAGATCGTGAACAGCTGCTCCTCGTCGAGGCCGTGCTCGGCGAGCAGCTCCTCGAAGTGCGCGGTCACCTCGGCCTCCGCGCCCGGCGGCACCCGGTCCATCACGAGGGCGAGGGCGACGTCGCGCTCCTTCGCCGCGTGCAGGAACTCCCAGGGCACCGCGTCGGAGTACCGCGCCGCCGTCGTCACGAACAGCCACAGGTCGGCGGCGGCGAACAACTGGCCGGCCAGTTCCCGGTTGGACGCCACCATCGAGTCGATGTCGGGCGCGTCGATGAACGCCAGCCCCGGGGTGAGCCCGGTCGCGGTGACCAGGTGGATGTTGGCGGCCGGGTTGGGCCGCTCGTCCTCGTCCTGGATCGCGCGGAACATCCCGGTGTCCATGCCCGTCGCCCGGGACATCTTCGGCAGGATGTGGAAGCCCCGGAACCACTGGCTGTCGGCGGGGTGGCTCACCAGTACCGGTGAACGGGTCGTCGGGCGCAGCACCCCGGCGGCGCTCACCGGGGCCCGGACCAGGCTGTTGATCAGGGTCGACTTGCCGGCACCGGTCGAGCCGCCGACGACGACCAGGACGGGCGCGTCGAGCCGGGCGAGCCGGGGCAGCAGGTAGTCGTCGAGCTGTTCGGACAGGTCGTGCGCGACGGTCCGCGCCTGGGACGCACCCGGAGTGTCAAGGGGAAAACGGGCACCACGGACCATGCCACGCAGCTCTTTCAGCGTGGCCCCGAGCTTGTCTGCGCCCGTCACAGCCTCATCTTCCGCGTCGGCGTGCCTCGTTCATACCCTGTTTCACCGAAATCACGGTATCCGATCTTGCAAGGTTGCGCGGGTGTGACTCAACTCTGGTTTGACTCTGCGCAATCGTCTGGCAATATTGAGTCCGGTTCACTCAACTCGGGAGGCACATCAACATGGCACGTGCGGTCGGAATCGACCTCGGAACGACGAACTCATGCATGAGCGTTCTGGAGGGCGGCGAGCCCACGGTGATCGCCAACGCTGAAGGGTCGAGGACGACCCCGTCCATCGTGGCGTTCGCGAAGAACGGCGAAGTTCTCGTCGGCGAGGTAGCCAAGCGTCAGGCGGTCACCAACCCGGACCGGACGATCCGCTCGGTCAAGCGGCACGTCGGTACGGACTGGAAGATCGACATCGACGGCAAGCCCTACACCGCCCAGGAGATCTCCGCCCGGGTGCTGATGAAGCTCAAGCGCGACGCCGAGTCGTACCTCGGCGAGCCGGTCACGGACGCGGTCATCACCGTCCCGGCGTACTTCAACGACGCCCAGCGCCAGGCCACCAAGGAGGCCGGTGAGATCGCGGGCTTCAACGTCCTGCGGATCGTCAACGAGCCCACCGCGGCCGCCCTGGCGTACGGCATGGACAAGCACGACGAGATCATCCTCGTCTTCGACCTCGGCGGCGGCACGTTCGACGTGTCCCTCCTCGAGGTGGGCGACGGCGTGGTCGAGGTCAAGTCGACCGCCGGTGACAACCACCTGGGCGGCGACGACTGGGACGAGCGGATCATCGCGCACCTGATCAAGACCTTCCAGGGTCAGCACGGCATCGACCTGGGCAAGGACAAGATGGCCCGCCAGCGGCTCCAGGAAGCGGCCGAGAAGGCCAAGATCGAGCTGTCGGCGACCCCGCAGACCGGGATCAACCTGCCGTACATCACGGCCGGCCCCGACGGCCCGCTGCACCTCGACGTGACCCTGACCCGGGCCGAGTTCCAGCGCATGACGCAGGACCTGCTCGACCGGTGCAAGAAGCCGTTCCAGGACGCGATCAAGGACGCCGGCATCCCGCTGGCGAAGATCGACCACATCATCCTCGTGGGCGGCTCGACCCGGATGCCCGCCGTCACGGAGCTCGTCAAGGAGCTGACCGGCGGCAAGGAGCCCAACAAGGGCGTCAACCCGGACGAGGTCGTCGCCGTCGGCGCCGCTCTCCAGGCCGGCGTGCTCAAGGGCGAGGTCAAGGACGTCCTCCTGCTCGACGTGACCCCGCTGTCGCTGGGCATCGAGACCAAGGGCGGCATCTTCACCAAGCTCATCGAGCGCAACACCACGATCCCGACGAAGCGCTCGGAGATCTTCACGACGGCCGCCGACAACCAGCCGTCCGTGCTGATCCAGGTGTTCCAGGGTGAGCGCGAGATCGCGGCGTACAACAAGGCGCTGGGCACCTTCGAGCTCACCGGCCTGCCCCCGGCGCCGCGCGGCGTCCCGCAGGTCGAGGTCACGTTCGACATCGACGCCAACGGCATCGTGAACGTGCACGCCAAGGACCTGGGCACCGGCAAGGAGCAGAAGATGACGATCTCCGGCGGCTCCGCGCTGCCGAAGGACGACATCGAGCGCATGATGCGCGACGCGCAGGACCACGCCGACCAGGACAAGAAGCTCCGGGACGACGCGGAGACCCGCAACCTGGCCGACTCGCTCGTCTTCCAGACCGAGAAGTTCGTCGCCGAGAACGGCGACAAGATCCCGGAGGACAAGAAGACCGAGATCAACGACGCGCTCGGCGAGCTGAAGGGCGTCCTCGGGGGTACGGACATCGACGCCATCAAGGCCGGTACCGAGAAGCTGTCCAAGGTCTCCCAGGAGGCCGGCTCGGCGATGTACGCGGCGAGCGCGGCGGCTGGCGAGGCCGGCCCGGGCGCGGGCGCTCCGAACGACGCCCCGAACGCCAACCAGCAGGGTGAGGACGTCGTCGACGCCGAGGTCATCGACGACGAGAAGAAGAAGTGATGGCGGGCTCGCCCACCGGCGGGGACCGCCAGGAGGATGAGCCGGTCGTGATCCGCGACAAGCGCAGGATCTCCGCGGACGGCGCCACTCCGGCGCCGGCCGCGGAGGCCCCCGCGGTCGAGATCCTGGAGGAGGACTCCACCCAGGACGCTCTCGACGAGCTCACCAAGGACCTCCAGCGGGTCACCGCCGAGTACGCGAACTACCGCAAGCGCGTCGACCGGGACAAGGGCTTCGTCGCCGAGCAGGCCACGGGTGCGGTGCTCGCCGCCCTGCTGCCGATCCTCGACGACCTCGACCGGGCCCGCGACCACGGCGACCTGGTCGGGCCGTTCGGCACGTTGGCGGAGCAGCTGTCCCAGGCGGTGGCGAAGTTCGGGCTGGTCGGTTTCGGGGAGAAGGGCGATCCGTTCGACCCGAAGCTGCACGAGGCCGTCGCGCACTTCACCTCGCCGGACGTCACCGAAGCGACCTGTGTGGACGTGATGCGCCGGGGCTACCTGCTCGGCGAGAAGCTCCTCCGGCCCGCGATGGTGGCCGTCGGGGAGCCCGCTGCGGCCGACGAGACCGCAGAATAGAACAACGCATGACGGAGGGAGGCGCTCGATGAGTTCGAAGGACTGGCTGGAGAAGGACTTCTACGCAGTACTCGGGGTGTCAAAGAGCGCCTCCGCCGACGAGATCAAGAAGGCCTACCGGACCCTGGCCCGCTCGCTGCACCCGGACCACAACCCGGGCAACGCGGAGGCCGAGGACCGGTTCAAGGCCGTGTCGGAGGCCTATGACGTGCTCTCCGACGACACCAAGCGCAAGGAGTACGACGAGCTGCGCTCCCTGTTCGGCAGCGGGGCTTTCCGGGGCGGCGGTCCCGGGCCGCGCAGCCAGCAGGACTTCGGCAACTACACCGGTGGCGCCGGTGCCGGGGGCGGCTTCGGCGACCTGTTCGGCAACCTGTTCGGCGGCGGTGCCGCCCGGCGGCGGACCGGCCCGGCCCGGGGGCGCGACGTGGAGGCCGAGCTGATGCTCGACTTCGACAGCGCGGCGCTCGGCGCGACCCTGCCGCTGACCCTGCGCTCGCCCGGCACCTGCGACATCTGCCACGGCAGCGGCGCGAAGCCGGGTACCACGCCGCGGACCTGCCCGACGTGTGGCGGCCGGGGCCTGGTGACCCGGGCGGAGGGCGCGTTCAGCATGAGCGAGCCGTGCCGGGACTGTCAGGGTGTCGGTTCGATCGTGGACGACAAGGACAAGTGCACGGAGTGCGGCGGTACGGGCGGCGTAACGAAGGCCCGCACCCTGAACGTCCGGATCCCGGCCGGCGTGGCCGACGGGCAGAAGATCCGGTTGAAGGAACGCGGCGAACCCGGTGAACGGGGCGGCGCGCCCGGCGACCTGTACGTGCTGATCCGGGTCCGCCCGCACGAGGTGTTCGGCCGGATGGGCGACGACCTGCTGCTGACCGTGCCGGTGACCTTCCCGGAGGCGGTGCTGGGCACGGAACTACGGGTGCCGACCCTGGAGGGCGGGGTGACCGTCCGGCTCGCGTCGGGTACGCGGAGCGGCCGCACCCTGCGGGTCCGGGGCAAGGGCATCCGACGCAAGGACGGCTCGGCGGGCGACCTGCTGGTCACCATCGAGGTCGACGTGCCCAAGGACGCCTCCGAGGAGGCGCGTAAGGCACTCGCGGAGTTCGCGGCGGCGACGCCGTCGGCGGACCGGAGCAAGCTGGATGCCGAGGTGCGACGGCGGGAGAGGTCATGAACGCCCACGCGAAAGTCCTGATCATCTCCGTGGCGGCGCGCCTGGCGGGCATGCACCCCCAGACCCTCCGGCAGTACGACCGGCTGGGGCTGGTCGAGGCGGGCCGGGCCCCGGGCGGCGGCCGGCGGTACAGCGCGCGGGACGTGGACGTGCTCCGCGAGATCCAGCGGCTGAGCCAGGAGGAGGGCGTCAACCTCGCCGGCATCAAGCGGATCATCGACCTGGAGAACATGGTCGACGAGTTGCGGCACCGGCTGGCGGCGACCGAGGCCGCGCTGGCGGAGTCGGAGCGGCGCGGGGCGGAGTTCGCGGCGTTGCACCCCGGGTTCGCCCGGCGCGCCGTGGTGCCCAGTCACGAGACGGCCCTGGTGGTCTGGCGGCCGAGGCGCTCGCCCGAATCCAGGTAACTCCCGCCTATCCAGAGTTATACTCATGAGTGCTGGCAATTCGGGCAAATGGGCCCGAAGCCGGTTTCAGGGGGGTAGCACAGATGGGCATCTTTGACGACATCAAGAAGAAGGCCGAGGACGTCCTCGGCGGCACCAAGGACAAGGCCGCCGAAGCTACGGACAACGCCCAGGACCAGGCCGGCGACATGAAGGACAAGGCCGGCGGCGCGATGGGCAACATGGCTGGCAAGGCCGGCGAGATGGTCGACAAGGGCGCCAACATGGCGGACGAAAAGACCGGCGGGAAGTACACCGAGCAGATCAACAAGGGTGCCGACACCGCCAAGGACGCCATCAACAAGATGGGTAACCGCGACAAGTAGTTGTCCGGTGCCTAGAGCACCGGAACCCCACCCAGGAGTGGGGGTTACGCCGACGTCGTATCACTGACCTCGGCGTCGGGCGGGGCCGCTCCAGGCTCCGCCCGCTCTCTGTCTACGTCAGGAGGCGGCGGGGCTTGCGGACCAGGCCGCCCTGGCACCACTCGGCGTAGTCGAACAGCTCGGGGTGGCTGATCAGGGCCTGCGCGTTGGCGGCCCACATCCGCAGCTGCTCGTCGGGTTCGCCGCCCGCCCGGTCGATCATCTTCTTCAGCCGGCGCTTCGGATGTGCCCGGAAGTCGGTGCGGACCGCGTCGGCCGTGTAGATGTACAGGCAGTGCAGGGCGAACCGGCGGGCCGGGCACTGCGCGTCGGCGGCCAGCTCGTAGAGCGTGGGGATCAGGGAGTCCTGCGCGACCAGCAGGTCCCAGTCCGGCGGGAGCCCGGCGAGCGAGACCGAGTCCGGGTGGTACGCCCACTCGCGCATCTCGGCGCCGGTCGGGTCGACCGGGTTCGCGAAGCCGTGGAACGTGGCCTGTTCGTTCACGACTCCCCCTCTTCCCAAAACACCAGTCAGCGGCGACAACTTAGCCGGATCGCGGGGCGCGGGGCTATCCCCCGCGCGGTGACGATGATGATTGTCTGAGGGACAATGGGTGCAGATCAGGGGGTTTCGGGACGCCAACGTTGGTGTCGCGTGCCCGAATCGTTACCGCGCAGCAACTCCAGGCGCGGCTTCGGGCCGTCGGTTCGCCCGGTCTGCGGCTTACGGCTGCCCGCGGCGTACGGCGACGGCCAGGCCATCCTGTGCTCCTGCTCGGCCGCCGCGTGCAGGGTCCAGTGCGGGTCGTACAGGTGCGCGCGGCCGATGGCGCACAGGTCGGCACGGCCCGCGAGCAGGATGGAGTTCACGTCGTCGTACGAGGAGATGGCCCCGACGGCGATCACGGCGGGCCCGGGCACCGAGTTGCGGATCTTGTCGGCGTACGGGGTCTGGTAGGACCTCCCGTATGCCGGGCGCTCCGCCGCGAGGACCTGACCGGTGGACACGTCGATCGCGTCCACCCCGTGCTCGGCGAACGCGGCCGCGATCCGGACCGCCTCGTCGGCGTCGACCCCGCCCGCGTGCCAGTCGGTCGCGGAGATCCGGACCGACATCGGCTTCTCGGCCGGCCAGACCGCGCGGACCGCGTCGAACACCTCCAGCGGGAACTTCAGCCGGTCGGTGCCGTAGGCGTCCGTGCGCAGGTTGGCCAGCGGGGACAGGAACGACGACAGCAGGTAGCCGTGCGCGCAGTGCAGTTCGAGCAGGTCGAAGCCCGCCCGGTCGGCCCGGACGGCGGAGGCCACGAACTCGGCCGTGATCGCTTCCAGGTCCTCGGGGGTCAGTTCGCGCGGGACGGCGCTTCCGGGGCCGTAGGGCAGCGGTGACGGGCCGACCACGGGCCAGTTGCCCTCCGGGAGTGGCTCGTCCATCCCCTCCCACATGAGCTTCGTGGACCCCTTACGTCCGGAGTGCCCGAGCTGGACGCCGATCCTCGCGCCGTTGTCGTGGGCGAACCGCACGATCCGGGCCCAGGCGTCGCCCTGCTCGTCGGTGTACAGCCCGGTGCAGCCCGGGGTGATCCGGCCCGGCTCGGACACGCACACCATCTCGGTCATCACCAGGCCCGCGCCGCCCAGGGCCCGCGCTCCGAGGTGCACCAGGTGGAAGTCGTTGGGCATGCCGTCGACGGCCGAGTACATGTCCATCGGGGAGACGATGATCCGGTTCGGCAGCTCCAGGCCGCGCAGCCGGAAGGGCTCGAACATCGGCGGGGTACCGCTGGCCTGCACCCGGGCCACGAACTCCGGATCGCGCAGCTTCAGGTTGTCGTACGTGATCCGCCGCGACCGGGTGAGCAGGTTGAACGCGAACCGCAGCGGTTCCTGGCCCACGTAGTCGGCGAGGTTCTCGAACCAGTCGAGGCTGGCCCGGGCCGCGCGCTGGGTGGACACGACGACGGGCTTGCGTTCCACCTCGTACGCGGTCAGGGCCAGGTCCAGGTCGGGCTGCTCGGCCAGGCACGCGACCAGGGCCAGCGCGTCCTCCATGGCGAGCTTCGTCCCGGAGCCGATGGAGAAGTGCGCGGTGTGCGCGGCGTCGCCGATCAGCACCACGTTCTCGTGCTGCCAGCGCTCGCAGCTCACCGTCGTGAAGTCGATCCACTTCGAGTTGTTGCTGACCAGCTTGTGCCCGCCGAGCAGGTCGCCGAACAGGGCGCCGATCCGCTCGATCGCGTTCTCGTCGGTGAACCCGGCCCGCTCCCACACGTCGGCCCGCATCTCGATGATCAGCGTCGAGCCGTGGGTGTCGTACGGGTACGCGTGCGCCTGCATCACGCCGAACTCGGTCTCCAGCACGTCGAACGTGAACGCGTCGAACACCTTGTCCGTGCCGAGCCAGATGTAGCGGCAGTCGCCCGTCTCGTACTTCGGCCGGAATTCTGCGGCCAGGGACCTGCGGGTGGCCGAGTGCACGCCGTCGGCCGCCACCACCAGGTCGTACGCGCCATGGTCGCCGGGGAACTCGGTGTTGTGGTGCAGCACGACGCCCAGGTCCCGGCAGCGCTCGACGAGCAGGCTCAGCAGGAGTCGCCGGCTGACCGCCGCGAAACCGTGGCCGCCGGAGGTGATGACCTCGCCCCGGTACCGCACGTCGATGTCGTCCCAGCGGGCGAACGAGCTGGCCAGGGACGCGTAGAACGCCGGGTCGGCGGTCTCGATGCCGCTGAGGGTCTCGTCCGAGAAGACGACGCCGAACCCGAACGTGTCGTCGGGGGCGTTGCGCTCCCAGACGGTGATCTCCCGGGTGGGGTCGAGCTGTTTGGCGAGCGCGGCGAAGTAGAGCCCGCCGGGGCCGCCGCCGATGACCGCTATACGCACGGGCCAAGGTTATGCTGTCTTCGCGACGATCGTCAACGGTGCGACATGTGACGAGGTCGCGCGAGGTGGGCGGCGTTCGGTCGGGTGTGAGGAGAGTAGTCGTGCGGAGAGTGCTGGTCACCGGTGGGAACGGCGGGATCGGGCGCGCGGTCTGCGCCGCCTTCGAGGCCCTGGGCGACACCGTCCTGGCCGCCGACCTGCCCGAACACGATGTTCGGGACGCCGCCGCCGTGGCCGCGCTGATGGCCGACTTCCGACCCAATGTCCTGATCGCGCTGGCGGGGGGCTCGTTGGGGACCCCGCGGGACGAGTACACAGAAGAAGATCTCGATCTGGTTCTCGACGTCAACGTCAAGGGCACCCTCTACTGCGTCCGCGAGGCCGCCCGGCACATGTCCCCGGGCGACGCGATCGTCACGTGCTCCTCGATCGGCGGCCGGCAGCCGTCCCCGGTGACCGGCGCGCCCTACGCCGCCGCCAAGGCCGCGATCGGGGGTCTGACCAGGAAGTTCGCCCGGGACCTCGGCCCGCGCGGCATCCGGGTCAACGCCGTCGCGCCGGGGCTGTTCCTCACCGGCCGGTTGCAGGGCATGTTCGACGGGCTCAGCGACCGGGAGCGCGCCGACGTCCTCGACGCCATCGCGCTCGGCCGGATGCCGGAACTCCGCGAGATCGTCGACCCGATCGTGTTCCTCGCGGGCGACGGGGCCAGCTTCATCACCGGCGTGACCCTCGACGTGAACGGCGGCCGCTACCTCCCGCTGTAGCGCCGCGCCCTCGATGAACTGGGCAAACACCGAAAACCAACGAGCTTCGACGATTACGCCGCGCGTGTGACCCCGACCTGGAGGCACTCGAAGGGTGGTCACCCCACCACCTACGCCGAGCGTGTGACCCCGTCGCCGAGGCACTCAACGGGTGGTCACCAAGCCGCGCGCCGGACATGTGCCCCCGCCCCGCAAGCACGCGCAGGCCTCCGCACCCGAGATAGGCTCGGCCGCCATGACCCTCTTCGACGAGCTCTACGCCAAGGGCCGGGCGGCACTCCTCTCCGGCCAGCCCAAGCGGGAGACCCCGCCGGTCGACGGCGGCCCGGCCTGGGGCCTGACGGTCGCGTTCCGCCCCACCCCGCCCCTCGCGGCCCGGATGGCCGAGGTCGGCGCCGAGGCCCTGGCACTCGCCGGCCTTGGGCACTGGGCCACCGGCAACGCGCACTCCTCACACTTCACGGTGCGCTGCCTGGAGCCGTACCGGACCGGGCTGCCGGCCGGCGACGCCACGGTTCAGCGGGTCGGCGACGCGCTCCGCAAGGCCGCCGTCGGGCTCCGGCCGTTCCGGCTCGCCGTCACCGGGCTGACCCTGACCCCGGGCAGCGTGATGGCCTGCGCGGCGGCCGAGGGCGACACCGCCGAGCTGCTCAAGGACCGGTTCGGGGCGGCGCTCGGCCCGGACGGGTACTACGAGGCCGACTTCCACCGCACCATCTGGTACTCGAACCTCGTGCACTTCGCCGGCCCGGTCGCCGAGCCGGCCCGCCTGGCCGACTGGGTCGGCGAACGACGGCAGCTCCACCTCGGCGACGCGCTGGTCACCGAGGTGGAGCTGCTGCGCTGGGATTATGACGGGTCCCAAATGGTGCCGGTCGTGTTCGAGACGGTGCCGCTCGGGTAAGTGGCTGCTCGATCGACCGGGTTCTCGAGGGGCGCCTGCCGGCTCACGGGGCCGCCCGGCTCACCGGGCCGCCGCCGGGTCAGCTGAGGGACGCCGCCACGATCTTGTCGGCCGTCGGCGTGCGCTCCCCGCCCATGTGGATCGTGTTGATCGAGTACGAGAGCCGGAACGCGCCGTCCTCGGTGACCGCCGTGCCGCTCTGGTAACCCGGCCGGTCACCGGTCTTGCCCCACAGCACCAGCTTGCCGACCTTGAGCTGCATGATGCCCGCGCCGAACACGGCGTCCTGGTTCGGGTTGCCGTACATCTTCACCGGCGGGATGGCCTTCAGCTCGGCCTGCTGCGCCGGGGCGAGCAGCTTGCCGGAGACCAGGGCGACCATGAACGTCTCCAGGTCGGGCGCGGTCGAGATGATCTCAGCGGCGGACCACTGGTAGGTCGGGTTCGCCTCGGTGATGTCGACGTACCGGCCGTCCATCAGCTCGTAGCCCCTGGCGTGCGGGCCGGGGATGCCGGTGCAGACGCCGGGTACGGAGGTGCCGTGCAGGCCGAGCGGGTTGATGATGCCGCGCTTGACGGCGTCCGCGTACGGCCGGCCGGTCACCTTCTCGATCAGCATGCCGGCGACGAGGTGCCCGCTGTTGTCGTACTTCTGGAACTCGCCCGGCGTGAACAGCAGCGGCTTCGTCCGGTCGATCAGCGACTCCGGCGCCCAGGTGTCGAACCGGTGCGCGAGGAACCAGGCCGGGTCCTTGTGGTCGATGTCCAGGCCGCGCAGGCCGCTGGTGTAGTTCAGCACGTTGCGGACCTTGATCGGCGCGTAGCTGTCGGGCAGGTACCCGGGCAGGTAGTGCTGCACGGTCTCGTCGAGGTCGATCTTCCCCTTGGCGGCGAGCTGGAGCACCGCCACCGTGGTGAACGTCTTCGTCATGCTGCCGATCCGGTACCGGCTGTCCTCGCGGATGCCCCGGCCGGTGCCGAGGTCCGACACCCCGTTGGCGCCCCGGAAGCACCCGCCGGCGCCGGTGAACCGGACCAGCGCGCCGGTCGCCTCCCCGTCGAGGACCGAGATGGCCTGCTTCAGGGCGGCGGTGTTCCTGGACGGTGCGCACTGCGAGGGGGTGGCCATCGCGGGGGTCGCGAGGCCCAGGACGGCCATGGACGCGGCGGCGAAGGCGACTGCTGTGCGGCGGAGAGTCATGTGGATCATCCTGGGCGCGTTCGGCGCCGCACACCTCAGGGATTGACCCGCCCTGGACCCTGATTCGCCCATCGGGGGTTTCCCTGGGGCAATATGAGGGCGTGGACCTGGCGTACCTGCGCGCGAACCCGCACCTGCTGCTCACGTTTCTGACGCACCAGCGGCTGCGCACCACCCCCGTGGCGGGTGGCTCGATCTGCTCAGCCGAGCGGATCACCCTCGACGACGGTACGGACCTGCTGCTCAAGACCTGGCCGGGCGGGGTGTCCGGCTCGCCGACCGAGGAGCGCCGGGCCGCACCGCCGGGGCTGTTCGCGGCCGAGGCGCGCGGACTGCGCTGGCTCCGGGAGGCCGGCGGGGTCGCGGTGCCCGAACTGATCTCCGCCACCGACGAGCTGCTCCTGATGGAGTGGGTCGAACACGGCCGGCCGACCGCGCTGGCCGCCGAACGGTTCGGCCGGGAACTCGCGGCCACCCACCGGGCCGGCGCGCCCGCGTTCGGGGCGGCCGAGGACGGGTACCTGGGGAACCTGCCGCTGGACAACACGACGGGGACGGACTGGGCCACCTGGTACCGGGAGCGCCGGATCCTGCCCTACCTGCGGCTGTCCGTGGACAACGGCGCGCTCGACACCACCGACGCGGCGCGGATCGCCGGCATCTGGATCGAGGCCCCCGAGGAGCCGCCCGCCCGGCTGCACGGCGACCTGTGGCCGGGCAACATCATCTGGGGCGAGGGGGACACCCCGTGGCTGGTCGACCCGGCCGCGTACGGCGGGCACCGGGAGTCCGACCTGGCCACGTTGTTCCTGTTCGGCGGCACCCCGCACCTGGAGACGGCGCTGGCCAGCTACCACGAGGCCTGGCCGCTGGCCGACGGCTGGCGGGACCGGGTCGCGCTGCACCAGCTGCACCTGCTGCTCGCGCACACGGCCCTGTTCGGAGCGAAATACCGGTCCGCGGTACTGCGCGCTACCCGCCAGTACATGTAGCGTCTGGCGCCATGGACAAGCGGCTCACCGACCTCGCGCTCGCCGTCACCGTCGCGGCGACCGCCGGCGTCGGCACCCGGGTGATCATGCAGGCGGCCAGCACCGGCTGGGGCGGCGGCCTCACGGAACCCCTGGTCGGGATCCTGATCGGGGCCGTGGCCGGCGGGTGGCTGGCCAAGTTCGGCTGGGCCCGCTGGGCGGTCACCGCCGGGCTCGGGGTGGCGGCCGTGCTGCTCGCGGGGAACGCGTACACGACGGTCGAGCTCTTCGGGCAGTCGCTCGCGCACGGGGTGCCCTACCTGGCCGGGGCGGTCGCGTTCGGCGCGATCCTGCCGCAGGCCGTGGCCCCGCTCGCCAAGACCCGCAGGCCGAACGCCGCCGGACTGGCCGCGTGCTGGGGCGGCGCCGTGCTGGGCACCCTGCTGGCCAGCTCCTGGCTGGAGGCGAACGTCAACGGCCAGCTCTACGTCTGGATCGCCGTCCTCGGCTTCCTGACCAGCCTGCTGCCCACGCCCTACGAGAACGTGAAGAAGCGGCCCGTCGATCCCGGGGCCGGCCCGCTGCTGCCGCTGCTCGGCGGGCTCGCCGTGTTCGCCGCCGTCGGCCCGCTGGTCCAGCCGATCCAGCCGACCTCCGCCGGCGACCTGATGATCCTGTACCTGACGCTGCTCGCCCTCGCCGGCTACGCCCTCTACGCCTCGGTGCGCAGCCGGGGCCCGCTGCTCGCCGGGGTCGCCCTGCTCGGGGTGGTCCTGTTCGGCACGGCCGTCCAGGTCACGCTCCAGATGCAGAAGATCGCCCTCAAGGGGTACGGGGTCGCGTTCGTCGTCGCCGGGGTACTCGGCGTGGCCGTCGTCGTGGCCGCCGCGCTCGCCCCCGACCGGTTCCGCCGTCCGCTGCTCATGATCGGGCCGGGCGTCGCACTGGCCGGGCTGCTCCCCGTGCTCGACATCGGCGGCAAGCCCCGGGTCGCGCTCTGGGCCATCGTGGTGGTGGCGGTCGGGGTCGCGGCGACGGTGGGCGCGGGGCTGCGCGACGCGAACCGGACGACGACGGTGCTCGCCGGGGGGCTGCTGGTCAGCGCGATCGTGATCGGGGTGAAGCTCGCCCAGGGCATCCGGATCCTGGCGCTGCTCACCGGGGGCACGCCCGGGGGAGTGTTGGCGCACTGGTTCGCGCCGTGTGTGGTGCTGATCGCGGTGGCCGGGTTCGTGGGGTACCAGCGGCGCAAGGGGTAGCGGGGCCCGAGGCTTCGTACCCGTCGGATGGTTTGTGCTCGTGGCGCCCTAATCGCATTTCCAGAGCGCCCGCCCGGGCGCATAGGGTCCCGGAGTCATGATGGGGTCCGGCCCAGTCGGTCACTGAGGAGGTTTCACGTGAAACGTGTCAATCCAGCGGAGCTGGCAGCGCCGAGCGGGTTCGCGCACGCCGTGGTGGGGACCGGCACCATGGTCTTCCTGGCCGGTCAGACCGCCCTCGACCAGGAGGGCCGGATCGTCCCCGGCGGCATCGTCGAGCAGTTCGAGCAGGCGCTCGGGAACCTGTTGACCGCGCTCGCCGCGGCCGGGGGCCGGCCCGACCAGTTGGCGAAGGTGACCATCTACATCGTGGACGTCGAGGACTACCGGGCGCACGCGCGGGACATCGGCCGGGTGTGGAAGCGGCTCGCCGGACAGGAGTATCCGGCGGCGGCGGGGATCGGGATCGCGCGCCTGTGGGATGCCGAGGCGCTGGTGGAGATCGAGGGGATCGCTGTTCTGTAGCGGGGTGCCGGGGTGGGCGCGCCTGGCGGCGCGCC